>NZ_CADCSU010000088.1 GCF_902804475.1 Flavobacterium bizetiae
TATTTTTTCATATTCGCAATTTTAAATTTCCACATTTAACTATATACTTGCTGATTTAAATGTTATGCTTTACAGATTCAACTAAAGATTACAAATGTTCTGATGAAGAGTGAATGTCGAAAAATGATAAAATATTTTGCAAAAATAATTTCTTTGAAACAAAAATCTTTACGGAAAACCATAAACGCCTAGATAAACCCGAAAACCCCTAGCCCTGATAGAAGTGAAAATCCTTTTATGCCGGTGTTCTGCACAAAAGATTGTAGCGGATAACAGGAAATAGCTCCTAAAAATGATCCTAATTAGATAAAATTTCACCATTAAAAAACACAACAAATCAATAATAGAATTTTAAACAAAAATTTCGTAATTTTGCACTCCAATAAAAGGAATTAGAAAATGTTAGATAGACTTCAAATAGTAAAACAGCGTTTCGACGAGATTTCGGACTTGATTATCCAGCCGGATGTTATTTCTGATCAGAAACGTTATGTGCAATTGAATCAGGAGTACAAAAACCTGAAAGCATTGGCTGAAAAGCGCGATGAATATGTACTTGTGATGGCTAATATAGATGAGGCAAACGAAATTATTGCTGATGGAAGTGATGCAGATATGGTTGAAATGGCCAAAATGCAACTAGATGAAGCAAAAGAAAGATTGCCTGAACTTGAGGAAGAAATCAAGTTTATGTTGATCCCTAAAGATCCTGAAGATGCTAAAAACGTGATGGTCGAGATTCGTGCAGGTACGGGTGGGGACGAAGCGAGTATTTTTGCCGGAGATTTATTTAGAATGTATACCAAATATTGTGAGAACCAGGGTTGGAGAACTTCGGTAGTAGATATGAACGAGGGAACTTCTGGTGGTTTTAAAGAGGTTATTTTTGAAGTATCAGGAGAGGATGTTTACGGAACTTTGAAGTTTGAAGCTGGAGTGCACCGTGTACAACGTGTTCCTCAGACTGAAACTCAGGGTCGTGTACATACATCTGCAGCTACAGTAATGGTTTTACCGGAAGCGGAAGAGTTTGATGTACAGATTGATATGAACGATGTTCGTGTTGATTTCTTTTGTTCATCAGGACCTGGAGGACAATCTGTAAATACAACGAAATCTGCGGTACGTTTAACGCACATTCCTACAGGATTGGTGGCGCAATGTCAGGATCAGAAATCGCAACATAAAAACAAAGATAAAGCGTTGAACGTTTTACGTTCTCGTTTGTACGAACAGGAATTGGCTAAGAAAGAGGCTGAAGATGCTACAAAACGTACATCGCAGGTAAGTTCTGGTGACCGTTCGGCTAAGATTCGTACTTACAACTACGCTCAGGGTCGTGTAACAGATCACAGAGTTGGTTTGACTTTATACGATTTAGGAAATATCATGAATGGTGACATTCAGAAAATTGTTGCTGAGCTTCAGTTGGTAAACAATATGGAGAAATTGAAAGAGGCTTCGGAGGTTTTTTAATTTAAGGGACTAAGGTTCTGAGTTGCTGAGGTTCTAAGTTTTTAGGGACATAGGTTCAGAGGGGCAAAGGTTTTTGCTATCTATATAAATATAAAAATCCTGTTTCACTAATCGTGAAACAGGATTTTTTTTTTGACCATAATGATCAAACATAGCCAGTGGTTTCAACCACTGGAAGGTAATATTTATAATCGCAATATATATAATCGTAATATAGGTACTTGCAAATGCGGGTAATCACAGTATATTGTAGCAATAAATTCTCATGATTTATATTCTGCATTCCGTTTATCAAGCTTGAAAACCTCTGACTAGAGTTTGAAATATTGTTAAAAATAAAAAGCCCCTGTTTTACATTAGTAAAACAGGGGCTTTTTTTGGTTCAGACAAAGTCTGGTTTTAGACTTTCAAAAGAAATCTTAGAACCTTAGCAACTCAGTATCTCAGAACCTTAAGAAATATAGTGAAGGATATTAACTGTTTAACCGTTTGTTTATAAAACGTATAAAGCAAGTTAGATACCTAGAAATACTCTCGAAAATTCGAAACATTTATATAGATTCGAGTAAACGTATACACCATTTTTTAATACTATTTCGCTTAACTTTTCCATAATACATAAATTTGAGTTAGACAATTACTCTCTTGATGATTCTTGTTGTGATGATTCTTCTTTTTGGGAATCATGATGTGGTTTTGAAACTAAATTAGTAACGACAAGCTGTAATAAGGATCCGAAAATACCTTTGAATGCTGAGGTGCTTTTTCCTACTACAAATCGCTTTGCGAGGTAGCCAATCCCAATACTTATTGCTGATTGTGCCAGATTGCTTTTAAAACCTACAGTTTCGTTGATTTCTTCTACTGTATTCCTGATAAGATTAAGCGGCTTTAAATTATGCTTAATTTCGTCGATTTCGTCTTTTATAGCGCACCATTCTGCGTCCTGTCGAATTTCTAATTGTTGAATCGTCTGATTTAATCCATCAATAGTGTAAATAGTTTCCATAACAGTCTTTTTTAGTTATTAATTAATTTAAATCAGTTGTATTATCTTTTTTAGTTTCTTTTAAAATACTGGAAATAATCATGTTTCCAATAGGTGTTTTAATGATCTTATGTTGCAAAGTATGCATGAATATTGCAACGATAAGGTAAAAAAGTGCTACGATAAAAAAACCGTAATAGTACTCCCCAAGTACTTTACCAAGCCATAAACTAATTCCTACATTCAGGAATAAGGTAAAAAATGCAACAACAGCGCCAACTGCTATTCTTGATGTTAATGTTGATAAAACATCTGCTACTGCTGATACCGTTTTAAGCTTAATTAATTCTAAGCTAGTTTTGGTATAGTTTTCAGCTTTTTCATAAAGATTTAAGTTCTCGTTTGTTGTTGCATTTGATTCCATGATATAGGGTATTTATGGTTTAAAAATTTCACTCTTTAGTAGTTCGTTTTTACACTTTTTGCTTCATCTTTGATCGTGTTGAAGTCTTCTTTTGCCTGGTTGAATTTTGCTTTTCCTTCTTCGATAATATCTTTACCGTTTGCAGTAATAGTGCTTACAACTCCGTCAAATTTTGTTTTTAAAGTATCTCCGTAATCTTTTGATTTATCTTTAATTTTTTTTCTAGTGTTTGACCCTTTGTCCGGTGCGAATAATACACCTAAAAATGCTCCTGCAGCTGCAGCTCCTAAAATTCCTAAAATTGTGTTACTTGCTTTCATAATATTTGATTTAGTGATTAATATAATTTTTTATAATGTTGATTTTTAAACTTCTCGACCTTTGATCAGTCTGAATAGTATTGCAATAATTGCAATTACCAATAATATATGGATGATACTTCCAAGGCTATAAACAAAGAACCCAAGAGCCCAGAGAATAACCAGAATTACCGCGATTGTATATAATAAATTTGACATGGTTTTTATATTAAGGGGTTAATAATTCTTTTTTTTTAGTTCAATTTATACGATAAGTATAAAGTTAAGTTGCTGTTTTTTGCATCTGGAAATGTATAGGTTGTTCCTGCAACAGTTCTTTCTTTTCCAACAGTTGTTAATCCGTAGTTGTAACGTAAACCAATGCTTAGAGGACTAAAATCTACTCCAACACCTGCAGCGATACCAGCATCAAACTTGTTTAAATCGTCAGTGTCTACATTTTCGTCAAAACTAATATCTCCGTCACCTTTTACTTTAGAACTTACTAAATATGAAGCATAACCACCGGCGTGAACGTTAAAATTTTTGGTGATGTTTACTCTTACTAATAAAGGAACTTCGATGTAGTTTAATTTAAATTTTGCATCTCCTGAAACAAGAGCATTGTTATATTCTAATTTTGCTCCTTTTGTAGTAAACAAAATCTCTGGCTGAATAGCGATGAAATCTGAGATAGGTAATGTGGCATAAACTCCGGCATTAAATCCGTATAATACATTGTTATCATCTACGTCATCTCCGCTACCATATAGGTTAGACATATTGAATCCTCCTTTTATACCAAACTCGGTATTTACATTATTGTCCTGAGCGTGTAGCATTCCAAATGAAGCTGTTAAAAAAAGTGTTAAGGCGCATAAAAAATTTGATTGCATTTTCATAGTTTAAAATAATTTAGTTAATAATAGATATATAGGCATTTAATTAATCTCATTGTTAAGCCTTTGCATTTCGCGCAGGTTTTGATATTGTTCAGGTAAATATTGTAACACTAGTTTTAATATCGTCTTGTCATTTGTTTGTTTCGAAATGGATTCAAACAATCCAATTTGCTCTTTTAATGATTCTGTCATAGAACTCAAATAAGCTTTATTAAAATCAGTACTATCGGCGTCAATCAGTTCGTATAAATCTAGTTTATTGTGTGTGGCATTAATTTCTGTAATAATAATGAGCTTTTTATTGGCCATTTTAGAAACATCCTGCAACAATTGATTCTGATTGATTTCTATTTTTCTACTCCATTCCTGTAAAGTAGAATCTGAACTTTTTTGTTGTGCAATTTGACTTTTAGAAATAATTGATTTTGTCACATTTGCCGTCGCAATAAAAAAAAAGGCTTCAATTTCTTCTTTTTCCGTTTTATTAAAAGTTTCATTTTTAAGTGAAGTTTCTATCGGATTACTTTTGTTGCACGACGTGATGCAAAGTATAATTATCAATAAAAAAAATTGTCTCAAAATTGTCACTTTTAACTGATGCACTGCTTTCATTATTACTTCATAAAGTATTACATTACAAAGATGCTAACGAAACAAACATTTTGCTTTACAGCATAAAAAAGAATCTTTATATAATTCCCATAATAGGTTTATATGGGTGTTTTATCCTTTAATTTTCAAGGGGTTATTTATTAAAGTTTAAAGCAAAAAAAAGAAACCACAGTTTGTCTATGGTTTCTTTTTTTATGTTGAGTATAATTTAGAGGTATTTTGTTTTCCTACAGATTTCGGTCTTAGTTTTCAGTCTCTCCCGATAGCTATCGGGATCAGTCTCAGTATTTAGTCTCAGTATTCAGTCTCGGTTTTACTGTAAACTGTGACTGCGACTGTAAACTTTTTCCAGCTGTAAACTAAAAATTACTCCGGAAGAAAAACTGTAAAAACAGATCCTTTATTAGGAGTACTGTCAGCTATAATATGACCTTTATGGTTGTCTACGATTTTTTTGCAAATGGCAAGACCAATTCCGGTTCCGGGATAATCTGTTTTAGAATGCAAACGCTGAAACAAAACAAAAATCGTTTCTTTAAACTGAGGATCAAATCCCATTCCGTTATCTGTAAAAGTAATTTTATGGAATTTCTTTACATTCGGTTCTAATAAATCCGGGTAATCGCTTGAGTTTACTTTTTCGCTTTCGATTTTAATTTCAGGAGCAATATCCGGCTGACTGTATTTTAATGAATTTCCGATAAGGTTAATAAAAAGCTGCTCAATCTGATACGGAATAACAGCCAGTTTCGGCAATTTCGAAACAGTTATTACAGCATGTTTCTCCTCGATGATTTCGGCCAATTCAGATTCGGCATTTTCAAGCAGTTCGTTTAAACTTAATTTTATAAATTCCTTTTTAGTTGTATTGGTTCTCGAGAATAAAAGTAAATCGTCGATTAACACACGCATTCTTTTTGCCGAAACTTCAATTTTAGAAATGTACGCTTTCGCACTTTCAGACAAAACAGCTTTATCGGCTTCTGAAATTCGGGAAACAAAAGTTTGAATTTTTCGTAAAGGTTCCTGTAAATCGTGACTTGCAACGTGATTGAAAGAAGCCAATTCTTTATTGCTTTTCTCCAGTTCTCTGTTGCGTTCCTCCAATTCGATGTTTAATAAATGTTCGTCGGTAATATCAAAATTAATTCCGAGTAAAATTTTACTTCCTTGCTGATCCGTCAATAATTTTCCGGTAGATTTAAAGTATCTTATTTCGTAATCCGGACGTGTGATTTTGTAGTAAACAAAAGGTAATTGTTTTTTTACAACAATATTCTCCATTGATTTTGCTACTTTTTCTTTGTCATCAGGATGTACAAACTCCAGGAAAGTTTCTTTTTCAGGAACAAAAGCATTAGGTTCAAAACCCAGTAAACGATATTGATTGTCTGAGTAGTCTATTTTATCAGAATCAAGATCCCATTGCCAGGTACTGAATTTTCCGATGCTTTCAGATTCAGCCATTAGTCCGCTTGAAATTAAGAGTTTTTTATTGTAAATCTTCAAACGTTCAAAGTCACGGCTAATTTGTCTGTAAGCTAATAAGATAAAACTTAAGGCCACAAGAAATAAGGAAATAGAAAATAGGGGACTTAAAGAAATTTCGGCAGCATAAATTTTGAGTCTTTTTGCCAGATAATTTTTCTCGATATCGTTCATTTCGTCTACCTGAAAACGAATGTTCTCCATCAGGATTCGACCACCAAACATATGATTGTCGAGTTTTCTCTTATCATATGTTTTGGGATCGCTGTATTTTAAACAATTTTCGAACGAAACAAAACGCTGAATAATTAGTTTAAATAATTTTTCAAGGTTTTTTTGTTGCTTCGGATTATCGGCAGTAAGCTTTTTTAAGGTAATAAACGAAGTATTTACCTTATCGCGCGAATAAATATAAGGCGTTAAAAATCGTGCATTTCGTGTTATGATATAGCCACGCTGCCCCGTTTCGGCATCCTTAATTGCCGACATTAATCGCTCTAATTGAATGTTTATTTCATACGTATGCATTACCACTTTACTGGATTCATCTAAATCCCGATTGTGTTTGTAAGCAATAGAAGAAAGAAATAACAGAATGAAAACCGCGATTACAAAAATAACTCTCAATGAGTTTGAAGAATTAAAATTTGGTATCCATTTCATTGTATGCTATTATTTTAGTCGAAGCAGGAAATTATCACGATTTAAACCTGATGTATGATAGTGCCAGTTTACTGTAACAACTTCATTAATTATTTTTTTAAGCGTATTAAAATCGCTCGGTTTTTTAATATAAATATTGGCTCCCTGAATAAAGGTGTCTTCTATATCTTCTTCAGATGATGAAGTAGAATAAATGGCAATAATAATATTTTTAAGATGCTCTGTTTTTTTTATTTCGATCAAACACTCTTTACCTGTTTTTTTAGGCATGTTCAAATCCAGAAATAAAATATCCGGTAATTTAGTTTCAGGATCCATCAAATGATCCATCAATTGCATTCCGTCATGAACAAAATCAACCTTTGTCTGAATTTTTATTTCTTCAAAAGCATCCTTAAAAAAAAGACGATCATCTTCATCATCATCAGCTAATAGAATGTATAATGCGTTTTTTTGCATTTTAGTATGGTATTATGGGTTTTATTTTAAATTTTCTCTACGTTTCTTAATTATTCTCTGAAAAGCCGATGGCGTAATTCCAGTGGTGTTTTTAAACTGCGTACTCAAATGCGCTACACTCGAATAGTTTAGTAAAAAAGCAATCTCGGTCAAACTCATTTCATTAATAATAATCAATTGTTTGGCTCTTTCAATTTTTTGTAAAATGATAAAATTTTCAATAGAAGAATATGTTACTTCTGAGAAAACATTAGACAAGTAGCCGTAACTGTGATTTAATTTCTCTGCTAAAAACACAGAACTTTTATAATTATTGCTGTCTTCCATGAAAACAAGCTCAATTATAGCGTCTTTTATTTTTTGCACCAGAACACTTTTCTGATTTTCGACAACTTCAAAACCACACGGCAGTAAATTATTCTTTAAAGATTCGAGTGCATCAGCATCAAGATTGTCCGCAATTTCAATTTCGCCAAATCCCAGAGTCGTAAAATTTACATTTTGTTGTTCCAGGTTTTGTTTCAAAAAAAGTGAGCAAATGGTGTTAATATCGAACTTTATAAATAGTTTCATTTTATAGAAATTTGGTTAAAGATAATTAATTTATTTTTGGTTATAGAGTTTAATGCTTCTTAGCGATTTAGAACAGCGAAAAATTTAAATAAAATTCTCATAAAAATACCGCCTAATATGTTGTACTAGACGGTATTTATGGTTGATTCAGAGGTTCTTACAAATCAGCAATGATTTTGCGAACTTCATCTTTTGTTTTACCTAATTTTTGTTGAAGTTTTCCGTACATTTCGTCTTCTTTTCCTTCATCATACAATAAATCGTCATCTGTAAGATCAGCATATTGTTGTTTTAGTTTTCCTTTCAACTCGTTCCAGTTTCCTTTTATCTCTGTAGTATTCATGATATTTTTATTTAAGTATTTATAATAATGTAAATTTCCTTATTCTGTTTTGCTTTCTTGTTATATGAATTTTGCAAAGCGTTTCATAATTCACATTTTGCTATTTTTTTAAACCTGATAGCGGCGTAAAACCCAGGCCATTTTTTCGTGTTGTTGCAGTAAACCCGTTACAAAATCGGCAGAACCAATATCATTGCTGTTTTCTTCAAAAGCCGGAATATAATCTCTGAATTCCGTGACCAATTGTTCGTGGTTTTCTAAAAGTTCCTCCAGCATATGTTTTTGCGAAGCATATTCCTTAGGAGATTCTTTTAGGGTAGAGTTGTCTATAAACTCTTTCATGGTTCCGATGGTTTTTTCGCCAAGCTGACTAATGCGTTCTGCCACTTCGTCGATATTGGCTTCTAAAATTCGGTATTGTTCTTCAAACAATTTATGCAGTTCCATAAAGCTGTTTCCTGAAATATTCCAGTGAAATTTTCTGGTTTTTACATAAAGGGTCATTTCGTTTGATAAAATCGTGGCTAATATAGTGGTGCTTTTTTTTAAGTTTTTTGGCGTTATTCCGATATGTGGGGTCATAATTGTTTGATTTAATGTTCTTTATCAAAAATAGAAAAGAAGCATTTTGTTTTTCTTACATAATTTATTGCAGATGTTACATGAATTCAATGTTAGCGTAACCTGTTTGTAATTCTAAAACAGTAGTTTTGCCCCCGAATTTATCTAAAAAACCAAATTTTAATGAAAAAAACGCTACTCAGTTTATTATTTATTACCATTATTTTTTCGGCGAAAGCCCAATCTTATTTAGGCTACACGCATGATAATTATGCAGGTATACAAAGTGTACTTTTTAATCCGGCGTCTATTGCCGATTCTCGTTTTAAAACCGATATTAATATATTTTCTGTCAGCGGATCAGTAGCCAATGATTTGTACGGAGTAAATATTTTTGATACTTACAAAAAGGGATATGATTTTGATACACAGTCTAAAATGACTCCAAAAGGAGCCAACAATGGTCTTGCTAATTTTGATATCATGGGACCTTCATTTATGTTTAATATTGCTCCAAAACATACCATTGCAGTTTTTACACGTGCAAGATCTGTTAGCAACGTCAGAAACATAAACGGAAATCTGGTAGATCAGGTAAAAGATGGTCTGGATAAAGCAAGCGATTTTAATTTTAATGCAGGAAATGCCAACGGCGCATCAAACACCTGGGCTGAACTTGGACTTTCGTATGCAGCAGTTTTGTATCAAAAAGATCAGCACTTTTTAAAAGGAGGTCTTACTGCCAAGTACTTGCAAGGTGGTGTAAACGGATATGTAAAAGGAAATAATGTAAATGTTAAATACAACGAAAACACAGTAAATCCTGAGAAAGGAACTCTTGTTTCAAGCGGAGAAATTTCTGTGGGAACAAGTCAGGATTTTGAAGCAAACGAGGATTATAAATTTGATTCAGGTGCGAACGGATTTGGTTTTGATTTTGGATTAGTATACGAATGGAGGCCAGATTACGATCAGTATGATTTGAGCAGAGCAAAACCGGCTGATAATAATTTCAGAGATTTAAATAAATATAAAGTGCGTTTTGGTTTATCGGTTACTGATGTTGGATCTATCAATTACAAAAAAGCAAGACAGGATACTTATAATGTAAATGGTACCATCACTCAGGAAATGATTGATGATGCAGATAATTTCTATGATTTCCTTAACGAACATTATACGAAAACATCTTCAAGAAACGGAATGAAAACCAATTTACCAACGGCGCTTCATGCTGATGTAGACTGGAATATGTACAAGAAATTCTATTTGAATCTTAACGGAGATATCAATATGGTTTCGGCAAATAAAATCAATGGTTACGGAATAGCTGATCGTGTTACGCTGACACCACGTTACGAAAGCAGATGGTTTAGTTTTTATGTACCAATGACCTATATGGAATATAGCGGAATGCAGGTGGGTTCTGGATTACGAGTTGGAGCTTTCTTTATTGGGTCAGGTTCTATACTTACTAATTTAGTTTCGAAAGAATCAAAAGCAGCTGATTTCCATTTGGGGATGAAAATTCCGGTATACGAAAAGAAATTTAAAGATACAGACGGAGACGGAGTTATCGACAAAGAAGATGCTTGCAGAAAAGTGGCGGGTCCGGCGGAAAATAACGGATGTCCTTGGCCAGATGCAGATAAAGATGGTGTTTTTGATAAAGATGATGCTTGCCCGAATGTTGCGGGTCCTGTAGAAAATAAAGGTTGTCCTTGGAAAGATTCTGATGGAGATACACTTTTAGATAATGTAGATGCTTGTCCTGCAATTGCCGGACCGATAGAAAATAAAGGTTGTCCGTGGCCAGATACTGACGGAGACGGCGTTTTAGACAAAGACGATGCTTGCCCAACGGTTGCCGGTTTAGCAGAAAATAAAGGTTGTCCGGTTCTGGATGCTGACAAAGACGGAGTTCCGGATAATGTAGACGAATGTCCTCTAATTGCTGGTCCGGCTGAAAATAAAGGTTGTCCTAAAGTGACCAAAGCTACTTTAGAAAAATTAAAAGTAGAGGCTAAATCGATCTTTTTCGTTACCGGAAAAGCAACATTAAGTGATGCTAAAAAAGGCGAAACTTCAGGAAGATTAGATGCGATTAAAGAGATCTTGAAAAATTATCCAAACGCTAAATTTGCCATCAACGGACATACTGACAATGTTGGAAATCCAAAAGCAAATCAGAAATTATCTGAAGAGCGAGCAAAAGTAGTTATGGATGCTTTAATTGCAAAAGGAGTAAATCCTGATAATCTATCTTCGCAGGGATTTGGAGCTAGTAAACCAGTGGCAACTAACAAAACGGCTTCTGGAAGAGCACAAAACAGAAGAACAGAAATTGTTTACTTAGGCAATTTATAAGTCTAAACTGAATATAAAATCAAAAAGCCATTCGTAATTGAATGGCTTTTTTTATTTTTGCATACTTCTAAAAAAGAATCACTTTTGATGGATTAGAAGAACTAAAAAAACAAGAATGACAACACAACAACTACACGAACAAATTCTTTTAAAAAAATCATTTTTATGCGTTGGATTAGATCCTGATCTGACTAAAATCCCGGCTCATTTATTAGAAACCGAAGATCCTATTTTCGAATTTAATAAAGCCATAATTGATGCGACACACGATCTTGCAGTAGGTTATAAGCCTAATACTGCTTTTTTTGAAGCATACGGAATAAAAGGATGGATGTCTTTGCAAAAAACGATCAACTATATCAACGAGAATTTCCCTGAGATTTTTACCATAGCAGATGCAAAACGTGGCGATATAGGGAATACGTCAAGCATGTATGCAAAAGCATTTTTTGAAGATTTGAATTTTGATAGTGTAACCGTTGCGCCTTATATGGGAAAAGATTCGGTTGAACCTTTTTTAGCTTTCGAAAATAAACATACGATTATGTTGGCTTTAACGTCTAATGAAGGAGCTTTCGATTTTCAGACTTTAACCACCAACGGACAAGAATTATACAAACAAGTTTTAGAAACCTCTAAAACATGGAAAAATAGCCACAACTTAATGTATGTTGTTGGCGCTACAAAAGCAGAATATTTTGCCGATATCAGAAAAATTGTTCCGGATAGTTTTTTACTAGTTCCCGGAATTGGCGCTCAGGGTGGAAGTTTATCTGAAGTTTGCAAATACGGAATGAATGATAAAGTAGGTTTATTAGTCAACTCAGCAAGAGCGATTATCTACGCTTCAAAAGGAACAGATTTCGCAGAAAAGGCAAGAGAAGAAGCTTTATCAGTTCAAAAAGAAATGGAAGAGATTCTCGCTAATAAATAAAGTTATCAGTCTCAGTTTCAGTCACAGTTTTGACTGAGACTGAAACTGTATACTGGGACTAAATATTATGAAACAACTAACCGATCAATTAGGTACTTCACATTCTTTTGAGACAACTCCTAAACGCATTATTTCGTTAGTGCCTTCTCAAACCGAATTATTGTATGATTTAGGTTTAGAAGATAAAATCATCGGAATAACCAAGTTTTGTATACATCCGTATCATTTAAAATCGACTAAGAAAGTTGTTGGCGGAACCAAGAAAATTCATTTTGAGAAGATAAAATTGCTTCAGCCTGATATTATCATTTGTAATAAAGAAGAAAACACGCAAGAAATAGTAGATCAATTAAGTGCTATTTGTCCGGTTTGGGTAACGAATATTGTTACGATCGAAGATAATTTTCAGATGATTTCAGACTTTGGTCAACTCTTTAATTGCAGAACTGAAGCTCAAAAATGGAATAATAAATTGTCTTTTGCTTTAAGCGATTTCAAAAAATATATAGCAGATATTCCGGTACAAAAAGCTGCCTATTTTATCTGGAAGAATCCATTTATGGTTGCCGGAAAAGATACCTACATAAATGAGTTATTAAAACTCAATCATTTTGCAAACATATACGAAGACAAAGGGCGTTATCCTGAAATTGAAATAAAAAAAATACGCATTGAAGGCGATCCTGATATTGTCTTTCTTTCGTCAGAACCTTATCCTTTTAAAGAAGAAGACGCTTTCGAAATAGGACGTTTTACGCATCACGCTAAAACAATCTTTGTAGATGGAGAAATGTTCTCCTGGCATGGGAGTAGATTGCTAAAGGCTTTTCCTTATTTTAAAGTATTGCATGAAAGATTGAAGAAATAAAATTCCAAAATTTTTAAATTCCAAATTCTACAACTGTTGGAATGAGATTTCATCGGAAAGTTTTTTACCACAGAGTTACACAAAGGTTTTTCACAGAGTTTCACAAAGCTTTATTTTTATAGTAAGCAATCTTAGCGAACCTTTGCGAAAAACCTTTGCGTGCTTTGCGGTTAAACCACGCTTTCAATTAAAATTTAATTAAACGAACTTCTGAATTCTAAAGGCGAAACATTGGTTTTGCTTTTAAACAATTTATTGAACGATTGCGGATATTCAAAACCCAATTGATAGGCCATTTCGCTCACGCTTAAAGAAGTAGTAGTAAGTAATTCTTTTGCTTTTTCGATGATTTTATTATGAATGTGATGTTGTGTACTTTGTCCCGTTAACGAACGCAGCATATCACTAAGATAATTAGGAGAAACATTTAGTTCATCTGAAATATAAGCTACCGTTGGGAGTCCGAATTGTTGTACTTTATCACCTTCAAAATAATCAGCTAATAGAATTTCTAATTTGGTTAAAAGAGTATTATTGGCAGATTTTCGGGTAATAAATTGACGGTTGTAGAATCTATTACAATAATTAAGTAATAATTCGACATGCGAAACCATTACGTCCTGACTAAAAGCATCAATTGAGGAAAGGTATTCCTGTTCGATATTTTGCATAATATTACGAATCATCGTTTCCTCTTTGTCGGATAAATGCAAGGCTTCGTTTACGGCATAAGAAAAATAGCCATAATCTTTAATATTTTTAGCTAAAGGATAGTTTTGAATAAAGTCAGGATGAATAACAAGCATAGCTCCGTACACCGAAGTATCGACAGAAACTTCAGTAGAAATAACTTGTCCGGGAGACATGAAAGTCATAACACCTTCATCAAAATCATAATAATTTTGTCCGTATCTCATTTTTCCGGTAAAGCCTTTCTTGATACAAACCGTATAAAAATCATATACAACACTTTTAAGATTGTCATCAAAATGGCAACTTATTTTACTTAAGTCAACAAAACTTATTAAAGGATGCTCCGGTTTTGGAATTTTTAATAAGGAATGCATTTCTGAAATCGAATGAATCGTATATGGAATATGGACTTCTTTTTTCATGAGATAATATATAGAATATTCAAAGAAATATGAGGTAGGAAAAGCTATCGTAAAGATAACTTTTCCTTAGAAATTAATGATTTGGTTTTGTTATTACTTTCAAACTTTTGATTTTGCTCGAACTGATAATACACAAACAACAGAACATATTATAAAAATTAGTGTAAATCTACGTTTTCGCATTAGCGAATCCATATCATCTGCGTACTATCTATAAGTTTTATTGGTTTACAAAAGCCATATTGGCTTCGTCATAACGCATTCCGGTTTCGGTTCCAAGAGGAATAATTTTTTCTAAGCGATTTATTTCCTCTGTTGTTAAAGTCATTTGAGCCGCTTCAATATTCTCTTCGACATATTTTACTCGTTTTGTTCCCGGAATAGGTAAGATGTTTTTAGAGACAATCCACGAAAGTGCCAATTGAGAAGGTGTAATTTGTTTTTCTTCGGCCATTTTTATAATTTCATTAACCAATTGAATGTTTTTCTCAAATTGTGGCGTCTGAAAACGCGGCAGATTTCTTCTGAAATCATCAGCAGGAAAATCATCCGGACTTTTGATATCTCCTGATATAAATCCTCTGCCAAGCGGAGAATAAGCCACAAAACCAATTTCTAGTTCCTGTAATGTATCTAAGATTCCAAGTTCTTCAACATTTCTTTCAAACAAAGAATATTCAGTTTGTAAAGCTGTTATTGGATGAATTTTATGAGCACGTCTTATGGTTTCTGAGGCCACTTCTGATAAACCTATATAACCCACTTTTCCTTCTTTAACTAATTCAGACATAGCGGCAATAGTTTCTTCGATTGGTGTATTAGGATCAAGTCTGTGTAAATAGTATAAATCGATATAATCTGTTCCAAGGTTTTTTAAAGAACGTTCTGCTGCTTTTTTTACGTAATCCTTTGTACCGTTAAATTTCCAGGTAAGCTGTTCTTTATCGTCAATTTCAAAACCAAATTTAGTGGCAATACTATAAGCATTACGATTGCCTTTTATCGCTTTTGCAATTAATCTTTCGTTGTGTAGCGGTCCGTATAAATCTGCGGTATCGAGAAAGTTTCCGCCCAATTCAAGCGAATGGTGAATTGTAGCTATAGCTTCTTTTTCATCGGCTTTGCCATAAATATCAGCTCCGGCAATTTGGGTCATTCCCATACATCCTAAACCAATATTGGGAACAATAAGTCCCTGATTTCCTAATTTAATTTTTTTGATCGTACTCATAATTTCGTTTTTTAGATTTTAGTTTGAAAATTATAAGACAAAGATCCGGGAGTATTCCTTTTATAAAGTATCTAAATCTCGTGTAGTTGTATCCAAAATGAGGCAGAAGATGTTTCAGGTTTCAAGTTGTTGGATTTTGATTTAACCGCATCGTTTTTTTTAGCACAGAGATACATAAAGGTTTTCACAGAGTTCCACGAAGATTTATACAAAAAAATAACTTAAAGCTTTGTGGAACTCTGTGAAAAAAAAACTCTGTGAAACTCTGTGGTAAAATTATACCCAAAGTAAATGAACACAAAGCTTTGCGAACCTTACGTTTTCTAAACATACAGTTAGATAAAAAAAACTTAGCGCTCTTTGCGGTTAAAATTATTCTCAAAGTAAAGCAACCTGAAACCAAGAAAACTTGAAACCTGAAACCAGATTGATATAAAAAAGAATGCCGGCATCTCGAAGACGCCGGCACTATTTAACTAACCAAAACCAAAATAATAAATAACCAGTTTATTACATTACAAAGATCCGACATATATCAATCTTATGGTGTTAAGGTCTTGTTATTACTTTGTTGAATATAAGTTAAGATTTTTTAATACTTGTTTCTGAGCTTTCTACAGCGTTAAATAACTTTTGATTATTAAAATATAATAACAATCAATTTTGTTTATGAATATCCTAAAGATATCTTCGTATATTTGATAAAACATTAAATATCAGCATTATGGATTCAAACAAAAAATTAACAACTGCAACAGGAACTCCCGTTCCAGACAATCAAAACATACAAACTGCAGGCCCTCGTGGACCCGTTTTATTACAAGATTTTTGGTTTTTAGAAAAAATGGCACATTTTGACCGCGAGGTTATTCCGGAGAGAAGAATGCACGCCAAAGGTTCTGGAGCTTATGGGACTTTTACTGTAACTCATGATATTACAAAATATACAAGAGCAGATTTGTTTTCGGAAATTGGTAAAAAAACAGAAATGTTTGCACGTTTCTCAACCGTTGCAGGTGAAAGAGGTGCTGCTGATGCCGAAAGAGATATTCGTGGTTTTGCCTTGAAATTTTATACTAATGAAGGAAATTGGGATTTGGTAGGTAATAATACACCGGTTTTCTTTTTCCGTGATCCAATGAAATTTCCGGATCTAAATCACGCTGTAAAACGTGATCCAAAAACCAATTTAAGGAGTGCTGATAACAATTGGGATTTTTGGACTTTATTACCAGAAGCTTTACACCAGATTACAATCGTAATGAGTGATCGTGGGATTCCGAGATCTTACAGAGAAATGCACGGATTTGGTAGTCATACCTTTAGCTTCCTAAATGCTCAAAACGAAAGACATTATGTGAAATTTCATTTCGTTTCTCAACAGGGAATCGAGAATTTATCTGATGAACAAGCGGCTCATTTAGTAGGTAATGATAGAGAAAGCCATCAAAGAGATTTATTTGATGCTATTGAAGAAGGAAACTTCCCAAAATGGAAAATGTTCGTTCAAATCATGACAGAAGAACAAGCAGCTACGTATCGTTTTCATCCTTTCGATTTAACTAAAGTTTGGTTAAAAGGTGATTTCCCGCTAATTCCGGTTGGAGAATTCGAATTAAATAAAAACCCTGAAAACTATTTTGCCGAAGTGGAACAAGCTGCCTTTAATCCGGCGCACGTGCCTCCCGGAATTAGTTTTTCACCAGATAAAATGTTACAAGCCCGTTTATTTTCTTACGGAGATGCACACCGTTACCGTTTGGGAGTAAACAACTACCAAATTCCTGTAAACTCATCAAGATGTCCTTACAACACATTCCACAGAGATGGTGCAATGCGTGTAGACGGAAACAACGGCGGACGTAAACACTACGAGCCAAATAGTTTTGGAGAATGGCAAGAGCAACCAGAATTTAAAGAACCACCATTGAAATTACATGGTGATGCCTGGGCACACAATTTCAGAGAAGATGATAACGACTACTTTACCCAGCCAGGTTTATTATTCCGTTTATTAACCGATGAGAAAAAACAATTGTTATTCAAAAATACTGCAGCACAAGTAGGAGGAGCGCAAGCTTTTATTCAGATTCGTCATATCAGAAACTGTTTTAAAGCAGATCCTGCATACGGAGAAGGTGTAGCACACGCTTTAGGATTAACAATGGAACAAGTAAATAACTTTTCTGACCCAAGATTATCAATCGAAGTGAGATAGGTTTTTTCTTTTGAAGGTTCAAAGGGACAGAGTTACAAAGGCTCAAAGTTTTTTTTGAAGCTTCTAAGTTTAAAAAAAAATAAACCCGATAGGTTTTTAAAACCTGTCGGGTTTGTTATTTGATAGAAATAATAAATTTTATTTAATGTAAATTAAAAAAATAAACAGTGGAAATCCGTTTAAATCCGCACAATCTGTGGCCGAAAAATATAGACAAAGCTTTGTGATCTTCAAAAAAATATCAAACACCAAGCATAAAAAACTTAACGACTGCGTAATCCTTTGCGACCTTTGCGGTTAAAAAAAAAATTAGCGATTAAAAAACGCCTAAGAAAAAACCACAGTCTTGTTGCTATAAACCATAGTTTTACGCTCCGCATGCAATTTTATAGCCCTCGCCAAAACAATACGTTCCAGATCACGACCTTTCATAATAAAATCATCAACTGAATGTATGTGAGAAACCCTCGCAATATCCTGTTCGATAATTGGCCCTTCGTCTAATTCTGCTGTAACATAATGACTGGTTGCGCCAATAATTTTTACCCCACGTTTAAAAGCCGAATGATACGGTTTTGCCCCCGGAAAAGCAGGTAAAAACGAATGATGAATATTAATGATTTTATTCTCGTAAAGCGCAATTAAATTAGGAGTGATAATTTGCATGTAACGCGCCAGAACAATAAAGTTAATCTGGTATCGCTGTAATAACTCAATTTGTTTCGCTTCGCCTTCTTCTTTATTATCTTTTGTAAAAGGCACACAATGAAACGGAATATCAAATCGTTCTGCAATTGATCTTAAATCGTTGTGATTACTTATAATTACCGGAATTTCAACATTTAGTTCACCAGCACTGTAACGTCCTAAAATATCAAACAAACAGTGATCGTATTTCGAGACAAACAAAGCCATTTTTGGTTTTTGTTCCTGATTGTATAAATCCCACGACATATCAAAATCAGTCGCAATTGTTTTGTCAAAATCAGATTTCAGGTTATCGATTGTAATGTGATGATTTGTCAGTTCACATTCCAGTCGCATAAAAAACACATTTTGTTCTACATCAACATGTTGGTCGATGTAAGTAATATTTCCTTCTACTTTAGCAATAAAAGTAGTCACTGCGGCGATAATTCCTTTTTGGTCTTTACAGTGAATCAGAATGGTTATTTTTTGCATTATGGTTTAGTTTTGGTTTAGTGACAAAGGTTCAAAGGTACATAGGAGCAAAGGATACTTTGTCCCTTTGAACCTTTGAGCCTTAACAGAAAAATTACTTTTTATCCTGCATCGCAAACACCTTTTGTAGCAAAGGCGTCGTTCTTGCATTAATATTAGTACGAATATCTTTTTCTTCAACAGCAATCATTTTAAAAACTCCTGCCAAAGCCTGATTCGTAGTATAGTCGGTCAAATCCGGGTTTACTTTTCTCACCAACGGAATCGTATTGTATTTATTAATGATGTTTTTCCAAACTACATCGGCACCCACTTTTTCAAAAGAACTTTTAATCACTGGATTAAATTTTGCGTACAAAGCAGTATTCGTGCCTTTTTGTAAATAAGTAGTTGCAGCACTTTCATTGCCCAACAAAATATTTTTAGCATCAGTAAACGACATGTTTTTTACAGCCGAAACAAATATCGGAGTAGCCTCTTTTACAGCATCTTCCGCCGCACGATTCATTACTTTTATCCCTTCATCAGCAAGAGAACCTAAACCTACTTTACGCAATGTAGCGTCAACTTTTTGTAATTCTTCAGGCATTAAAATCTTTACAGCCTCATTTTTATAAAAACCATCTTCAGCGGTTAATTTACTCACTTGTTCCGTAATTCCTTTATTTAGAGCCTCTTTTAATCCAGAAGCAATATCTACACCACTAGAACCTGTAATTTTGGTTGATAGTTTTGCAAGTTTTTGAGCTAGAGTTTCTTTTACCTGAGCATGAGAGCTAAGAGAAAACACAAGCAATAAAATTAAAATCTTTTTCATTAGGTAGGTTTTATTAAGTTTCAAAAATACTACTTATTCAAAAACAAAGCCACAATTTTCTTTGGGGAGCAGAAACAATTTGTTTTATAATTAACATTCGTCCCGCTGTACGTTTCAATCTTTTGCTTTCTAAAGCTAAAAGCAAAAGGATTTACACTTCCATCGGGGCTAGATTAGAAATTGAGATGAAATTATAGAGTTATAATTTGGTTTTTAGTATCTCAGTAACTTATCAGCTTTCTCTACGGCCAATACATTCTGACATTATAATTCCAATAGGTTTTGCTGGAGATATAAGTAGGTTGAAATTCTGGTATTAGCATATTATTTTGGTCGTACAATTGAACTCTGATAATTCTTTCGTTGCTGTCATCTTTAAGGTCAATGTTTCCTTCGGCATCGTCAATGAGTTTCTTTTTCTTCAGGTACAAATTAGGTTTTTCGATAACAAACAGTACTCCGGATTCATTTTTAGATTCTCTTTCTCCGGCTAATTTACCATTAACATCTAGGGTTTGAATTTTTTCTAAATAATCATTTTTGTAATAGAAAAGCTGATAAGCGATTCCGCCATGCTGTATTTGTAATTTATGATGATCTAAACGAAAACGAAGCACTTGCTTTTCTGCATTTGTAAATTCTGCCGAACCATTTCCGCCTGCGTCAATGTGTTGGTTTAAAATCCTCGCAGGTTTCGAAAACTCTTTTACCCGATTAATAAGGACATGGTAATTATCAGATTGTGCTGTTGCCGAAATGCATTGAAAACCAATAAAAAATAAAAAGAATAATTGTATTAGTTTTCTATTGGAGCTTATTGGTTTAATTATATTCACCGTTGATGTTTTTTCGGTTCACTTGTTTAATGCCGGTTTTAGTAAAAGAATAAGTAGATTCTTCCTGCCAGCTCCATGTTTTTTGTTTGTCGAGATCTTCGCCAACTGCGCTGTAAAGAATTTTAATAGTATCCTTTGCAGTCATTATTTTAACTTCAATAAAATGATCCTGAATTTTTGCCGAAGATGCTGTTTTGTTACAATATTGTAATCGCTCTAAAACCTTGTTATCTTCTTTAAACCATTTTTTCAAAAAAGATAAATGCGTTTCAGAACATTGATATCCTAAATTAAGTGCCCAAAGAAATCTACATTTCAAATTACTTTCATCAGCTTTTTTGGCACCGTCCCAGTTACATTCGCTGCTTACATCAGTGGCAATATAGCCTAATGCAGCGCGTTGCTGATCTGTTAATGTTTTAATGTAAGTCGTATTGAGTTGTACAGCACCGTTTTTGTCCAGCCACAATATTTTGATATATTCATCCTGAGCGATACTTCCTGTAGCGGATGAGTTTATTGTGGTGTGATTTGTTGTATTGGTTTGAGAAAATACTGAAATAGAAAAACTGAAAAGAAATAATAAAGCAAACAGGCGGATATTCATAATCTGGAAAATGTGAAAATTTGTTATGGCTAAAGATACTATATCTAATACCATTTTTTCAATAAAAAAAAGGCAGAAATCTAATTAAAGAAATCTGCCTCAATTTATATCCTGTTATTTTTTCAGTAAATCAATTTCTTCGTTTGTGTTTTTAATCAAAACACTCATTTCGCTGTATTTCCATGTGCCTTTTTTCTGGGCCACAACAAATAAGGTTGCTTTTCCTTTAGGACCTTTTATAGGGATTTGTAGATCACAATTTCCGCTATCGTTGGTTGTGTTTATACTTCCGGAAGTCATTCCGTCATCTTCAATCGGGCTTCCCAGTTTTTCAATAACCTGTTTATTCTTTTGTGCTTCGATCATAGCGCCTTTATACGCATCAGAATTGGTCATCATCGAGGTAACTCCAAAGAAAATACTAGCTATAAATACCACAAAAATCAGCAAAATGCTTACACATCCTGTTGGTACAAACCATTTCCAGTTTCTTTCCCACCAACTTTTTCTAACTTCAACGTATTCGTCTTCCATAAAATAGATTTTTATTTAGATTTGAGTTTAAAGTTAGAAAGATACCGATAATTAAAATTGAAATACAAATGATTTTTTAAATCTCATTTTAGATTTAATTATTGGTAAGTAAGAATTTTTATTTATTTCACGCCGGCATAACTATTAGTAAAAAATCTCCCCATTCCAATTTCCATTAGATCTTTATGAGGATCACCATAATCATCAGACATGATCGATGCCATTTGCAAATTTTTGATACCTTTTATTTTATTATTCTGAACATCTATTTCACAAGATAAGATAATCAGGGTTTGAAATTTCGAAACATGATCAGTTCCTGCTAGTTCTCCATCGCTATGCAATAAAATAGAGAATTTATTGCCTTCTCCAGATATAAAAGAACCTTTTCCCTGCCAGGTTTCATTTTTAAACATGAAGGAATAGATCAGGAAATTTTTGAAATCGACGCTTAGTTTTGCAGAATTCTGATTCGAAAGTGTAAGGGTTGATGCACCTATCTCCAGATCATCAAAAAGATCTCCGGGTTTAGTAGATTTAGCACAGTAAAAAGGGTTTATGGTATAAATACCCTCTACATTAGGAGGAGTTAAACCTTTGTGAATCGTTATACCAAGATCATCAATTGCTTGCTGCATTGTAGCATTTACGTAGTATTCGTATGAGTTTTTTTCCGGCACAATGTTCTCTTCTTCATTAGAATCGTCAGAAGAACATCCCGTCAGACTTAAAATAAGGAAAAACATAACTGATTTAATGGTAGTAATTTTCATAGTTTTGATTTTGCAGAATAGTGCTTTTAAATTATTTGCAAAGGTCTATTTAAAAAGAAATATGAAGTACCATTAAAAGTTTAGGGTATAACATTATAAGTTTAAAAAAAAAGATAGTTTAGAATTGCTCCTACTCATCAAAAAAAAAAATCGGGAATCCAACTTAATGGATTCCCGATTTTTTTTATTTTGAAGCGATTAATTTAAAGTAACAGTTTTTTCAGTAGTTGACTCCGTATCTTTTTCGTAAACATCCTGAAAGAAACCAATCTCACCATTTTCGTTTACTAATGAAGTAAAGTAAGTAATATAGATAGGTACTTTTTTGGCTAATTTAAAGCTGTTTTCGGTTTTACCCTCCATTGCTTTATCAATTTTAGCCTGAGTCCATTCAGGATAATCTTTAAGCATTGCTACTGCTAATTCTTTGGCCATTTTTACATTGATACAACCATGGCTGAACGTTCTTTTTTCAAAATCGAATAAAGTTTTAGATGGTGTATCGTGCATATAAATATCATCTGGGTTTGGGAACATAAATTTTACCAATCCTAGAGAGTTGTCCGGACCTGGTTTTTGTCTTACCTGACCATTTACCATTTCCATATTTTTTTCGGCAAGATAATTTTTATTTTCAGCTATTTTACCTTTCAATTCGTTGTTTACAATACTTTGTGGTACAGTCCAGTAAGGGCTAAAAACGATTCTGTCAATCTCACCATTAAAAATAGTGGTTTTAGTTAATGGCGCTCCAACAAATACGCTCGATGTCATTTGTACTTTTCCGTTTTTAACATACACTAATTCGTATGAAGGAACGTTTACCAAAACATACTCATCGCTACTGGCAATCAGAGCCGAAATCGCACGACATCTTTCCATATTAAGTTTTAGGGTTTCCATTTTGTCGGAAAGCGGTACGTTCATTTCTTTAATATGTTCTTCGGCTAAAATATAATTAGGTTTAAAACCATTACGAACTTTGTATTTCATTACAGCATCCATCAATTCGCGATCATAAACGTTACTTTTAGAATCGTTTTTTAAATCACCTAATAAATACAAACGTGTTCTAACCTGAGTAATGGTAGAGGAAACGGCATCCGGACGTAATTCTTTATAGGGTGTTTCTTCCGGAACAATTGGTTTCCATTTATTTGAACGTTCTATTTTTTTGTATTTTTTAAGAACATCCTGCAATTTATAGTATTGATCGTATTCTACTTTTACATTGGCTGCATCTGCGCTGGTTGTAGCAGTGGCTTCTTCGATAGTGCTATAGTTTAAGAAATCTTTCAACATAGCATCATAAGATACTTTTTTCTTAGTGTCTGCAATGCTTTTTTTAGCGTAAGCAATATATAATGAGCTTAAAAGCATATCAGCATCTGTTTTAGAAAGTTTAGTTTCAGATGTAGAAAAAAGCTCGTCGATTTCTTTTTGATAAGGAATAATCAGATCATTTGTTTTTTTTGCTTTTTCGTATAATACAGTACCAAATTCATTGATATCATCTTCATCAAACCAAATAGTTCCTAAAGTTCTATTTTTATATAAAGACATGACATCAGATTTATATTTTTTCAAATCAGAATATCTTTTAAAGAAATCATTTGAAATTGCGTCTACATCAGCATCAGAATGATGGTAAACGGTGGCAACAGTTGAAGTTTTTTTATGAGAATCAATGTTATTTTCTGCTTTATTAAAAGAAGATAAAACAAAACTTAAACTTAAAATTACGGCGAATGGATATAATGTTTTCATTTTTTAAATTTTTACGTTTATTACTTGACGGTAAAAGTTTTTGGGTAAAAATTTGGGGCTTTTCTACCATGCTAAATTACTTTAGATATCTGGAAAACAAGTTGTTGTATTTAATCTAAATTTTTCAAGATTACCATGTTGTTAACATTTCTATAAGACTTATATAGGATATATACGATAACGATTTCGATTGTTACCCCTCGATATCAAAAAAAGATTATTTTTTTTGTTAACAAAAAGATATAAGGGTAATCAAATATTATAATATTTTGTAAATTGCTCCCTTAAAATTATCATATTCATAAAATGGAACAACAAATACCATATATTCCTAAAAATAAAGTAAGAATTGTTACGGCAGCATCTCTTTTTGACGGACATGATGCAGCGATTAATATCATGCGACGTATTATTCAGTCAACCGGGGTTGAAGTGATTCACCTGGGCCATGACCGTAGTGTCGAGGAAGTGGTCAATACCGCTATTCAGGAAGATGCAAATGCTATTGCTATGACCTCTTATCAGGGCGGACACAATGAATACTTTAAATATATGTATGATTTGCTTCATGAAAAAGGAGCGGGGCACATCAAGATTTTTGGAGGCGGAGGCGGAGTAATCCTGCCAAGTGAGATTGCAGAATTGCATGAATATGGTATTACGAGAATTTATTCGCCAGATGATGGCCGTTCTTTGGGGTTACAGGGAATGATCAACGATTTGGTAGAACGTTCTGATTATCCTATTGGAGACAAATTAAACGGAGAAATAGATCATATCGAAAATAAAGTTCCAACTGCCATTGCACGATTAATATCTGCGGCAGAGAATTTCCCTGAAATTGCAAAACCGGTTTTTGACCAGATACATACTAATAATACCAATTCTATCATTCCTGTTTTAGGAATTACCGGAACGGGTGGAGCCGGAAAATCATCTTTGGTAGATGAATTGGTTCGTCGATTTTTAATTGATTTCCCTGAAAAAACAATCGGATTGATTTCTGTCGATCCTTCGAAACGTAAAACAGGAGGAGCACTTTTAGGAGACAGAATCCGTATGAATGCTATTAATAATCCTCGCGTTTATATGCGCTCGTTGGCAACACGTCAGTCAAATCTGGCATTGTCTAAATATGTTGCCGAAGCCATTCAGGTTTTAAAAGCAGCAAAATACGATTTGATTATTCTGGAAACTTCAGGAATCGGGCAATCAGATACTGAGATTATGGACCATTCTGATGTATCCTTATATGTAATGACACCCGAGTTTGGAGCTGCAACACAATTAGAGAAAATCGACATGCTTGATTTTGCTGATTTGGTAGCTTTGAACAAGTTTGATAAAAGAGGAGCATTAGACGCCATTCGCGACGTTAAAAAACAATACCAGCGCAATCATAATCTTTGGGATAAAAATCCTGATGATATGCCGGTTTTCGGAACCATTGCATCACAATTTAATGATCCGGGAATGAACACGCTTTATAAAGCGATCATGGATAAAATTGTCGAAAAAACAGCCTCAGAACTGAAATCGACTTTTGAGATCACCAAAGAAATGAGCGAGAAAATCTTCGTGATTCCGCCACACAGAACCCGTTATTTATCTGAAATTTCAGAGAATAACAGATCGTATGACGAAAGTGCCGTTTCTCAACAAAAAGTAGCACAAAAATTATACGGAATTTTTAAAACCATAGAATCGGTTTCAGGAAAAGTTCCGCAAATTAATAAAGCAGGAATCGATGACTCGACTGTTTTACCAAGCGCAGCTCAGCCACACGACGAAAATAAAATATTTCTTAATCTTTTATTGAATCAGTTTGATAAGGTAAAAATGGATTTAGATCCGTACAATTGGGAAATTATCCTGAATTGGAATGAGAAAGTAGCCAAATATAAAAATCCGGTTTACTCGTTTAAAGTTCGTGATAAAGAAATTAAGATTGCAACACATTCTGAAAGTTTATCACATTTACAAATCCCAAAAATTGCTTTACCTAAATATGAAGCCTGGGGCGATATCCTGCGTTGGAATTTACAGGAAAATGTTCCAGGAGAATTTCCGTTTGCTTCAGGATTATATCCTTTTAAGCGTGAAGGCGAAGATCCGTCAAGAATGTTTGCAGGAGAAGGCGGACCGGAAAGAACCAATAAACGTTTTCATTATGTAAGTGCAGGATTACCGGCAAAACGACTTTCGACGGCTTTTGATAGTGTGACTTTATACGGAAACGATCCGGATATTCGTCCTGATATTTACGGAAAAATCGGGAATGCCGGAGTTTCGATTTGTTGTTTGGATGATGCTAAAAAACTGTATTCAGGTTTCGATTTGGTACACGCTTTAACATCTGTAAGTATGACCATAAACGGGCCAGCGCCAATGTTGTTGGGCTTTTTTATGAATGCGGCGATCGATCAGCAATGCGAATATTACATCAAAGCAAACGATCTTGAAAAAGAAGTTGAAGCTAAAATCAACAAAATATATAAAGAAAAAGGAACAGAACGCCCTAAATACCAAGGCGATTTACCGGAAGGAAACGACGGTTTAGGATTAATGCTTTTGGGTGTTACCGGAGATCAGGTTTTGCCTTTGGATGTTTATAATGAGATAAAAGTAAAAACCTTATCACAAGTTCGTGGAACGGTTCAGGCCGATATTTTAAAAGAAGATCAGGCGCAAAACACTTGTATTTTTTCTACTGAATTTGCACTACGATTAATGGGCGACGTTCAGGAATATTTTATTACTAAAAACGTTCGTAATTTCTATTCGGTTTCGATTTCAGGATATCATATTGCCGAGGCGGGAGCAAACCCAATTACCCAATTGGCATTTACGCTTTCTAATGGTTTCACTTACGTGGAATATTACTTAAGTCGTGGAATGAACATCAACGATTTCGGACCTAATTTATCGTTCTTTTTCTCGAACGGAGTAGATCCTGAATATTCAGTTATTGGTCGTGTGGCACGTAAAATTTGGGCAAAAGCCATGAAAAACAAATACGGCGCCAACGAAAGAGCACAAATGCTAAAATACCATATTCAGACTTCTGGACGTTCATTGCACGCACAAGAAATTGATTTCAACGATATTAGAACAACTTTACAGGCTCTGTATGCGATTTATGACAACTGTAATTCACTGCATACCAATGCTTACGATGAAGCAATTACAACACCAACCGAAGAGTCTGTACGTAGAGCAATGGCGATTCAGTTGATTATCAATAAGGAATTAGGTCTGGCTAAAAACGAAAACCCAATACAAGGTTCATTCATCATCGAAGAATTAACCGATTTAGTTGAAGCTGCGGTTCTACAAGAATTCGACCGAATTACCGAACGTGGTGGAGTTCTTGGTGCAATGGAAACCATGTACCAACGTTCTAAAATTCAGGAAGAAAGTTTGTATTACGAAACCTTAAAACACAACGGAGATTTCCCAATTGTGGGTGTAAACACGTTCCTGAGTTCAAAAGGTTCTCCAACTGTAATTCCGGCAGAAGTAATTCGCGCCACCGAAGAAGAAAAACAATATCAAATTACAATGCTCGATAACTTACACCAGTTTCACGAAGCAAAAGTAAACGAGCATCTCAACAAACTACAAGAAGCCGCGATTAAAAACGAAAACTTATTCGACCATTTAATGGAAGCTACAAAGGTTTGTTCTTTGGGGCAGATTACTTCAGCATTGTTTGAAGTGGGTGGGCAGTATAGAAGGAATATGTAGAATTTACTGTTTTATATTTATGGAAAAACCTCTCAGAAATGAGAGGTTTTTTGTTATTGATGTCCCGTCCTAGAATAAGTAGATTTAGTGTCAACTTATTCTAGGACGGGACATATTCATAAAAAAAGCATCAGTCACAACTGGTGCTTTTTTATTTTAAGTTTCTGTCTTGTCCTGAAATAGCGATACATAAAAAGTATCATTATGGAAAAAGATCAAGAATTACGCTATGTAAAGCGTACACAGAAAGATTACAGTATGTCT
>NZ_CADCSU010000089.1 GCF_902804475.1 Flavobacterium bizetiae
GATTTGCAATGAGAGAAATAGAACAATTATACCACAACAACTTTGGTATTGCCTTTTACTGGAAAAAGGAAAACGAAGTCATAACCGATAAAATACAGTTGGTTTTTAAAGAAACCGGATTTTATTTTACGATACAGGAATTAAATTATTTTTGTGATTTAATCGAAGACAGTTTAATCGAAAATGCTTGTTGTGAAGCTTGTGAATTAAAAAACTCTTGTCACAAATTTTTACTTAAAACTCCTTGTGCTTCAATAGATCTTGCTGTTTCTGTAAAAGAATTAAAATCGATTAAAGATTTAGTTGAAGGTTCTTTGTTCAGAATTGAACTGGACGAATATGTTTACGGAGTTGGCTTAAACTAAGACACATTCTAAATATTTTAACATCATTTTTTCATTATTGAAATATATTTTGATTTTCTTCAAAAAAAAGTATATTTACAGCAATGAAAAAAAACAGAATACTTTTTACTTTTTTGGTTTTGGCAGTTTTCTTTTCAAGCTGCAACAATAAATCTGATGAATATATTGATCCGCGAGGCCCTGACTACGCAGGTTCCGAAAGCTGTATTCAATGTCATCAGACACAATACGACATGGCTTTAAAAAGTGCTCATTTTAAAGCAACTGCTCCGGCAATTTCAGGAAATGTCCTCGGCGATTTCGACGAAAAAAATCATACTTTTATTTATGACAAGGATACCAAAATTGTCATGGAAAAGCGCAACGATAGCCTGTATCAGGTTTTATATAAAAACGGAAAAGAAGTTGAGGCGCATCGTTTTGAAATCGTTTTTGGTACTAAACATGCACAAACATCTGTTTACTGGCGAGACAACAATACTTACGAATTGCCACTTTCATATTATAATGCTATAAATAGCTGGGCAACAAGTCCGGGATTCCCTGCTGACAAGCCTTATTTTGACCGAAAAGTGGTGAGAGACTGTTATGCTTGTCACAGTTCGAATATTAGCAGCAGAAACGTAAATCAGAATCCTGACGAAGTCAATTTTCTATCTGCAGAAGTTGAAGATGTTATCGACAAAAAAACAATTGTTTACGGAATTGATTGTGAGCGTTGCCACGGTCCTGCTAAAAAACATGCCGAATTTCATTTAAAAAATCCACACGTAAAAGTAGCCAATAGCATTGTAAGCTATAAAACATTAAACAGGCAACAAAAACTAGATGCTTGTGCACTTTGCCATTCCGGAAATGACGGAATGAAGATGAAATCCCGCTTTGATTATAAGCTGGGAGATAATTTATCTGAATTTTACAGAAGTACCAGAAATCCTAACGATACAACATTTGACGTGCACGGAAATCAATTTCGCTTAATGTCGCAAAGCAAATGTTTCATCAAAAGCGAAAAAATGGATTGTATTACGTGTCATAATCCGCATGAAAATGCTTCTAAAAACTTAGCTTCCTATTCTAAAATTTGTATGAGTTGTCATCAGGGTTTAAAGCATAATGCAACAACATTAAAAACAATGTCAGGAAGTTTATTGGCAAATAATTGTGTAGAATGCCATATGCCGAAGAAAATGTCGAATGCAATTAAATTTCAGATTTCTAACAGTAAAGAAATGTCGAATTATATTTTAAGAACACACAAAATCGGAATTTATCCTGCTAAATAAACAATAATTATTTCTCGAATTTTTTAAGTTCAAAAGTTTCTCCATCAAAAACGCCATACGTGAAGTAACCAATCCAGTCGCCTAGATTTACATATTTAGCGTCCTGCCCTACTTCTATGATCATAGGTAAATGACGATGTCCGAAGATAAAATAATTATAATGCTGAGTTTCGAGTTTACGTTTGGCGTATAAAACCAGCCATTCGTTCTCTTCACCCAAAAACTTTACATCTTCGTCGCCTGAGATTAATTTGTTTTTAACCGATAAATATTGGGCTAAACTTACACCAACATCCGGATGTAACCAACGGAAAAGCCATTTTGAAAAAGGATTTGTAAATACCTTTTTCATTCGCTTATATCCTTTATCGCCAGGACCTTTTCCGTCTCCGTGACCAATCAGGAATGTTTTTCCGTTAAAAGTAAATTCTTTGTTATCATGATAAACCGGAATATTCAATTCAGTCTCAAAGTAATCATTCATCCATAAATCGTGATTTCCCACGAAAAAATAAATTGGAATTCCGCTATCACGAATTTCGGCTAATTTGCCTAAAACACGCACAAAACCCTTTGGAACAACCGTTTTATACTCGAACCAAAAATCGAATAAATCTCCCAATAAAAAAATAGCTTCCGCATCGTGCTTTACTTCGTCGAGCCAGGCCACAAATTTTTGTTCGCGCGGCAAACTCAACTCAGGCGTTGGAGCACCAAAATGCTGATCTGAAGCGAAATATACTTTTTTCATGTATTGTGAGATGTGGTTTGTGAGATGTGAAACGTTTTACCTTTCACAATTTACTTTTTTCTTTTTACAAATTATCACTCGCGTACCATTCTGCAAACGAAGATTCTGTTTCCTGAAGTTTAAGAGAGAAAAGAGAAATATCTTTTGGTAAACGCGCGATGATTCTTTCTGCAAAATCAACTACCATGTTTTCGCTTGTTGGCTGATATTTTACTAAAATTACATGATGGCCACGATTTTTTAATTCATTTGCCAATTCGATATGAGGCGTAGTTTCGTTAAAAACCGTTGCATGATCAAACTGATCGACGATTTCTTCTTTTACAATTTTCTTTAAGTCCGAAAAATCAATTACCATTCCGAATTTCACATTCGACCGATCTGTGATTGGCGAACCAATAACCGTTACCGATAATTTATAACTGTGCCCGTGAACGTTTTTGCATTTTCCGTCGTAACCGTATAAAGCATGCCCGGTTTCGAAACTAAATTGTTTTGTAATTCTGATATTACTCATCGATTTGAATTTTAGGTTGCAAATTTACAAATTAATAACCGTTTTCATCTCTTTTTTTAGTTCTGTTATACATCCAATATGCAATTCCTATTAAAACTACAAAAGGAATAAACGATCCAATGACCACTCCTATCTGATAATTTCCGTCAGGAGCGTTCTTAATTTTCTCTGCAACATCTACATGCTGGAATAGTGAAATGATATTCATATTAATAATTTTACTATCAAAAATTCCAATATTTTTAAAATTCCAAATTCCAACAACAACTTAATAGTATTGGAAT
>NZ_CADCSU010000090.1 GCF_902804475.1 Flavobacterium bizetiae
ATTTTATTATAATAGTATTTTGCTGTAGCTTTACATTGATTTTTAAGTAAAAAACGTAGCACTTATATTATATGGGATCAACAAGAAAAGAACATGATTTTTTAGGGGAATTAAATATTCCGAATCATTTGTATTATGGTATCCAAACTTTCAGAGCGGTAGAGAATTTTAATATTACAGGAATTCCAATTTCAAAAGAACCTTTATTTATTAAAGCTTTAGGATATGTAAAAAAAGCTGCAGCTTTAGCCAATAAAGATTGTGGTGCACTGGATCCTAAAATTGCCGATGCCATTTGTTACGGAAGTGATCAGGTTATTGCCGGTAAATTCGATCAGGAATTTGTAAGCGATTTAATTCAGGGAGGAGCAGGAACTTCTGTAAACATGAATGCCAACGAAGTAATTGCTAATATTGGTTTAGAATACTTAGGACATAAAAAAGGCGAGTATAACTTTTTGCATCCAAACAATCATGTTAACTGTTCTCAATCTACAAATGATGCTTATCCATCCGCTTTTAGAATTGCGCTTTACATGAAAATGGAAAGCTTTATCAAAACATTAGAAGGTTTAGAAGTTGCTTTTGCTGCAAAAGGAGAAGAATTTAAAAGCGTTCTTAAAATGGGAAGAACACAGTTGCAAGATGCCGTTCCGATGACTTTAGGGCAGGAATTTAAATCATACGCCACAACGATAGGCGAAGATGTTAGAAGATTAAAAGAAGCGCAGAGTCTGGTTCTTGAAATCAATATGGGAGCAACCGCAATTGGTACAAGAGTAAACGCACCGGAAGGTTATCCTGAAATTTGTGTAAATTATTTAGCAAAAGAAGTTGGAATTCCGTTGACGCTTTCTCCTGATTTAATCGAAGCTACAGTAGATACAGGAGCTTACGTTCAGATTATGGGAACACTAAAAAGAACAGCAGTAAAAATTTCTAAAATCTGTAATGATTTAAGATTATTGAGTTCAGGACCAAGAACAGGTTTCAACGAAATCAATTTGCCTGCACGTCAGCCAGGATCTTCGATCATGCCGGGTAAAGTAAATCCGGTAATTCCGGAAGTAGTAAACCAAACCTGCTTTTACGTAATTGGTCAGGATTTAACGGTTACTATGGCCGCTGAAGCAGGACAATTACAGTTGAATGTAATGGAGCCGGTAATTGCTTTTGCAATGTTTACTTCATTAGATTATCTTTCAAATGCTATCCAGACTTTAATTGATAAATGTATTATTGGAATCACTGCAAACGTAGATCATTGCTATAATATGGTAATGAACAGCATTGGAATCGTTACACAATTAAACCCAATTTTAGGTTACGAAGTTAGTGCCAGTATTGCCGGCGAAGCTTTAAAAATGAATAGAAGCGTTCATGATATTGTGGTGGTAGAAAGAAAACTAATCACACAGGAAAAATGGGATGAAATTTATTCATTAGATAACCTGATCAACCCAAAGTTTATCACGAAATAAGAAAAAAGACTTATAAGTTTATAAAGCCGTCAAATTGTATTGACGGCTTTTTTTATCTTTTGAAATGTATGATTTTATTAAAAACACATCTTAAAACGTTGAAAATAAGATGTATATTTACATAAAGGTTGAATGTTATTTCGAAAAATTAAAACTTTCTCATGGTAAATTTTTTAAAAAATAATTACTTTCATCATTATAAAATCTTAGGGTTCGTTTTTTTTATTTCATTCAGTTCTATAGCACAAACCGAAAATAATAACCCGGAAATATGCCCACCAAGAACGATTTTAGAGATCTTCAAAAAGAAAGATTCCTCATATGTAGCTAAAACTTCAAAAAACAATTTTTTTCTTATTATTCCCGCAATTGGTTCTCAGCCCGCAACCGGATTTTTTTTTGGTGCAGTAGCGCAATATACATTCAAAGGAAAACAAGCATCAGATAAATATTCGATTGCCAATTTAGGGATCACCTATACCGTTAAAAATCAATGGTTGGTCAATGTCAAGAATAATATCCTGCTCAATAACAATAAGATTTTTTTAAGCGGCGATTATCGATTGTATATATTCTCCCAGCCAAATTACGGACTCGGAACTGACATTATCCCGCATCATAGCAAGAAAAATAATTTGAGCATAGATTCGATTGCCCAGCCAATGGACTATGATTATTTTAAATTTCACCAAACCGTATCTTTTGAAGTCTATAAAAACTTTTATGTAGGCGGAGGCGTCAATCTGGATTGGTACGCCAGTATAGACGATAAAGATCTAGATGTAGAAAACGGAAAATATACCTATCATTACGCTTACAGTCAAAAACATGGATTTGATGACTTAGAATATTTCTTAAGCGGTATGAGTCTTAATTTAGTTTACGATTCAAGAGACAATCAGGTAAACTCTACCCGTGGCTGGTTTGCTAATATCAATTATCGTTTTAATCCTGTATTGTTTCATAATCAGGAATATAGTAATGTTTTGTATGCAGAATATCGTCATTTTATACCACTCTCGAGCAAAAATGAAAGGTATATTTTAGCGCTTTGGGCTTACGGGCAATTTATTACCAGAGGAAAAGTGCCGTATTTAAACTTACCCGCAATTGGCTGGGATCAGCGTAGCCGAAGTGGAGAAGGATATACACAAGGATTATTTAGAGGAAACGGTTTAATATACCTTTCGACTGAATTCAGGTTTCCTATTACTTGCGATCAAATGATCAGCGGAACCGTTTTTACCAACTTCGTAACCGCAAGTAATGTCGATAATAATATCTCTTTATTTAAGTCAGTTCAGCCAGCTGCAGGGCTTGGTTTGCGTATTTTGATCGATAAAAAAACACGCACTAATTTAATTGTAGATTATGCCTGGGGGAATAATTCAAAAGGGTTTTATCTAAATGCCGGCGAAACATTCTGATTTGTAAAATATTGTTTTATAGGTTCTTGTGAATTTTATGTACGAATTTTATCTTAATAAAAGTTTAGTTTTTATAAAGAAAAAACTTAAATTTGAAATTCATTTAACTTTCAAAAACAAACATTATGAAAAAGTACGGTTTTTTATTGGTTCTTTTCCTGTCAGTGATAGGAACGAACGCACAAGATGCAAGGTCTTTTTCTCTTAATTTGTATGGTGGTTACAATTTTTCGGACAAGTTAGATTATGATGGTTATTCTGCGACTATTGAAGACGGTTTTCAATACGGTGCAGGATTCGAGTATTTCTTTTCAACAAACAATTCAGTTGAGATTAAATATTTAAGAACAGATGTCAAAATACCATTGGATAATCCCGCTGGAATGCAATTAAATGCGGGTAAAGATAAAGGAGCATTTAATTTTATCCTCGCAGATTTTACCCATTATTTTGATACCGGATCTAATCTCTTGCCATATCTGGGAGCTGGTGCGGGGGTTAGCATTCTGGAAACACCTCAGAGCGGTAGCGGAACTTATTTTGCCTGGGATATAAAAGCCGGTGTAAAAATTAAAACTGCTTCAGTAGTTTCTGTAAACATTAATGCTTATTTACAATCAATGTCGGCAGCAGTTGGAGATAGTTACTATTGGTCGTATTATTTTGGTCCGGTTGCAGTTCAGGATTATGTTAGTACATACCAGTTTGGTTTAGGCGCAGTATTAAGTTTTAACTTCAAAAATTAATGTAATTCCCCTCAATAAATCATCCTTAAAAATATAAAAGCATTCACTATTGGTGAGTGCTTTTTTATGGTTACTAAAAGTTATTGTTCATAATTAAATCATAATTTATAACTATTGTGATTTATATTTTTAAACTCAATCCCTATTTTTGTTATTCATACCACGAATAATATGAAATTACTTATAGTCGAAGACGAACCAAATCTTTTATCTATTTTACGTAAAGGATTTGCCGAAAACAGCAACGAAGTTAGTGTAGCAATGGATGGCAAAACAGCCCTCGAAATGCTTCATAATTATAATTTTGATGTTGTAATCTTAGACGTAATGTTACCGGATATTAACGGAATCGAAATTTGCCGACGCCTGCGCGCCAGCAAGAATTTCGTGCCTGTTTTGCTTTTAACAGCCTTAGGAACTTCAGAAAATATTGTAACCGGACTTAATGCCGGTGCCGATGATTATTTGGTTAAACCCTTTAAATTTGGGGAACTTGATGCCAGAGTAAACGCATTACACCGAAGAGCACATCAGGAAACCGAAAGAATCGATAGTATAACCGTTGGCGATTTAGAGATAAATGCCCGTGCAAAAACAGTTAAAAGAGACGGAGAATCTATTGTTTTAACCGCAAAAGAGTTTAAATTACTGTATTATTTAGCTAAAAATAGCGGACGAATCGTTTCCAGAGATCAAATCTTAGACAATGTCTGGGATATTAATTTTGATATGAACACCAACGTTGTTGACGTTTATATTACCTATTTAAGAAAAAAAATAGATAAACCTTTTGCATCTAAACTCATTCATACCATGAAGGGATTAGGTTATGTCATAAAGCCATAAAATGGATATTAGAAAAAAAATTACTTTTACATATGTTGCCCTTTCAAGCTTTAGTACGCTCTTATTGTGTATTGTTGTTTTTGTTTTGTTTAATGAAAATAACCGATATCACTTTTTAAAGCGATTAGAAGACAGAGCAAAAATTGTAGCTTCTATTCATTTTCAAAACGATCCTGAGAAAATAAGGTATTATAGCGAACTTAAAAAAAATGGACTTGAAGAACTTATCGAAGAAGAAGAATTTGTTCTTAAAATAAACAGCGCCAATAGTTTTGATTACAATACAAAATTAAATTTGCCCAATGAGTTTTATACCAATGTTTTAAAAACAGGTGAAGACTATTTTGAAATAAATAACAAATACTATTTAGGTCAGGTATTCAAAGAAGGAGATCAAAGGTATATTGTAATTGTGGGTGCCCGCGATCGAAAAGGGCCTACAACAACAGTTTATATCATTAAAATCATGCTTTTTGGCGGAATAGGATTTGTATTTTTAGCCTTCTTTTTAGGACGTTTTCTGGCAAAACGTGTCATAAATCCTGTAGCAAGAATTACCAGAGAAGTAAATAGAATTAGTGCTTCTAACTTGCACAACAGATTACCCGAAGTTAAAAACTCAGACGAAATTTCAGATCTTACCGAGACTTTTAATGATATGCTGGATCGTTTAGAAACCTCTTTTGAGATTCAGGCCAACTTTATTAATAATGCCTCGCACGAATTAAAAACGCCAATAACCACGATTATTGCCGAGTCTGAAATTATGCTTTTGAAAGAAAGAGAAGTACCGGAATACATTCAGTCATTAGAAAACATATATGCGCAGGCATCCAAATTAGGAAACCTGACCGAAAGCTTATTAAAGTTAACGCAAACAGGTTACGACGGTAAAAAACAAGTATTGGATATCGCCAGAATCGACGAATTATTGATGGATGTAAAATCAGATTTGGATAAAATTTATCCGGATAATCGTGTCAGTATGAAATTTAATTTTGTGCCAAAAGATTCTAATTTGCTTTTAATTCCTTGCAACAAACCACTTTTAGAACTTGCAATCAATAATATTATTACCAATGGCGTCAAGTATTCTGATAATAACGAAGTGTTTGTAACGCTTTCTGCGAATCAGGAAATGATCAAAATTGCCATTAACGATATCGGTATTGGGATTCCGCCAGAAGATATTCCGCATTTATACGAACCTTTCTTTAGAGGAAAAATTGCCACCAAATATATAGGGTACGGTTTAGGGCTTCCTTTGGCTTCTAAAATCATTCGCATGCACGATGGCGAAATACAGGTTCAGTCAGAGCAAAACAAAGGAACCATTGTGACTATTATTTTCAATATGTCGAAAATAAAGAAAATCAATCTTAAAAATTCTAATGTTGAATCTTAGAAAAATCTAATTTTATATTAAGACCGCTCTAATTTGCAGGCAGTTATTTTGTATGTATAAACTAAACGATTATACATATGAAAAATTTCCTAATACCTACGACCTTAAAAGATGATACTATTTGTGCTGTAAAATCAGCAATCAGCCAGGCAAAATCTTCAGGATGTGAGATCATTTTAATGATGGTTTCTGATGCTCCGGATACTTTTTCTTCTTCAGCCTATTTACGCGAAATGCGCACCGGACTAACCGCCAGTCAGGAAATAGTACTTGAAACTTGTCGATACATGATCGATCATACTCCAAACTGTAAAATAAAAGTACACAATCAATACGGACTTTCATCTCCAATTTTCAAACATATTATCGATGTTTTTGCTGTAAAACTGGTAATTCTTCCAATGTCTTATAAACAAGAAACAAAACGAATTCATCAGTATTTGGTACAATTAGCCGGAAACCAAAAATGCCCAATATTACATTTAGGTTCAGAGCAATACAGAGAAGACTTTAATAAAGCACTTTATATCGAAAACGCCCGTGCCAATATGCATGTTAAGGATGTTCAGCAATTTTTGAATGATAATTTTTCATTCGAAATTGTAAGCCAGACCGCTAATTTCGACGACAACTACGAAAAATTTGCTCCTTATTTATCTGAAGCTATTTCAAAATACGATATCGATTTGTTAGTTGAAACCCGTAAAGGAGAGAAAATCAAATTCAAGAAAACAAAGAAAAAAGACATGAACGAGAGATTAGGACTTCCGGTTTTATCTCTTTATGAAGAAATGGCATAAGGCCAGATTTCTTTCCTCAAAAAAAATATAAGTTTAATTTAAGACCGAAAATATGTTATTAAAGAAAAGAATACCAATGAAGTACGTTCTCGGGAAAATTAAATTAGAAATTACATTAGTACTGGCTTACACCATAGTATTTGAGGTATTTCACAATTATTTCATCAATCTTCCTGTAGATATTCCAATTGCAATTCCCACGATGATTGGAACCATTATATCCTTATTATTGGCTTTTAAGTCGAATCAGGCATACGACAGATGGTGGGAAGCCCGAATTGTTTGGGGGGCCATTGTAAATGATTCCAGAACATTGATCAGACAGGTATTAACATTTTATAAAGACCCCAATTTTTCTGTAGAAGCAAATGAGTTCAAAGAAAACTTTGCCAAACGACAAATTGCGTGGTGTTATAGTTTAGGCGAATCATTACGAAATAAAGATGCCTTAAAACCGCTTGAAGGTTTGATAAGCGACGAAGAATTACGTTTTGTAAAGAACCACCAAAACATACCAAATGCCATTTTATTACTGCACGCAAGAGATTTGCGAAATGCTAAAAATGACAAACGCATCAATATGTATCAGCAGGTAGAAATCGACAATACTTTATCAAGACTATGTGACGAAATGGGTAAATGTGAGCGAATCAAAAACACCATTTTCCCAACGACGTACAGTATGTACATCCGAGTAACATTGTGTTTGTTTATTTTATTGTTGCCTTTTGGATTAATTAGCGTTTTAAGTTGGTTTGCGATTCCGTTAATTACCGCTATTGCTGCAGCTTTCTTTTTGATCGAAAGAATGGCAATTCATTTGCAGGATCCGTTCGAAAACCGTCCTACAGATACGCCAGTAACCACTATTGCCAATACAATCGAAAGAAATATAACTCAGATGATGAACGAATACCAAAGCGAATTTGATATTATCAATGAATTTCATCTTCAGCCTGAGCGTAAAAAAGCGGAAAACAACGCTTATTTTGTTTTATAATTTAAATTGATTTTGGTTTCTCAATTTTGTTAGCTGGACAACGTTTTTTCATGCCGTTGTCCGGCTTTTTTTTGTTATTGCAATTCCTTAAAACTGAATCTTTTTTCAGGAGCTAATCCCGCTATTCGTTCCAATCTTTTGCGGCGAACCCCGCCACAAAAGGATTTCCACTGCTATCGGGGCTAGAACATCCGTTTTCATAACAATATTTTCGTCTAGTTTGTCATCCTGACGAAGGAAGGATCACACAAGAAGCTCGACAAACAAACTCCACAAAGATTGCGGTTAGCTGCAATAAGTAAAATAAAAAATCCGCGAATATCAGTGTTTTCGCGAAGCGAATCCGTGTCATCCGCGTGCCATGACAAAGATTGTCGAGTTTAGTTTCAGGATGAAAAGATTACGAAAAAATAAAAAATTAACGATGAAGCAATCTACCTAAAGTTTGAATTGATTCTCTTAATTCATTAGTCCAAACCAAACCAAAACTCAGGCGCATACAATTCGAAAACTGATCCTGAAAAGAGAAAATTCTTCCCGGAGCAATACTAATCTTGTGTTGCATCGCCAAATGATAAAAAGCAGCAGTATCAACGCTTTTATCCAACTCAATCCAAAGAAAAAATCCACCTTGTGGCTGACTCACTTTGGTACCTTTTGGGAAAGATTCTAAAACCGTATTGATATAATTGGTACAATTATGATGCAATATCTGGCGTATCTTTCTAAGATGATTTTCATATCGGCCATTTTTTAGAAAATCGCCCACAACCTGATGTGTAATAGTAGGAGAGGAGAGCGTATGGTAAATTTTATTACGTAATATTTCTTTTTTAAACTTTCCGGGCGAAACCCAACCCACGCGATAACCCGGAGCCAATGTTTTAGAAACCGAACTGCAGCAAAGCACAATGCCGCTTTCGTCGTAGGTTTTGCAATTCGTTGGTCGGCTTGCGCCAAAGTACAAATCGCCGTGAATATCATCTTCGATTAGCGGAATGTTGTAAAACTCCATCAATCTCACCACTTCAATTTTATGTTCTGCCGGCATCATACTACCGGACGGATTACTAAAATTACTCATCAATAAACAAAGCTTCACCTTTTTCGACGAAAGCGCTTTTTTTAGCGCATCTAATTCAATTCCGGTAGTCATATTCGTTGGCAATTCCATGATGTACAAACCTAAAGATTTCGCCAATTGCAGGATCCCAAAATAAGCCGGACTTTCCGTAATAATAGTATCTCCCGGTTTTGTTAAGGTCATCAAGCAATGCGAGATAGCACTCGTACAACCCGGCATCGTAATAATATCCTCTTCAGATAATGATCCGCCCCAGGTAAAAGACCAACGGGCAATTTCACGTCTTAAATTAGGATTACCTTTTACCTGTTCGTAACTCGTTCCGCTATTAGGAAGTTGTCGCATTGCCTGCACCATTCCTTTGTTTAATTTCGCAATAGGAAGAAGCTCATTCGAAGGAAAGCCCAAAGAAAGCATCGTAATATCAGGATCCGTCATATTACCATACACCTGATCGATTAAATCTTCACGGTCAATATTAAGACATTTTAAAATCGGGCTGCTTGGCGAAGGCTCAGGAATCGTTCTCGCCGAAATATTACTCACATAATAACCGGATTGCGGCCTCGATTCGATTAGCGATCTGCTTTCGATTTCATAATATGCTTTACTTACCGTGCTCATGCTGTAACCCGTTTCGGCGCAAACCTCACGTATCGATGGCAATTTGTCGCCAACATTCAGAACGCCAGACTTTATTTGTTTTTCGATTCGGTCAGCAAATTGTAGATAGAGGTAATTTGAGTTTTTCATATTAGAATGTGGTATTGTTATGTTTCAGCCTAAAATGCGAATTATAAAATGAAATGTGCCTTTAGGCACTAAATGTTGGTAGCAAACAGATGAATATTAATAAAATTTAGCGTGCCGTAGGTACGCAATAGTTATTATTTTGTTGCATACCTACGGCACGCCAATGTATTCCGAATTAATTTTTACCAATATTTAGTGCCTAATGGCAAAAATTAAAAGCTTTTAATCCCTTTGATTGACATGCCAAAGTAATTTTATAAAATAAAAACTGTTACGGTGCAATTTACAAAAACTGTATCTGTATTGCTATTTTATTTTTTTAGAAATTTGTTTCTTAAAAAAGTAACCACAAAACAAACCCCTCGTGAAAACAACAAAATACTATATAGCTGCCATTACATGTTTTGTAATCTGGGGATTTTTCAGTTTGGTTTTAAAACCCATACACGACTATGCTTCGTTAGACATTTTATTTTATCGTGTTTTTAGTTGTAGTATTCTAATGTTGATTATTGCTTTTACATTCAAAAGAAAAAAAATAAAAGAAGCAGTAGAAACCTTTAAGGCATTGCCAAAAGCCGAAAAGCGCAAATCTATTATTTTAAACATCGGAGGAAGTCTTTTTATCATGACCAACTGGTTTACATTTATTTATGTCATGAACCATGTTAGCGTAAAAGCAACTTCTCTGGCGTATTTGGTTTGCCCTATTTTAACCACATTGCTGGCTTATTTTATTCTGCACGAAAAACTAAGCAAAACCCAATGGATCGCGGTTGGATTAAGCATTTCAGGATGTGTACTTTTATCGTACGCCAATATTACCGACATGCTTTTTAGTATCGTTATTGGTCTTTCGTACGCCTGTTATTTAGTAAGTCAGAGAGTTAATAAAGGATTTGACAAGTTTTTGGTTTTAACCTTTCATATTACCTTAATTGCGTTGTTTTTGGTGCCTTTTTTTCCAGCGTACAGCGGGCCTGTTCCAACCGAATTTAAATTTTATTTCTGTATAGAAACCATTGCGATATTATTTACCATTTTTCCGTTGTTTCTTAATCTATATGCACTTTCAGGCATTAATTCTTCAACCGTGGGAATGCTTTTAAATATCAATCCCATGATTGCTTTTTTATTGGCAATGTTTCTCTACAAAGAACAATTTGGACTCATACAAATCATAGCATACGGAATTGTATTTCTGGCAGTATTGGTTTTTAATTCACATCATATTTTTGCGATGAAGCAAAAGTTTACCGTAATATCCAAAGATTCTAAAATAACGTGAGGTTTTTTATATTTTTTATTGGTTTAAAATATAAATTACCAGAATCTTAACAGGATGTTTAAACAGGAATGAGTATTTTCATTCCTGTTTTTTTATGCGATTTTTTTTTGCCTCTCCCGATAACATTCGGAAGTGGTGTAATAAAACACATGAGAAAGAATGCCACAGATTATACGATTAAAATGATTAATTTCTGTGCTAAAAAAATAGCCACGAATTTCACGAATTTTCGCGAATTTTTTAATCTGCTCAATCTGCGTGAACTTTTTACGCTGTGATAAGCTACAATAGAGCCCAAATTAATTAGTGAAAATTCGTGAATCCCGATAGCTATCGGGAGTGGCAAAAAATAATAATCAGTGGCAAAAAAAATATAAACCGAACAACTATTATATGAAAAATACCAAGCTCCAAGCCTTTATCCCGTTATTTTATTTAGTGTGGTCTGATGATTTACTGACTCAAAAAGAGTTTACTACCATTCAGAAATTTATCAACGATCTAACCTGGCTTTCGCCCGAAGAAAAACAACAATTACTTTCAAGATTAGATATTTCAAATCCGCCTTCGCGAAATGAACTCACACAATGGAAATCGGAGATTGAAAACAGCATTCAGAACAAAGCAGATATAAAATCAATTTTTGATATTGCAGTGGCACTTTCAGAAAAAGATGTAGACATTTCGGGTTTGCAATCTGATTTTATAAAATTAGAAAATGATCTCGGAATTTTAGGCGAAGAAGCGCTTCAGAACTTTAAAACAAAAACAGGTTCCTTTACCGCAAATTCTCAAACCAATGCCGATTTTGATATTCAGAAAATAACAGCCATTTTAAACGGTAAAGAAGCGGCGATAATCAATAAAGTAAAATCGGTTATTTCCAGACCTGAATTTGCTTACGAAACTTCTACAGATATCAATGTGTATCGCCAAACCGTTTATAATTGGTGTAAAATCCTGGCCGAAGAAAACCTCGGAAATATGGCGTATCCAAAACAATATGGAGGAGGAGAAAACATCGCGGACTATTTTGCCATAATGGAAACCTTAAGTTATCACGATTTAAGTTTAGTGATCAAATTTGGCGTTCAGTTCGGACTTTGGGGAATGAGCGTTCAGTCGTTAGGAACAGAAAAACATTATGCCAAATACCTAAAAGATATTGGAACCTTAAAAATTCCGGGGTGCTTTGCCATGACCGAAACCCATCACGGTTCGAACGTAAAAGGTCTTGAAACTACGGCAACTTACAATCATAACGATCAAACGTTTGCAATTCATACGCCTAACAAAAACGCACAAAAAGAATATATCGGTAACGCTGCAGTTCACGGACAAATGGCAACCGTTTTTGCAAAATTAGTGATCGACGGTCATGATTATGGAGTAAATGCTTTTGTGGTTCCGTTGCGCGATACGAATGGAAATACGCTAAACGGAGTAACCATTGGCGATTGCGGACATAAAATGGGTTTAAACGGAGTAGATAACGGAACCATTAGTTTTGATAATGTAGTGATTCCGAAAGAAAATATGCTCGATCGTTTTGCTTCTGTAAACGACAAAGGCGAATTCGAAAGCCCGATACCAAGTGATAATAGACGTTTCTTTACCATGTTGGGCACTTTGGTTGGCGGACGAATCGGGATTCCACGTTCTGCTTTGGCCGCAGCCAAATCCGGAATTACAATTGCCATTCGTTACAGCGATCAACGCCGACAATTTGGTCCCGAAGGCGGTTCAGAAGTTCCGATTTTAAATTACAGAATGCACCAACGCCGTTTGATTCCGCCTTTGGCTAAAACGTACGCCGTGCATTTTGCTTTGCAATACCTGACCAACAGATTCCTGAATAAAACCGAAGCTGAAATGCAGGAAATCGAAGCTCTTGCAGCCGGAATGAAATCGTATTCGACCTGGAGTACAAGGGATATTTTGCAGGAATGCCGCGAAGCTTGTGGCGGAAAAGGATATTTGTCTGAAAACCGAATCGATGCTTTAAAAAATGACACTGAAATCTACACGACTTTTGAAGGTGATAATACTGTTTTAATGCAATTGGTGGCTAAAAACCGTTTGTCTGAATTCAGAAAATCGTTTGGAGAAATGGGCGCTGCAGGCATCATCAATTATGTGTACGAAAATGCGAAAACGGCCATTACAGAAAAAAATCCAATTGCAACCAGAAGAACTGATGATGAGCATTTACTAGATCCGGAATTTCATTTGCAAGCTTTTATTCATCGAGAAAAAACGATTTTAGCTTCGGCAGCACGACGTATTAAAAAATTAGTCGATGGAGGTTTAGAACCCTACGATGCTTTTAATGTGGTACAACACCAGATGATCGATGTTGCTCAGGCGTATTTAGAAAGAGTCGTTTTAGAACAATTTCAGCTCGCTATAAAAGAAGTTGAAGATCAAAAAACGAAAGATATATTAACAAAACTGAATCAATTATACGCGCTTTCGCAGATTGAGAAAAACAAAGCCTGGTATCTCGAAGACGGTTACATGGAGGCTGTAAAAACCAAAGCAATCCGTAAAATTGTCAACCAATTGTGTTGGGATATTCGTCCCGATGCTGTTTCGTTAGTCAATGCTTTCGATATTCCGGAGAGTTGTTTAGCAGCACCGATTGCGGTTAAGTAAAGAGTAAAGAGAATAGAATTTTTTTCGTAATCTTTTCATTCTGAAGGAGGAAGGATCAGACTAGAAGATCGATAATCTTTGTCATGGCACGCGGATGACACGGATTCGCTTCGCGAAAACACGGATATTCGCGGATTTTTTGTTTTGCTCATTGCAGCTACCCGCAATCTTGTCATCCTGACGGAGGAAGGATCTCACGCGGGATTCTACAAAGATTGGCGATTTTGATTGTGGAGTTTCTAGTGTGATCCTTCGTTCCTCAGGATACGGGAAAACGTTTTATGAAAATGATTGTCCTAGCCCCGATAGAAGTGGAAATCCTTTTTCTGGCTTCTTTAGCCAGGAAAAGATTGGAACGGATAGCGGGATTAGCTCCTGAAAAAAAAGATTAGGTTTATCATTAGTAATTGAGATAACAATAATGGGAAAAAAAATCTTCTCTAATCTTTATCCCGATGGCTATCGGGAGTGGAAAAAAAATAATCATTTACAATAACAAAATACAATTGCTATAACTTTTATTATATCATAATAAGCTTTAAATCATTGTTTTATTGCAATAACTCGCTTTTTCGAAATCCATTACATTAATCGAAATTACTGGAACTTCAGGAAGTATAGCTTTAAGTTTTGAGACAATTGTTCTCGACAATTTCGCTTTTTGATCAGCATTTCGGCCTTCCATAATGTAGGCAAAAACGTGAATAAAATCGTCTGAAGAATTTCCGTTTTTATAATACGTAAAGGGATTAATACGAACCTTAATTTCAGATTCATCAAAAAGACCTGTTAACAATGCTGCATTAAAAACATCCTGCATAATGTCGTCAGCAGATTTTAACCGAATTACGTTTTCTGAGCAATCAATAATAAAATGAGGCATTTGCGCTTGGTTTTAGTTTGTAGAAATAGACTTTATTCAAATTTACAAAAATCCAATTGAGATGGTGTTTTTTTTATGACTTAGATTTTTTTATTCGATTTTTATAAGATTTACTGTCACAAAATTCAAAATTTGCGACTTACTAAATAATTCATTTTTGTATCTGCACTTTCTTATATTTGTAGTTCTCATTATAGCTGTAATTGGTTTGAAAAATTATCTGTTGTTTCTGCTTTTCGTTCTTTTAGGTAGTCCTGTTTATTCATCAGACAGTACCGATGTTATTTTGGTAAAGCTAAATGATGCTTTAAAAAATAAGGCACATTATGTGAGGCTTAAAGAGGAACGTATCTTAAACTTTAAAAAAATAAAGTCGGATGATTTAACCAAAGAACAAGAGTACAATTACAACAAAACCCTGTATACAGAATACCAGAAATTCAACTCAGATTCGGCTATTTTTTATGTCAAAAAAAATCTGAAAATCGCAACTGAACTTCAAGACGATGAATTATTGAATTTAGCCAATCTTCAGTTGGTTACCCTTTATTCATCTTCAGGAAAATACCGTGAATCCGAAGCTATTTTAAAAAGTATTGATAAAAAGACACTTTCAAAATCATTGCTTCAAACTTATTATGTTGCCTATCGTGAGTTTTTCGAACATTATGCAGCGAACAGTTACGACATTAAATACATACAGAAAATCAGGGAATATCGCGATTCTTTGGTCAGTGTTTTAGATCCTAATACCCTAAATTATCAGGTTAATAAAATTCAGCAGATCATGTCTCAAAAAAAGTATGATGTTGCCGAGAAGCAATTATTGCAATTGTTTGATAATATCAAGGAAGATAATCCTCAATATGCGATGATTACGTATCTTTTAGGCAGTATTTATGAGGCGAGACATCAGCTGGAACCAAGAAAGAAATACTACGCATTATCAGCCACATCAGATCTTAAAAACGCCAACAAAGACAATGCATCGCTTCAGGAACTGGCGTTGGTTTTTTATGAAATTGGAGATGTAGATATGGCGTATAAATTAACGCAATCTGCGATTGAAGACGCGCTTTATTGCAATGTTCAGTTTCGTACGCTTTTAATGTCAGAAGTTTATTCGATTATAAATACTGTTTATTTAGAAAAAGAAGCGAAGAGAAAAACCGAGTTACAGCTGTATCTTTTATGCATCAGTTTGCTTTCGGCATTTTTGATTGTAGCGGTTATTTATGTTTACAAACAAATGAAAAAAGTATCCAGAATACGTGGAGAACTTTATGAAACGAGCCAAAAACTAGCTGAATTAAACAAAGATATCACAGAAACCAACAATCAGCTGCAGGAACGTAACGCGCAGTTATCAGAATCGAATCATATTAAAGAAGAATATATCGCGCATTTCTTTAGTCTTTGCTCGACTTACATCAATAAATTAGAAAATTACCGCATTATACTCAACAAAAAAGCCACGGCAAAACAGTTTGATGAGATTTATAAAATGCTTAAATCAACTACTCTTGTTGATAATGAACTGGAGGAATTGTACAAGAATTTCGATATTATCTTTCTGAATTTATATCCCACTTTCGTGAAAGATTTCAACGCACTTTTGATTAGGGAAGAACAAATCGTTTTAAAACAAGGAGAATTGCTGAATACTGAACTTCGAATTTTTGCCTTAATTCGTTTAGGAATTACCGACAGTGTAAAAATTGCAGCGTTCCTTCGTTACTCTTTAAGCACAATTTACAATTATCGAACCAGAGCTCGAAATAAAGCCGCAGTTTCGCGAAATGATTTTGAAGAAATGGTCATGAAAATTGGTTTAATTTCTTTGAAAGTCTAATTCTTCGTTTTAAATCTACTACTTTTTTCAGGGGGTGTATTTGTTCAAGTGTTTGTAATTCAGTGTCTTATTTTTCTGTTTCACTACTTTTTTTCGTTTACAAATTAAAAACGAACTATAACGTTTTAGCTTTACAATATTATTAAAAGGTAATAATGACCTTATTATTATCTTTTAGATTGTACATTATAATGCTTTAATAAATTAATAGTTATGTTTAAAAACGTTAAAACAATTGTTGTTTTACTTTTGTTGAGCTCTATCGGTGTGAATGCACAGAGTAAAGTTCCGGTTTATCTAGATGATAAAAAGCCAATTAATGAGCGAGTAGAAGATGCTCTAAAAAGAATGACAACTGCAGAAAAAATTGCCATGATTCATGCGCAGTCAAAATTCAGTTCGCCAGGTGTACCACGTTTAGGAATTCCGGAAAACTGGATGACTGACGGACCACACGGAATTCGTACCGAAGTAAAATGGGACGAATGGGATCAGGCAGGCTGGACAAACGATTCTTGTATTGCATTTCCGGCTCTTACCGCACTTTCTGCAACCTGGAACAAAGAGTTATCTTCTTTATATGGTAAATCGATAGGAGAAGAAGCACGTTACCGTAATAAAAATGTATTGTTAGGACCTGGGGTGAATATCTACAGAACGCCATTAAACGGTCGTAACTTCGAATATATGGGAGAAGATCCTTTTCTTGCTGCAAAAATGGTAGTTCCTTATATTAAAGGGGTACAAGCTAACGGAGTTGCTGCCTGTGTAAAACACTTCGCTTTAAATAATCAGGAAACAAAACGTAACTCAGTAAATGTTGTAGTTGATGATCGTGCTTTGTACGAAATCTATTTACCGGCATTTAAAGCTGCAGTTCAGGAAGGTGATGCCTGGGCCATTATGGGATCTTATAATAAATACAAAGGACAGCAATGTTGTCATAACGAATTTTTATTGAATGATATTCTTCGTGGAGAATGGGGTTTCAAAGGAGTTGTAGTTTCAGATTGGGGTGGAGTTAACGATACGAAACAATCTATTTTTAATGGTCTTGATATGGAGTTCGGTTCTTGGACTAACGGACTTTCATGGGGAACCAGTAACGCATACGACAACTATTTCTTAGCAAAACCATATTCTGAAATGATCAGAAAAGGTGAAGTTGGAACTAAAGAATTAGACGAAAAAGTACGTCGTATTTTACGTTTATCTTTCCTTACTACAATGGATAGAAACCGTCCGTTTGGATCTTTTGGAACACAAGAGCACGCAGATGCAGGTCGTAAAATTGCCGAAGAAGGAATTGTATTGCTTCAAAACAACAATAATATTTTACCAATCAACCTTTCTAAAACAAAGAAAATTGTTGTTATTGGTGAAAACGCTATCAAAATGATGACTGTAGGTGGAGGAAGTTCTTCGCTTAAAGCAAGATACGAAATTACACCTCTTGAAGGATTAAAGAAAAGAATTGGAAACCAGGCTGAAATCGTTTATGCTCGTGGTTATGTTGGAGATCCTAAAAGCGAATACAATGGAGTAGTAGCAAAAGTAAGTTTAGAAGACAAACGTTCTCCTGCAGAATTAAGTGCAGAGGCTTTGAAAGTTGCTAAAGATGCTGATATCGTTCTTTTTATCGGAGGTTTGAACAAAAGTGATAACCAGGATGCAGAAGGACACGATCGTAAAGAATTAAATTTACCATACGGTCAGGATAAATTGCTTGCTGATTTGGCTAAAGTAAACAAAAATATAGTTTTTGTAAACATTTCAGGAAATGCTGTGGCAATGCCGTGGGTAAAAGAAGTTCCGGGAATTGTACAAGGATGGTTTTTAGGTACAGAAGCTGGAAATGCTTTAGCAAATGTTTTAGTTGGAGATGTTAACCCTTCTGGTAAATTATCTTTTACTTTCCCTGTAAAATTAGCTGATAACGGCGCTCACGCTTTAGGAGAATTTCCTGGTGGAGACGAAGTAAAATATAACGAAAGCATTTTTGTAGGTTACCGTTGGGCTGACAAACAAAAAGTGAAACCATTATTCTCTTTTGGACATGGTTTAAGCTACACGACTTTTGCATACGGAAAAGTAACAGCAGACAAAAAACAAATGTCAAGCAGCGATAAAATTACATTCTCTGTGAATGTAAAAAACACAGGATCAAGAGAAGGTTCTGAGGTTGTTCAGCTTTATATCAGTGATTTAAAATCTTCTTTACCACGTCCGATTAAAGAATTAAAAGGATTTGAGAAAATTTCACTAAAAGCGGGAGAAGAAAAAACAGTAACTTTTACAGTAGATAAAACAGCTTTAAGCTTTTTTGATTAAAAAAAACACGACTGGGTTGCTGAACCTGGAGCTTTTGAAGCAATCGTTGGAGCCTCTTCTACAGATATAAAATCTAAAGTGGGATTCTCACTTCAATAATTTCATTATTTCTAAATTGGTTGGTTGTAAAGCTGCAATTGTAAAAAAATGCAGCTTTACTTTTTTTAATACTATTTTCTACTATTAAGATATTGAGGGAATTAATTGACTTCTGTAAGTTTAAAAACCTTTTTTAAACGTTACAATATTATTTCAAAGCTTTATTTTCTTAATATCTTAAATGGTTCAAAAAAATATTGCTTAAAATTTTATCAGGAATAGATAGCTAGATAATACTGGTTTTGCGTTAAAATTTTGCTCAGAAATTTTCGATTAATTAAAAAGTCTTATTTTAGCGACCACCAAAAAAAAACTAACCTTTTAACTACCAAAAGATATTTTTATGAGTTCATCTTCTATTGATATTAAACCTAAAAAACATTATGAAATTTTAGACGGCTTACGAGGAGTTGCCGCTATTTTAGTTGTTATTTTTCACATTTTAGAAGCCCATAACGGAGGAAGCCGTTTTGCACAAATTATTAACCACGGTTATCTGGCGGTGGATTTCTTCTTTTTATTATCAGGATTTGTTGTAGCGTACGCCTATGATGATCGCTGGACAAAAATGTCGCAATGGGAGTTTTACAAACGACGTTTAATTCGCTTGCAGCCCATGGTTATTATGGGAATGATCATTGGAGCCATTTTTTATTATTTTCAGGCATCAAATCTTTTTCCGATGATTGCAGGAATGGAAGTTTGGAAAGTGATTGTAACGATGGTAATTGGGTTTACGTTGCTTCCAATTCCGCCATCATTAGAAATTAGGGGCTGGGGAGAAATGCATCCGCTTAACGGGCCTGCATGGTCATTATTTTTTGAATATATTGCCAATATTTTATACGCTTTAGTATTTCGTAAATTCTCGAACAAAGTTTTAGGAATCTTTGTTTTTATATTTGCAGCAATGTTGGTTAACTATACTGTTTTCGGACCCAATGGCGATGTTATAGGTGGTTGGTCTTTAAACCTGCAACAAATGAATGTTGGTTTTACCCGTTTATTATATCCATTTTTTGCGGGAGTTTTGCTTTCACGTTTAGGTAAATTAATTCACCTGAAAGGCGCTTTCTGGATTTGCAGTATTCTAATTGTAATGATCTTTTCGATTCCAAGAATAGGAGACGAAAATACTTTATGGATGAACGGTTTATACGAGTCATTTGCTATTATCCTTTTATTTCCTTTAATTGTTGCCATTGGAGCAGGAGGAGAGATAAAAAATGCGCTTTCTATTAAAATTTGTAAAGCTCTGGGAGATATATCATATCCAATTTATATCATTCATTACCCGCTAATTTACTGGTATACCGCTTGGGTAATTGATAATAAAGTTGCTATAAAAGACGGTTATATGATCGGAATCGGAGTTTTGGTTTCAAGTATTGTAATTGCTATTTTATGTTTGAAATTCTATGATGAACCAGTACGTAACTGGCTTCAGAATAAATTTCAAAAAAGAAGAGTATCTTAGAGAAGGTGCAAAGGTTCAGAGTAACAAAGGTTCAAAGAAAAACCTCTGTCCCCTTGAACCTTTGTTACTCTGAATCGATATAAAAATCTTGAATTTCTTAATTTTGTTAGTTATAGATATTCAAAAAAGGGGTGAAATTTCATGTTTTCATCCCTTTGTTTTTTTTTAAGGGACATAGGTTTAAAGTTGCAAAGGTTCAAAGAGAAATAATATCATTTCAATCTTTGTGTCTTTTCAATCAAAATGTTAGGTATAAAAAAAGGGATGAAACATTTTGTGTTTCATCCCTTTTATATTTAGTTCAATCAGGAAAGTTTTGTCGCTCTGAGCCTCTGAACCTTTGTACCTTTTTTTTAAATTTATTCTAAAACCAATGCTCCTAAAGCTTCTTTACTAAAACCTTTCAATTCGTCAGTTTTACCCGCTTTGATTTTAGCCACCCAATTAGGATCAGATAAAAGAGGTCTTCCTACAGCAACTAAATCAAAATCGCCTCTGTCGAAACGTCTGTTTAATTCTTCTAAAGAAGTTGGCTCAGAGCTTTCTCCGGCAAAAGCACCAAAGAAATCACCAGAAAGACCAACAGAACCTACTGTAATAGTGGGTGCTCCGGTTACTTTTTTAGCCCATCCTGCAAAGTTCAAATCAGATTCTTCAAATTCAGGTTCCCAAAATCTTCGTTGCGAAGCGTGTATAATATCAACTCCTGCATCAACAAGAGGAGTAAGCCAAGCTTCTAATTCCTTTGGATTTTTAGCTAGTTTATAATTGTAATCAGAAGGTTTGAACTGAGAAAAACGCATGATTACAGCGAAATCATTTCCTACTTGTTTTCTGATTTCTTTAATCACTTCAATCGCAAAACGATTACGTTCCGGTAACGTTTTTCCACCGTAAATATCTTCACGTAAATTCGTTTCAGCTCTAAAAAACTGGTCGATTAAATACCCGTGAGCTCCGTGAATTTCGATCGTATCAAAACCTAATCTTTTAGCATCAGCAGCAGCTTTACCAAAAGCAAGAATGGTATCTTCAATATCTTTTTCAGTCATGGTAACACCATTTCTAAAATCAGGACGGTTTAATCCGGACGGACCTTCAAAAGGAACAGGAGGTACCCATCCCGAGTGGTGATTGTCCATAATTCCCATGTGCCAAATTTGCGGTCCCATTTGTCCTCCTGCAGCATGAACTTCTTCAATCACTTTTTTCCATCCGTTTAAGGCTAAATCTCCATAAAAATGGGGTACATTAGCATCATTTGATGATGAAGGTCTGTCGATAACAGTTCCTTCAGATAATATTAAACCAACTTCGCCTTCAGCTCTTTTTTGGTAGTAAGCTGCGACTTCATCAGTTGGTACTCCGTTAGGAGAAAAAGAGCGCGTCATTGGCGCCATTACGATTCGGTTTTTAAGATTTAACGTTTTTAAGTTAAATGGCGAAAACAGGTTGTTTGTACTCATAGTAATTTACAAATTAGATTGAATTAAGTTACTGAGTGCTTCAAAGGCACCTTCGTTGCGTTTATAATAAGTCCATTGTCCAACACGCTTAGATTCTATAAATCCGGCACGTTGTAAAATAGAGAGGTATTCAGAAACAGTCGATTGTGTAAGACCAGCCTTGGCTTGTATTTGTCCTACACAAACTCCGTGTTCAAATCCAGCATGCTGAAGCTGATCCGGAAAGTTGATTTCAGGCTCTTTTAACCATTCCAGCATTTGCAATCTGGATTTGTTGGAGAGCGCCTTAAAAATTTCTATTGGTTCCATGGTGCAAATATATCGACTTTTCCCGATATACCAATTAAGGAGGTAATTATTTGGCAAAAAATTAAGATGAAGAAAAAGGAAGTTGTATTAAACAGTGGAGAATTTTAATAAAGAAAAATTATATTTGCTTGTGAAAATTAATCTCGCAAAGGCGCGAAGACGCAAAGAATAAAGCTTATAAGAATTGTAACTTTGCGGCTCTGCGCCTTTGCGAGATTAAAACAACCCCAAATAAATAACTCAATCAAACTATGAAAAAAACATTACTTATTTTAGGATTCTTCTGTTGTGTAGTAACCAGTTCAAAAGCACAGGTTGTAGGAACCGAAATTGGCGATATTGCGCCGGAAATTGATCTTCCGGATACAAAAGGAAATCTTGTAGCACTTTCTTCTTTAAGAGGAGGATTAGTTTTAGTTGACTTTTGGGCGTCATGGTGCGGACCATGTATTAAAGAACAGCCGGCATTATTAAAATTGTATACAACTTATCCTGATAAACTTTCCATTTACAGCGTTTCTATGGATACTAAAAAACCTTTGTGGCTGGCAGCAATTGCCAAAGGAAAATTGCCATGGACACAAGTAAGTGATTTGAAATACTGGAAATCTCCGGTTGTGGGAGATTATATGCTTCAATCTGTTCCTTTGAATTTTTTAGTAGATAAAAACGGAATTATTCTGGCTAAAAATATTCACGGAAATGCATTGAACGAAATGGTTAAAAGTTTGTTGACAGCGCAGTAAAAACTCAAACTAATTAAAACTTTGAGTATATTGCTATTTCAAAAAAGATAATAACAATAAATGTCCAGGTCATGATTCAAAAATCAGCATTCGTATTCTTTATTTTGGTTGCATTTCAGTGTAATGCACAAACAATGGAGACAGTTAATAAAGTAAAAAACGCTTACCAAACTTGTTTAAACAGCGGCAGCGGAATGAAAAATTGCTCGATCGAATATTACAATCAATCTGATAGTTTATTGAATGTTGCTTATAAGAACTTAAAACTTAAATTAAGTTCTAAAGAACAATCACGATTAAAAAAGGAACAATTAGACTGGGTCAAAAAACGTGATTTGTATTTTGAAAAAGTATATTCTGACACCAAAAAAGAAGGTCATTTTATAGAAGGAAGCAGTGATTTTGATATGGTAGTTTTTGACGAAAAAGCAAATTACGTTTTTACAAGAGTCAAAGAACTTATAAAAAGAATATAGTTGCTTTAAAATAAAAAGTTTAAATGGAATCAAAACTCAGTCTGGCTGAATTTAGAACAAGATTACAAAATAATACAGAAATTGGTTCTCTAAAAGTAAACTTAAGTCTCTTTAGAATATTTCCCAGATTTGGCGGAATAAAGCCTTTTTACGGACTATTTGATGAGAAAAGTTTTCGATTAACGATCAATTCGAGGACTTCACCAACTTATTTTATTATTAGAGGAAATTACAAGAATATAAATAACAGGCTTAACATCAATTATATCGTTGAGCCAAACAGTAAATTTCAGTTACTCTGGACCCGATTTTCTCCGGTTTTTTTTCTAATAGCGCTCAATGTTTTCTTTCTTTTTTTTGGAAGAGGACTTAGAAGAGCCACTACAATCGTGAGTTTGTTTCTGCTCATTATCATTTTCTATTCACGCTGGAAAGAGGAAAGAAAGAGAAAAAAACTTGAACGCAAGTTTATCAGGATTTTTGAAATTAAAATTTAAGTGACTTGATTGTTTTTAAGTTTCAAGGTTTCAAATTGCCTGGAATCTAAATGTCTCGCTTATTTATCTTTGTCAAAGTTTTAAACTTTGACAAAGATTCTGCATGAAACCTGAAACCTGAAACCATTCATCTATTTCCTATTCGCATTGATTGCCTGCAAAGCATTTTCCGGCGAAGAAAGATATAATTTATAAAAATCGGCTGTGGCGCCAACGTGAATTTCGTAGGTTTCGGTTTCAAGGGCTTTTTTAAGATCTAAAGCCACTTGTTCCGGGCTGATGCCATTTTCTCCACCAATCGATTTAGAAAATTCGGTATTTACTAAAGGAGGCATCAATTCAAAAACCTTTACCAACGGTCGTTTCTCGTGCTTTTCGAGAGAAACTCTTAATACCTGAGAATAGGAGTGAAGCGCTGCTTTGCTTACCGCATAACCCGGAAGCGTATATCCCGGAGAAAAAGCAGCAATAGACGAAACATTTACAAAAGCAGCTTCGGGTTGTTTTTGAAGCAAAGGCAATAACTTTTCGGTTAGCCTTACAATCGAAAGATAATTGGTCAGGATTTCTTCACTGGCTTTTTCGAAGGCATTGGCATTTTCATCCGTTAATTTAAAATAATGGGCTAAACCAGCATTATTAATGACAATATTAAGGTTGGGGAAATCTTCATTTAAGTGTTTGGTTAGTTTTGACACATCAGCATCGCTGTTAATATCAGAAACTATTCCGGTTACATTTTTTAAACTCAAAACTGCTTTTTCGAGTTTTTCGGCATTTCTTCCTGTAATAATTACTTTATTATCTGCAGAAAATAGTTTGGCAATCTCGTATCCAATTCCTGATCCTCCGCCAGTAATTAGAATGGTGTTGTTTGAAGTTTTCATTTTTGGTAAGATGTTTTTGTGAACTATAAAATGTTTTTACATAAGATTTATTTTGAAAATGAGTGTCCTAGCCCTGATAGAAGCGGTATCCTTTTGTGGCGTGGTTCGCCACAAAAGATACAAGTGGATAGCAGGAAATAGCTCCTGATTCAACTTCTAATTTTTATTTAAGAACTCTAGATTGGAATTTAGAATTTTAAAATTTAGAGTTTAAATATTTATAGCTCCTTGCCCGGATGCAATCATATAAGCCTCTTTGAGGGTTTCGGAGTAAGTTGGATGCGCATACGAAATTCTAAACATATCTTCGTCTGTAACTTCATATTCCATGCCTATAACGCCTTGTGCAATTAGATCTGCGGCTCGTGGGCCGATGATGTGCATGCCTAAAAGTTCGCCATATTTAGGATCTGAAAGTACTTTTGAGAAACCGTCTTTTTCTAATGCCGCTCTAGCTCTGGCGCTTGCCGAAAACGGAAATTTACCTACACGATATTCAATTCCTTTTTCTTTTAGTTCTTCTTCGGTATAGCCTACAGATGCTACTTCTGGCCAGGTATAAACAACGCCGGGAATTAATTTGTAATTGATATGCGGTTTTTGGCCGTTGATGGTTTCGGCGACAAAAATGCCTTCTTCTTCGGCTTTATGGGCAAGCATGGCACCGGCAACAACATCGCCAATGGCATAAATATTTTCGGCTTTGGTTTGGAGTTTTTCGTTGGTTACAATTCGGCCTTTAGAGTCGAGTTCTATTGCGGTATTCTCTAAACAGAGACCTTCTGTGTAAGGTTTTCTACCTACGGCAACAAGACAATAATCGGCTGTAATTTCCTGAGGATTATTTGAGGCATCCAGAAAATTAACGGTTGCATTTTTGCCATTATTTTTGGCTGATTGTACTTTATGGCTCAGTAAAATTTTGATGTTTTGTTTAGAGAATATCTTTTTGAGTTCTTTCCCTAAATCTTTGTCCATTGTTGGAATCAGGCTGTCGAAATATTCGATTATAGTAACTTCTACACCAATTCGGGCATAAATTGAAGCCATTTCGACACCAATTACGCCACCGCCAATAATGACCATGCTTTTGGGTTTATCAGGAAGCGAAAGTGCTTCGGTTGAAGTTATAATGCGTTTTTTATCTATTTCAACTCCCGGAATAGTTGCCGGTTTTGAGCCTGTAGCAATAATATAGTAGGTTGCAGAAATCGTTGATGAGGTACCATCTGTTGCTTTTACGCTAATTTCCTTATCGCTTAAAAAAGAGGCAAATCCTTCAAAAACTTCGATTTTATTCTTTTTCATTAAAAAGTTCAATCCGGCAATGTTTTGCTCGACAACTTCGGTTTTTCTTTTGATGAATTGAGGAAAATCAAGACTTAATTTTCCTGTTATGATGCCGTGTGTAGCAAATTTGGTTGCGGCTTGGTGATAATGTTCTGTACTGTCAAGAAGTGCTTTTGTGGGAATGCAGCCAACATTGGTGCAAGTGCCGCCTAATGCTTTGTATTTTTCGACGATAGCGGTTTTATAACCCAATTGCGAACAGCGAATAGCCGATGCATATCCGCCAGGTCCGGAACCAATAACAATGATATCAAACTTTGTTTCCATAGAATAAAAAATTAGTTATGTTTTCGAAAGAACGACGAAATCCCAATAATTGCTGAGATAAAATAAGCCAAATGGGATCTCGTTTAAGTCCTTGAAATATAAGGAATTATATTTTATTACGGAAGATAATCAGAGTAATTTTATTGGTTAATGTATTGAAGCACTGTTGTTTAAAAAGCGATTCCAAACTGAAAACCAACTGTAAAAGTGGCCGGATGATCATTACCAAACCGAACCGGAAGCGGAACGGCGACAAAATAACTGCAATTATCGCTTTTTATAATGGTTTTGTTTAAAACAGGCGTAAAGCCATATCTTCCGCTGCTTTCGAAAGCGGCTCTTCCGGCAAAAGTGTAGCCATGACCCAACGCGACTAAAATTCCCGGATGAAATAAAATATTGGTTACTTTATCGTGTCCGTCTTCGGCTTTTATATTGGGAACAATTTCAAAAGAGAAACCTATTTTTGAGCTTTTCCAAATGTTTATTCCGGTGGGGAAACCAACGGCATAATAATCTCTGAAATTCAGATTCGTTTGTTCGTTGCTAACCGTTACAATAGGATGCAAAATACCAAAATAGCCTGTGATTTTGGGGTATGTGGTTTGAGCAAATGCAGTTGTATTGATTGCTGCTAATAAGGCAATAATAAAAAAGGGTTTTAATACATTCATGATAGTTTGGTTTTAGAAAAAACAAAACTATCTTAACTTCATGACGGGTAATAGAATGCTATTTACCTTTTGTATCTGAATTACTTTTTCGGGCATTTTTTCGATACGAAGAAGGATTCTTACCTGTATGTAATTTGAATATTCTGGTAAAGTGACTTTGATCTGAAAACCCCGTCATATAAGCAATTTCGGTAAGTGTATAAGTCGAATGTTGGATGAGATTTATGGCTTTTTCGATGCGTAATTTTCTAACGTATTCTCCAAAATTTAAATCTTCAAAATATTTTGAAAACTCACGGGACAGGTAAGAAGGATTAAGTTCTAAATCATTAGAGATTTTCTTTAAATCAAAAGTAAACTGCGCATCTATTTGATCCTGAATAATTTCTTTTAAATCCTTAACCCACGAAGGCGTTTTTTGATTTGATTTTTTTTCGCTTAAAAACTTATTGTAAACTTCGTGCAGTAAATTCTCAAACGGACTATTTTGTAAATGATTTTGATTGTAAAGATGTGTCGCCCAGCTGTAAAGCGCGTCGTAAATCACGATTCCGTTTTTAAGTAATTCGGAATCGTTTGTAATATTATGCGAAAGTCCAGCCGAAATTGCCCAAAGACCGGCAGATTCTTTGGCAATATCATGCTTGTCCGTATCAGCGCCACGAACGATTTTAGACATTATTAAAACTGCGGGATCTTTTATTTGATATTTTTTTACAATATAATCAAAAGTACATTCGTCATTATAGTGCGTAAATTCTACTCCCGGAATATCAAACGGAATGGCGTCTAATTCTTTAGACTTGGCCATAACCTGATCAAACGGAACGTAAATAAATTCCGCTTCGGTATCTACAAATTTTTGGATTAACCAGGGACATGCAATTCTGTCAATTTTAGGCCTTTCTCTGGTAATCCATTTCATCTTGATTATGATTTACTATTACGATCAAAAATAATCAATTTAATCTTTCAGCATTGTTTCGTACGCCTCCAAAACTAGTTTTTAGTAATTCTCTCACCTGAAATTGTGTTTTGTTTCGGGTAATATTATCCCATTCCTTAAAATCAAAAATATGAATTTCTTTGGCATTTGGGTTCGTCACAAACGAAAGTCTGGCAATCGAATATTTATAATATTTTAGTTCGTGCGATATATGTCTGTTAGGTACAACAACAAGAATTGTTTCCCATTTAAGGAAATCTGCCGCTGCAGAAATATCTTCTCTTCCGGCTAAACCCAATGAATCAAAAAAAGCAATTATTTTTTGATCATTTAGTTTGTCAATTTTTTGATCAATGCGCTTAATAGTGTTAAGAAGCGTATTTTCGTCTTTTATAACACTCATACTTGTACTCTTTTAATTGAATTTTAAGATAAAATTACATTAAAACAGAATCATTTAATAAAGTAAAGCCCATAGAATGATTCTAAATTTTTAATGCCTACTTTTCCACTATAGTTACGAAACTATATACGATTAGGTTTTGATAAAATACTATTATATTAAATGTATTGAAAATCTTATTTTTATCGCTACTAGCTAACCATTTTATATTTATGAAAACTATTTCTCTCAAAGAAATTCTGTTGCATTTTATTGTTTTAATTTCGATGGGTTCATTCGCTCAAAACCAGTCAGATCGTGAATTAATTGTAATTGATAAGGACTGGCGTTTTGCGTTTGGACATTTATACGATACTCAAAAAGATTTTGGCCATGCCGAAGGTTATTTTTCTTATTTAGCAAAAACGGGTTTTGGTGATGGTCCCGCAGCGCCAGGATTTGATGATCGTGCGTGGCGAAAACTCGATCTTCCGCATGATTGGGCAGTGGAGCAGGGTTTTAGCGAAAAAGCAAGTTATAGTCATGGATTTAAAACTTCTGGAAAAGGTTTTCCGGAAAAAAGTATTGGCTGGTATAGAAAGAAAATCAACATTTCGCAAAACGATCAGGGGAAAATTATTTCCTTAAAATTTGATGGAGTTTTTAGAAATTCGAAAGTGTTTTTCAACGGACATTTCCTCGGAACAGAAGAAAGCGGTTATAATGGTTTTGAATATGATGTTACGGCTTATGTAAATTATGACGGCGAAAATACGATTGTAGTTCGTGCCGATGCTTCGATGGAAGAAGGCTGGTTTTATGAAGGCGCAGGAATTTACAGACACGTTTATCTGCAAAAAAGTAATCAGTTGCACGTAATCCAAAACGGAACGTATGTAACTTCTGAAATTCAGGATAATAATGCCGAAGTAACCGCTGAAGTTACAATTGAAAACAAAGGAAATTTTAAAGGAAATATTGAAATTATACAAACCATTTTTGATCCTTCCGGAAAACAAGTGAGCAATATTACTGAAAATATTTTGGCGCCTGATTTTTATAAAACAGTAAAAAATACTTCAAAAATAAAAGTCAGCAATCCGTTATTATGGGATCTTGATGCGCCAAATTTGTATCGTTTGCTTACGCAGATCAAACAAGAAGGAAAAATTACAGATAGTTATGAAACTAATTTTGGGATAAGAACGATTAAGTTCGATCCTGAAAATGGTTTTTTCCTTAACGGAAAATCAATCAAACTAAAAGGAACAAATAATCATCAGGATCATGCCGGAATAGGAGCTGCTTTGCCTGATGAATTACAATATTATCGCATAAAAAAGCTTAAAGAAATGGGATCGAATGCGTATCGTTGCTCGCACAATCCGCCAACTCCGGAATTGCTGGATGCCTGCGATAAGTTAGGAATGCTGGTAATTGATGAAACTCGTTTAATGGGAATTAACGACTATCATTTGAATGATTTAAAACGCCTGATTGAACGCGATCGCAATCATCCGAGTATCTTTTGCTGGTCTGTAGGAAATGAAGAATGGAATATTGAAGGCGGAATTGTGGGCGAACGGATTACCAATATAATGCAGGGATTTAGCAAAAGCATTGATCCTACAAGACCTGTAACGGTTGGGATAAGCAGCGGTTTTAAAAGCGGAATCTCCTCTGTTGTAGAAATTATGGGCTATAATTATATGGGAAATGGGGATATCGATGCTCATAGAAATGCCTTTAAAAATCAACCTGGAATGGGAACAGAGGAAGGTTCGACTTTTGCAACGCGAGGTATTTATTTTACAGATGATGCCAAGCATTATCAAAGTGCTTACGACAAAAAACCGCGTCCTACTTTTTACAGTATCGAAGAAGGCTGGAAGTTTTATGCCGAACGCCCATATCTAGCCGGAATGTTTATCTGGACAGGTTTTGATTATCGCGGAGAACCAACGCCTTACGGTTGGCCATCGGTTACGTCTTATTTTGGAATGATGGATGTTTGCGGTTTCCCGAAAGACAATGTTTTCTATTTGAAATCCTGGTGGGGAAATGAACCTGTTTTGCATCTTTTGCCACACTGGAACTGGAGCGGAATGGAAGGAAAAGAAATTGATGTTTGGGCGTATTCGAACTGTGATGAGGTAGAACTTTTCCTGAATAAAAAGAGCTTAGGCAAAAAGAAAATGGAGCAATACGGCCATTTAGAATGGAAAGTAAAATATGCACCCGGAACTCTTGAAGCAATTGGATATAAAAACGATAAAAAGATCCTTACGGAGATTCAAAAAACAACCGGAAATCCGGAAAATATAAAACTTTCTGTCGATAAAGAAAATCCTTCAAATGGAAATGTTGCTGTGATAACGGTCGAAGTTACAGACAAAAATGGACTTCATGTTCCAACGGCAAACAATGAAATTACATTTACCATAAAAGGCGGAAAAATTTTAGGAGTAGGAAATGGCGATCCAACATCATTAGAAAAAGATCAGTTTATAGATGATATTCATCTTGTAGCCATAAGTAATTTTGAAGAAAGAAAACAACTTGTTGATGCTGCAAATCAGCCTGCTTTAGACGAACCAAATGCCTGGAAGGAAGCTTTTAAAGACAGAGATTATAAAAATCAGGCTTCGGCATATATTTACAGAGGAAAGTTTGAGTTGAAGAATAATGTACAAGCTAATATTGTCGATTTCTTTTATAAAAAAATTGGAGTAAACGAGTCTATTTTTGTAAACGGAAATTTAGTTAATGCAAGTTCAGAAGATTCTCAAAAGTACCATCTTGATAAAACCGTTTTAAAAGAAGGAACCAACGTTATTACCATAAGAGCTTCGCCTTTGCAAAAAGTAAAAGACTGGGACGTGATGAACACAGATCCCGGAATTATCAGGATAATAACCCCATCAGAACCGTGGAAACGAAAATTGTTTAATGGTTACGCACAGATTATTATTCAAAAAGATGAAAATAATAGTGATGTTATTGTTTCGGCTTCCGCCAAAGGACTAAAAGCAGGTGTTTTGAGCGTTAGTCAGAAGAAAAAATAGATTTTAAAGTTTTGCCACTCCCGATAGCTATCGGGATTCACAGATTTAAAATGATTCTTTCATTATTTCGCTCATAAACATTAATTGAAATAAATCAGCTTAATCTGCGAAATCTGCGTTAAACTTTATTATTAATGATCTGAAATAATCATATTCGTTTTGGCTTTCTTCGATTTATTCATCACAAATAAAAGAAGCGGCAATGTCACGACAAAAAATAATCCGACAAGAAAAAAAGCATCCCGATAACTTAATAAAGAGGATTGTCTCATTATAATATTTTCTGTCAGTTTAAGTGCTTTTAGTTTTGCTTCATTATAGGCAAAACCTTTGCTTTGAAAATATTTTATATACCCATTTATTCTGTCCATCGCTATTACATTATAAGGCGTAATATTTGAAGTCAATTCGTTTCGATGCGCCGAAAATCGATGTGCAACATACGTATTGATAATCGATACACCAAAAGAACCACCCAATTGTCGCATCATATTATTGAGCGCTGCACCCTGACCAACATCTTTATCATCAAGAGAGGAAACTGCCAGCATTGTAAGCGGAACCGTTAGCAAAGCCATTCCTAAGGCACGAAAAATAAGCGATGTTGCAACATCAGAAGCGCTTGTGTTTAAAGTCATTCCGGACATTCGCCAATTAAAATAAATGAACAAAAGAAATCCTGCCGCAATAATTATGACAGGAGAAACTCCTTTTTGCAAAAGCGTTCCGCATGTTTTTAAAGCCAGTAAAGCAAATAATGCTCCCGGAAGTAAGAGTAATCCGGTTTGATAAGGAGAAAAGCTCAAAAGACGTTGCGCAACAACAGGAGTGATGTAAATCGAAATAAACATTCCGAATCCTGTTACGAAAGTCAGAATTGCGGCAATACTCAATGATTTACTTTTAAGCACCCGAAGATTTACAACCGGTTTATCTATCGATAATTCCCAATAAATAAAAAACAATAAAGTACTGACGGCAATAACAGTTAAAACAATAATGTATCGGGTTTCGAACCAATCTTCGACTTCGCCTCTTTCCAGAACGGTTTGCAATGCACCAATACCAATGGCCAACAGCGCAATTCCTGTCCAGTCGACTTTTGTAACTTCGGGTTTTACAGAAGGTTCTCGCAATAAGAAATAGCAGGAAATCATAACCAGAATACCAATTGGAACATTAATTAAAAAAATCCAAGGCCAATCGTAATTTTCGGTAATATAACCACCAAGCGTAGGACCAATTGTTGGCCCAATAAAAATTCCTGCACCAAACAAAGCTCCTGCTGTTGATTGTTTATCTTTTGGGAAAAGTTCAAAAACCACGACCTGAGAAATCGACAACAATGCACCACCGCCAATTCCCTGAAAGAACCTGAAAAAGACCAACATCCAGATATTAGACGAATGTCCGCACATGAACGAACAGAACGTAAACAGAATAACCGAACCAATATAATAATTACGTCGGCCTAAATTAGCACTCAAAAAGCTGGTAATAGGTATAATAATCACATTGGCAATAGCATAAGCGGTAATCACCCAGGAAGTATCTTCGAGTGTTGCACCAAGGTTTCCGCTCATGTGCGAAAGCGCTACGTTTACAATCGATATATCAATCAATTCCATGATTGCAGCCAGAATGACTGTAAAAATGAGCAGTTTTCGGTGTAATGGTGTCATCATAATTATTTTTATACCGATTGGTATATTTTTGATTAAAAAAAGGGCTTCTTTTGTGAAATGTGATCTGTAAAATGTGGGTTTTGAAAATTAAAAACATAGAAACATAGTTTTTGATAGAAAAGAAATTGTAAAAAAAGAAACTTGTTTCTTTAGCATAGCTATGTTAATTAATGCCAAGTGAAACGTCTTTATCAGTAAGTAAAATCTATGTTTCTATGTGTTTAAAAGATAATAGGAAAGAGTTACAATTCTTTCTTTACAATATTTGTTTTAAGAAGGTTAGACGTTGCTCTTGCAATTAATCTCGTTTGATCTTTGTTCCAGATTTCGCATTGTGCATTTACAATTTGTTTTCCTTTTCTAATAATGGCTGTTTTCGCGATAATAGTGTCACCAACAAAAGCAGGAGCAAAGTAATCGACAACAAGATTGATAGTCGTATAAAAAGTTTCTTCGTCAAGCGAAAACATTGTTGCCCCAATGCAATCATCGGCAATGGCTGCGGTTACGCCTCCGTGTAAACTCTTAACCGGATTCGACATTTCTTCCCGAACCGTGTATTTAAAAGTAACTGTACCTTGCTCTGCAGCGACAACAATTGGTTTCATCCAAAGCATAAAAGGCGATGGCGATGCTGTAAATTCTCCGTCGATGTGGTTTTGTAATACTTGTAATCTCGTTAATTTTTCCATTATTATAATAGTATTTAATTTTAATACCGATTGGTATATTTTTATTCAAAAAAATAATCTATAGTACGATTATTCTAAGTCGTTTATGATTTTATCCAGCGAAAGCATAATATCAGATAAGTGAGAAAGATTTCCAGTGATTTTGGTAATCATCACGGCACCTTCGATAATTGCAATAATAGTTAAAGCCGTTTTTTGAGGATCAATGTTTTTGGCTTTAAACTCTTCGGCGATAATGCCCTGCTCAATATAATAAACCAATTTGTCTTTCCAGGCCAGAATAGTATTTTCGACTTTCTTTCTTAAAACCGGATGGGTATCATCTGCTTCTGTAGCGGTATTAATAATCGGGCAGCCACCTTTGGTAAGCCTTAACTCATAATAATCAGAATACAGTCTAGGGTACACTAATAATTTACCTTTAAAAGTTGTTTGCTTTTCGATTTCTGCTGAAAAAGTATCTTGTAGTTTTTTAACATTAAACTTAAAAGCAGCGATTGCAACTTCGTCTTTATTTTCGAAATTGCCATAAATACTTCCTTTTGTAAGCCCTGTAGCCTCAGTAATATCGCTCATCGAAGTTCCGCTGTATCCTTTCATATTAAAAAGAGGAGCAGTTTTCTCGATGATAAATTGTTTGGTTTTTTCGGCTTTACTCATGATTGGTAAAATTTAAATGCAAATATATACCGATTGGTATAATTTTGCAATTTTTTTTGATGATTTATTTTTGTTTCAAGTTTCAAGTTTGAAATGAGAATAGAATGGCGTAGAATTTAACCGCAAAGCGCGCAAGGATTTACGCAAGGTTCGCTAAGTTTTTTAAGTTCGCAATAAAGTTTAGAGAGTTAATTGACAAAGCTTTGCATTCTTTGCGTTTGTCAAGACAATCTGCGATAAAAAAACTTTGCGTACTCCTATGTTTGTCGAATTAATTTACAAGTTATAGATATTTGTAAATTTGACATATTAAAGTGAAAAGAATGAGAGTACATTCGCGCCTAAATAGTTCAAAGAAACATATTCTCGCAAAGAAATTACCTCATTCTTTTTTATCTTTTAGAGTCTGAACAGAATGTAAGGAATTATGCAATGCTTAATATCCAGAATATCCAACCAGGAGAAAAGACGAGGGAAGATTCATCACTTTATAAATAAACATAAAAGACAAAGATGAGTAAAGTAGTAAAACAAGTAGCAGGAATTGATGTAGCCCAAAAAGAACTGGTGGTTACCTTAGGACATCTTCTGGATGATTTTTCAATAGAATTATTTGCTTACAAGGTATTTAAAAATAGTGATTCTGGTTTTAAAACATTGGTTGAATGGACAGAGAAACAGACAGATAATTCTATAGCAGTTCGTTATGTCATGGAAGCTACAGGTGTATATCATCAAAAATTCGCTTATTATTTATCCACTAACAAACTAGAAGTAAGTATTGTACTGCCTAATAAAATCAGTAATTACATGCGTACTCTGGAATTAAAAACCATTACAGACAAAAGCTGCTCACAGGCAATAGCTCAATTTGGATTAGAAAGAAGATTAGATATCTGGTTCAAACCAAAAGTCGTTTACAAAGAATTACAGCAGTTAACCCGGGAAAGAGATCAAATTGTTCAGGAAAGGAGCATTATTAAAAATCAAATTCATGCCGAAATTGTAGAAGCAAAACCTAATCAAAAAAGCATGGAAAGAATGCAGGCAAGAATACGATTTTTGAATTCACAGGAGAAAGAAATCAAAGAAGATATTAACTCTCTGGTAAATGAAAATCCGGATTTAAAACAAATTATAAACAGAGTAACAACCATACCAGGAGTTGGAGAACTTACAGCTGTTATTGTCTTGGCTGAAACAAATGGTTTTGAGCTCATCAGGAACAAATCGCAATTATCAAGCTATGCAGGACTCGATGTAAAAGAGAAGCAATCAGGGACTTCGGTAAAAGGAAAACCAAGAATATCTAAAAA
>NZ_CADCSU010000091.1 GCF_902804475.1 Flavobacterium bizetiae
AATTTTATATTTGAAAATTTCTTTTTTATTTACTTTAAGAAATAGCCCTTACAAAATCACAACTTTGTCAAAGTTTAAAACTTTGACAAAGCTATCGCACTGAAAACTGAGACCGAGACTGAGGCTAAAAAAACCGTTACTTCTTAAACTGCGTCAAAGCCTTTCTCGAAAAATCAGATAAAACTAATTTTCCTGTAATCGCAGCCCGTTCGATTAGTAAAGATTCCCAATGTTCAGTTCCTTCCCAAATAATTTTCTTCATTTCTTGCAAAGCTTCGGGATTATAAGAACTTAATTTTTGAGCAAAACTAGCGACTGCATTATCAAGATTTTCTGCAGTATGAATTTCAGAAAACAATTTATTATTTAATGCCCACTCGGCCGATTTCCATTCGTGCGCTGCCAAAGTCATTTCAGCCATTGCTGCTTTTCCTATTTTGCGGGAAACAGCCGGTTCGATCACAAACGGACCAATACCAATTGCCAATTCAGATAATTTTATTGCACTTTCGGGCGTCGCCAAAGCATAATCGCAAGCCGATATGATACCAACACCTCCGCCAACGGCTTTTCCCTGAACACGACCAATAATAAGTTTAGAACAATTGCGCATGGCATTTAGCAAATGAGCAAATCCTGAAAAAAATGCTGTTCCCTGAACTTCGTTTTCTACTTGTAAAAGCTCATCAAACGAAGCTCCGGAGCAAAAAACTTTGGTTCCTTCGCTTTGTAAAATAATAACCGAAACTGTTTCATTAAGACTTAAAGAATTAATTTCGGCAGTTAGGCGATCCAACAATTGTCTTGGAAAAGAATTACTCGCCGGATGGCCAAATTGTACTGTTGCAACTGCATTATTGAAAATAGTTTGTAAAGAACCGTTTTGATTTTCTAAACTCATAAAAATAGATTTGATCGTAAAGTTACAATTTTGACAACTATTTTTACCTGAACCCGATTTGAAATTTGTTTTTTGAAAATTAATTGACTTTATTTGCTATCGCTTTGAGGGATTAGTTCTTAAAGCTCACTAAAAAAGGGGGATTAGCTCATTTGGCTAGAGCGCTTGCCTGGCAGGCAAGAGGTGATCGGTTCGAATCCGATATTCTCCACAAAAAAATATCAAGTCTATAAATCCTAGTATTTATAGACTTTTTTTATTTCTACTACAACCTTTTCACTACAAAACTTGTTTCAATTAGGCCCGTTATTACAAAAGATAAAACTTAACTTCTTACGTTTCATTAAATTATCTTAATTTAACCTCTGTAACAATCCTTTAAACAATTCGTCTATATTTAACTATAAGCAACATAAAACACACAACCACTAACATAAACCAACAAACCGAATGAAAAATAAATTTTTAATCTCACTTTTATTTTTAACGACTTTAGCATTTGCTCAAAAAGCAACTTTTAAAATTAAATATTCTGAACAGTTGGCTGTTTTTGTTTTTCTACAAAATCTTTCCGAAAATTATCCTGAAAATGTTTTCAAAACCGAATTCCAAAAATCAAAATACAATACAGAGAAATTCAGAACAATCATTTCTAATTTCGACAAATTAAACATTTACTACAGTTATCCATTTGATGAATATCCGTTTGGGTCAAAAAAGACGATGCAGACAGAGGATCTCGTGAAAAAAAACCTCATCGAAACCAATAATCTAACAGAATTCAAGCTTCGCTCTATAGGTTTTATTCCTAGTAAAACCCTGAGTGACTTTGCCGAAAGTATTGTAGAGTTTACCCCAATTTACAACGAACTAATTTACAACCCCAATAAAGAAAAATTCGAAAAACAAGTTGAGGAAATCACAAAATATTCGAACGAACATACTATCGAAAACTATTTTCAAATAGGTTTGTTATTCTATAATTCGGGCTGGGACAATTCAATTCCTTTCGAAATAGCTTTTTATCCGCTGCCCAATTCGCAAGGTTTTACAGCACAAGCATTTTGCAACAATTTTATAAGCGCTGTACAAACCGACCTAAAATCGCATAAAGATTTGTTTAGCGTCATGCTACACGAAACCTACCACATTATTTACGACGAACAATCGCTTGCCGTAAAAACAGATATTGATCGCTATTTTAAAGAAAATAAATCAAAATGCAGTAATTATGCCTATCAACTTATGAATGAAGCCCTGGCAACAGCATTAGGAAACGGTTATGTATACGGAAAATTAGATGGCCAAATAGATTCCGGAGACTGGTATAATAAAAAATATATCAACCTGATGGCAAAGCAAATTTATCCATTGGTTACAGCATATATCGATCAAAAGAAACCTATGGACAAAAATTTCATTGACAACTATATCAGCCTTTATGAAACAAACTTTCCTGAATGGATCAATGAACTTAATAATATCATGAGTTATCGTTATGTTCTTACTGAAAACGCAGAAGATATAAATGCCATCAGAAAATTGTATCGTTATCGCTCCAGAACCGAAGAAGAATATGAAATTACAAAAAGCAGTATCGAAAAAATGAAAAAAACATCACTCACAAAAGTGATAATCATTTCAAAAAACAATTCCGAAAAAATAAAACTCTTAAAAAGCGAATTTACAGAACTAAAAAACTGGAAAGTCAATGCCAATCAGGAATTTGCAAACAAAATTCTGTTAGACGATAAAAGTCAGCTAATTGTATTGAATCAAAAAAACTCAACGATCGAAGAGCTCTTTAAATTAATAAAATAAACCTTTTATCGTTCACCCGCGTTATTATCAAAATCAGAATCTTCCTCTTCAGCTTTCTTAAAATCATTATTTAATAAATCTGTCAGCTTCTTTTTTTCTTTCTGATTCTTTTTTGTGGTAAACACGATTAAAACAATTACAACTGCAACTACAATTGCTATTATTATCCAATTGATTTCCATAACGCTAATTTTTTAATAAAGTTACTATTTTAAACGTACAGAATATTACCAAAAGGTTAAGCCTTAGCATTATAAAAATCAGGAGCAAAAGTTTTGTTTTCAAAACACCAATTGTCCCGCTGTACACTATATCTTTTTATTCGCAAAAAAAAGCGAATAAAAAGGATGCCGCTTCCATCGGGGCTAGATTAGAAGTTTTGTTTTTTGTCAGAAATCTTTTTTATATTTAAATTTTATAAAGGCCGTTTGTTTTAAGCCTTTTCAAATTTTCAAGCAATAAAACACCAAACATGCTCCAAAAAAACACAATGCTTAAAAACTTAAAAAAACCATTATCAATTGGTCTGCTATTTTTTATAAGTACCTTTTTAGAAATTTATTGGGCTGTTGGTCATTTTTCCGGAAAAATATCAAGTGGCAATCCCGACGCTTCTTTTTTTGACGATGCTTATCTAATGTCGCTGTTTACCACTATCTTTTTAACGATTGTATTTCTTTTTCTTGGCTTCATTAAGAACAAATATTTAAAAGTCACAATTCAATCCATAATATTAATCTCAGTTTGGTTTTTCTGGAATTATACCATTTTTGTAGATCGCGAATCATCCTGGAGCACCTATACTTTCAAAGAAGAACTTTACTATACCTTTTCCGTTTCAATTTTACCTATTTTGGTTTTAGCAGTTGCTGCAATTTTTTCTTTAAATTATATCTCAAAAAAGCTATGAACCAAAACAAAAAATCGAGGATCATTTTAAGAGTTTATCTCATCCTTAGCTCTCTCTTGGCCTTAGATTGTCTGCTCTATTTCAATAGACTTATTAGTTTACGAGGCTATTACAGCGACGTCGTTCTATATTGGTTGTGGTTTTTGACCAGCTTTGCAGTAATTGTGATATTTTGGAAAAAAATCATGGCAAAATTACTTTTAGGAGGAATTATATTAGCCATCATACTTAGCATCTTACCTCTAATGATGCCTTTTTATGCATGGATACTTTCGACTACATCATTAGGATTAATGATAGATAAAAATCTGAACGAAAAATACAGGGCACAAATTGTAAGCTATAGCGCAATGGCGCCACCATGGCTTGAAGTAATAGAAAAACATGGCCTTCTGGAAAAAAGAATATTAAAAAGCACCGATTATCAACTTATGAATGATAACTTAAATATAAAAATCAGAACAGCAAAAGACATCATTTTCAATCACGAAACCGACAGTACGTTAACTCTTACATTGTTTTACGGAGGTCCAAATAAAACCATTACCTTCAATAAAAATAACGGGGAAGTCTTAAAAATAAAAACAAACTAAACAAACCAAACAATATGACACTATTACTTCGCTGGTTACTACTACCTATAATAGCATTAATTGCATTATTGTTCTGGAAGGGAAGTCCGTTACTTATAAAATCGACTTTGTTAATAGTTCCGTTAGCCCTTATTATAAGTTGGTTTGCCCACGAAGGCGCATTTAACGGAAGCGGAGGATTAGCAAAAATGTACGGTTTATTAACCATAATCGCTTTTTTGATTTGCTACGAAATCGGAATGCTGATCAATCGTTTTTACCTCGCCAAAAAAAGCTTCGGCACCATGCACGACGATATATTACTTACTACAGGATTCGTTTTATTACTCGTATCGATCGTATTTTTTCTAATTGTAATTTCAAAATAAAACAATCTAAGAATCTCCATATTTTTTTAAACCAAAATTTTATTTATGAATTTTAAAGTATCTACACTACTTAGCATTTCCTTTCTTTTTCTATTATCCTGCAACAACAAAAAAGAAACCGAAACCAATAAAACCAATTTAACCAAAACGGCAGTTGCCCAAAACGATTCCGTTCAACCCGAAGAAGGTACAAGAAAAGAAAGCATCAATTTGTTTACGATTATCCCAAAAGACAGTAGCGATGTTGCTTTTGTTTCCCTTTCGGATATTTATCCTATAAACGACGAAAAAGACACGCTTGCTTTACCCAACATCGAAAAAATCGGAAAATACAATGCTGTATACTTCACCTTTGATAAAATTCACAGAAAAAGATTTTTAACTAAAACCAATATATCCGAAACCGATTCTGTTTTTATTATCGATTATGCTAAAAACAAACATATTTCTTTCGCAGTAAAAAATCTAAAAACCGCCGCAATGTTAGATGGTTATTCTTCCGCTGAAGATTGGCCGTACCAACAATACGATTTTATGATTGGGTTTGAAATCAGAAAGAAACATTTAAACGGATTCAGCGAATATTATAGAGATGCCTTAGTATATGTAGGCAAAGAAAATCCGTTTTCAAAAGAACCTCTAAAAGCAATTGCCTGGAAAAAAATTGCCCAAAAAGATTATCCTTCAAAAGCAATAAAAAATCAAGATCGTATATTGCTAAAAGGCAAAGTTGCCGGCAATACCTACTCCTACAAGACCGAAAGCTATCAGTATTTTTTACAAGACTACCTCGAAAGCAATAAAACAATTTATGGCAGACGCCTTTTGGTTGTCGATTCTAAAACGAAAGATATTATCATCGAAAAGCTTTACACCCAAAGCGAAGGCACCTCTCCTGCTCCGTTAAATTATGAAGAAGGCGACGATGCCATTAACCAATGGACTGGGAAACTTTTTAAAAATAAACCTCAGGTAATTTTTGGTTTCGAATACATGTCTTTCGGTTGCCCTGGTATTTCAATTATTGACAAATCGAACGAAGAGATTTTTCTACAATGCGATAACCGACATTAAATCAATAATCTAAATAATCAGGAGCAGAAGTAATGTTTTCAAAAAGACCATTTGTCCCGCTCTCAGCTATATCTTTTTATCCGCAAAAAAAGCGGATAAAAAGGATACCGCTTCCATCGGGGCTAGATTAGAAGTTTTAGTTTTTATAAGAGCTATTTTTATTATTGGATAATTTTTTAAAAATATTTCTATCAAAATTTTAGTAATTTTTATCAATCTAAGAAAAATCAAATGAAATTTTTCAAAAAGAAGAAAAACAAAGAAGAAGATAATTTTAATGACTTTCCGCCAATTGGAGGACTTATGGTATCGAAAATGGTTGTCGATAAAAACATTAAACCCGGATTCTTATATCGCGAAAAAAGGACACGACCCGAAGATAGCGGCTGGAGGATTTTTACAGGATTTGAATCTCCAGAATACAATGATGATCCTGAAAACATCGGCATCTACAATCCTTCAACCATTCTAAAAATAGATCCTTCACTTAAGGATATTTTATTAAAAGGAGTTGGTTCTGTTTACGAAAGAGAAAAAGATGATTCTGAATGGTACAAAGTTACTGATTTTGAACTGGAAGATGATTATATGACCACTCATAGACTTACTGAAGATTGGACAATTGAGATCAACAACCTCTTTGAAAGAACAATTGAAGAAGATGGGACCTTATATTATACTACAGGAGACAAATCTATTAGATTAATCATATGGAATTCAGAGAAAAACAAAGAAGAACTTTATGAAGAACAGAAACAAGACATTGAAAATAGAGATCAGACAAAATCTAAAACACTAGACAAATTTGAGTTTTCTGATAATAAAGCTTCAAGAATAGGTTATATAATAGAAGAAAATAATGAACGAAAAACATATTTTGTCCTTTTTGGCTTCTCTATAATCGACAAAGAAGTAATTCAGTCCGCTTTCTATTTTGATGAAAAAGCAGATTTTGACTGGGCATTAAATACTTGGAAAAACATTAAATTACTTCCATCGAGTCTAAAATAGTAGTTTTAGTTTTTATAAACGCTCTTGGTTCAGGCTAAAAAGAAAGTTGAGTATTTAGAAAAAATATTAAAAGATAAATAGTTTCAAATTAATATTTGAAATAAAATTAAAATAAGCCATTCTAAACAGAGTGGCTTTTTTTGATTTGATAGAATAGTCGTTTTAAAAACACTACTTATTTTATTAACGCCCCAAAACTGTAGGCTTTTTAGACTTAAGATAAATCAAATCAGGTTTGCTGTCCCAGGAAATTACAAGGCTATCTTTTGCTGCTTTTTTAATGATACCCAAATACCATTTAGTACGGGAATAATGTACCCAAAGAGAATCGTTTTTGTAACTACAGTCATAAACTTTACCGTTGGTATCGTCTACAAAATAATCCGCATTGATTTCTATTTTCTTAAAATCGCCTTTTCCTCGGGATTCCCATTTACCGTAAGAATCAGCAATATTTAATGGTTCTTTTTTCTTTCCAAAAGTAAAATTAAAAGTTTCTCTTCTGGAGAATTCATTTAATTTCTTATTTTCAGTTTTATCAAAAAAGGTCTTTTTGTTATAGCTTTTTAGGAGTTTCCAATTACTATCTAAAACTGAAATTTTAAAATCTTTAGGAAAACCTACTACGGTGTCTTTATTATGCAAAGGCAATACTAAATATTGTTCAGCTCCTTTATCTAATACAATCGGATCTACAATATTATTTTTTTGTCGCAACAGCCATTCATCATTTATTTCCTTTACAATCCGTACCGAATCTGATGGATCATCAGCTAATTTATATTCTTCTCCGTGTTCACTAATAAAGTTTTTATGTTGGGCTAGAGCCATTTTAATCTCCTGATTTTTATAAAATGTAATTTCTTCTTCAGAAAATTTAAAATCTATTAGAAGCACTATTTTTTTATTACTTTCATTTTTGAGGTTCAAATGAACAAAATCATCTTCAAATCTATAAGGACCAGGTTTCTGAGTAGTAGCAATAAAAGAGAAACAAGAAAGGAGAAAAATTAATTTTAGAAAAACAGGATGAACTTTATATATAACAGATTCTTGCTTTAATAACCAAAATGAAACCAGAATACTTACCAAAGCGATATTATCTGAAAAATCTACAACGCGATATAAACCAAAAAAGTGGACAAAATCTTCTGAAAAAGGGCTTTTCCAGAAAACAAAAAATAAAGCAACAGCAATATGAATTTCTTTGATTCTTTTTGGAAAAAGGACACTCCAAAAAAACGAAAAAGCAAGAAGTCCTGCAAAATCAGATAATTTTCCGGTGAGGTAATTATGAAAGACCGTTTTTAATATCAGATCATTTAAAAAAAGAATAAATAACGAAACAAGAAAAACAGGATGCGCTAATCGATTTAACTTTTTTATCATATTGGGCATTATTGATTAATGGATATCTAAAAACCAGCATGGTCAAAAAATCAAATTTCAAGCCAACTATATTACATCTTAAAGTTTAATTTTATTTACATCAACCCAAATCTTAGTTTCTTAGCAACTTAGAACCTTAGCGACTTAAAAAAACTACTTCAACAAATACCCAAATCGTATCGATCCGTAAAAATAACCCGAATTCGTATTGGTTTCCGGATCCCTTAATTCTCTGCCTCGATAGATAAATGAATACGACATATTAAAATTGTTGTGTCTGTACTTTAAACCAAACTCAGCATTAAAACGAAGCGGTTCAAGATCGAAAGTTAACGGACTTGTATTGCTAAACATACTTCCCTGAATCGTCGCATCATAAAATTGATAGTTTACGCTTGGCATTGCATAAAAGTAAAATTCTCTGATATTGTATTGCGGCTGAAAACTTATCGAGGCATCATGCAAATTCGAATCGTAAATTGGAAGTAATTTTTTAAAACCTATTCTGGTTAGAAATCCTGTAGAAATTCCTGTAAAAATAGTCCCAAAATTCGCTTCTGACTGAAAATGAAGATCTATAAAATCATTGTGTTTTGACGGAAACATTTTTTTCGAATACATTACATGCGCCTGAACGGCAAAAGCATTATGCAATTGGTTTTCCCAGCCAAAAACTTCTTTATACCCAATAATGTGATGAAAACTTTCCTGAGTTTCTTTTCCTAAAGCATTCGGTCCCATGAAACCCAACTGAAAATCGGTTTTTAAAACAGATTCACTTTGATAAAAAAAGCTTCTACCCGCTTCGGCAAAAAGATATCCTGTAAAAGGGCGATCATTTATGGTAACCGCTTCTGCATTTATAAACCTCGGATTATAAATGTATTGCCCAATTCTGAATTCGGTTATTTTTTTATTGAATTTCTCGTTGTTATTCTTAGATAGAAAACGGTAAAAAAGCTCTAAACCATTGGTATAATACATATCATTTTTAGATGATGTGTACAAATCATTATCGGTTATAAAACCAATTTCTGCTGTTTTTGCCTGTCCAAAAGTCAAAGTCGACGCCAATATAAAAAGCGCAATAAATATCTTTTTATTTCGCATGATAGTTTATTTTCCCCACTGCACGCATTTCGCGTACAATTCTCTCTTTTCTTCTGTTAATATAACTAGAAGAACCTGTCGCTTTAAACTTTCTTGGGTTTGGTAATATTGCTGCAATTCCTGCGGCTTGCATTGGTGTTAAACTTGAGGCATCACGACGGTACCAATGTTCAGTTGCGGCATAAGCTCCGTAAACACCATCGCCCATTTCTATACTATTAAGATATACTTCCATGATACGTTCTTTGCCCCAGATTACTTCGATTAAAACAGTAAAATAAGCTTCGAGACCTTTACGGAAATAACTTTTTCCCTGCCATAAAAAGACATTTTTGGCGGTTTGTTGCGAGATTGTACTTCCACCACGAATTCGGCGGCCACGTTCGTTACTCTTATACGCTTTTTGAAGTGCTTTAAAATCGAAACCATTATGTTTTAAGAAAGTTCCGTCTTCACTGGCAATTACCGCTTTTTGTAAATTCATCGAGATTTTTTCAATTGGTTCCCAATCGTGATCAAAGAAAACTTCTTTACCATCTAATTTATTTTCGATGGCACGAATGAGCATCAAAGGCGTAAAAGGTACCGGAATATATTTAAAGAATACCACAGACGCGATCGAGATCCCGAAGAACCATAAACATAATTTAATAAAAAACCATTTTACTTTTTCACCAAAAGAGCGATTGCCTTTTTTTGGTGTTGTTTTAGGTTTTGGTTTGGTACCGGTTGATTTGTTTGCGGTTGTTGTTTTTGGTATCGGTTTTTTGGTTACTCCCATTATATTAAATCTGCTAATTCTGTTCCTATTAAACTCCCAATTGCGACACCCATTCCGCCTAAACGCACTCCACAAAACACGTTTTCAGACAATTGAGTCACAACAGGATTTTTACTATTTCCTATTCCCATAATGCCACTCCATCGATGGGCAATCTGGAAATCCTGATTTGGTAAAATTACATTTTTAAGTAAATCCTCCAATTTATTTTGCACAATTTTCGTCTGGCCAAATTCTATTGTGTTTTCGGTTTCAAAATCAAGGTTTCGGCCTCCGCCAAGTAAAATTCTGTCACCAACATTTCTGAAATAATAATAACCACGATCGAGATGAAAAGTACCTTTTATATCTAAATTCTGAATAGGTTCTGTAATTAAAACCTGCGCTCTCGCCGGTTGCACAGCGCCTTTTGTTATCGAATTCGCAAAACCATTCGTTGCAAAAAGTATTTTTTGAGATTTAAAACTAAAATTATTCAATACAATTTCGACCTGATTGCCTAAATCGGCATAGGACGTTACGGTTTGTTGGTTCAGGATTAAAATATTTTCAGAAATCGCTTTTTTTAGCAATTCCTGCATCATATTTCCGGTATCTATTTGTGCTTCAAACGGATTAAAGATTAAATACTCCTCAATATTCTCAAACCCAAATCTATCCACTTCTTTCGAAAAAACATCAGATTTAAAAAGTGGTTTTAAAATTTCATTGATAAACGGTAATTTCGAAATACATTCATTAAATCCGCTTTCATCTTCTTTCAGGAATAATTCATATCCGCCGTAAGGCTTAAAATCTATTGCAGAATCTCCCAAACTTTTTCGAAGCAATTGCAAACCTTTCCAACGTTTTTCGATGAGATTTATTACGTCTTCTTCTGAATGTGTTTTTAGATCTTCCAAAATTTCAGAAAGGCTTCCGAAACATGCAAACCCCGCATTCTTGGTACTGGCGCCTTGTGGCAGCATTCCTTTTTCTAACACCAGAATTTTCGCGCCAGGAAATCTTTCGCGTAAGCGTAATGCCGCATGCAAACCAACAATACCGCTGCCTACAATGGTATAATCAATATTTGTAAACCAGTTTTTTAATTCCCAATAGCTTAGTTCCATCTTTGTTTTAAAATAAATTCCAAATTTTAAATTCCAATTCAGGAAATAAATTTAAGACTTTGATTTTGATTTTAATCGCCACGAATTCACGAATTATTATTTTTTGAGAATCATTTACAATAAAAGTTCTTGAATTCGTGGCAGAATATTTCTTAAACCGTTTTGGAATTTGATTTTTTATATTGGAATTTAAAACGAAAACTTTAACAATAATTGGAATTTGGAATTTAAAAAATGGAATTTAAAAGTTGTATTTTTAGCCCCACGAATATTAGAATTTTATTATGAAAAAAGTATTATTTACAACCTTAATAATGATGAGTTTAAACGCTATCGGGCAGAACGTAATGTCGCCAGAATTGTTATGGAAACTAGGAAGAGTGAGTGCACTTGGACTTTCAAAAGATGCGAAAAATGTTGTTTTTAAGGTTTCGACTCCTTCGATCGAGGAAAACAAATCGTCTTCTAAATTTTACATTATCTCTGTAAATGGTGGAAATGCAACTGAAATTAAAGACACAAAAGAGATCCTGGCAGACAAAAATGTTTCGCCTGACGGAAAATTTTTAGTGTACAATGAAGAAGTAAAAATCGACAAGGTTTTAGGTAAAGATTTTTATCCGAAACTAGACAAATCTGATGCTCAAATTTATGATGGTTTAGATTATCGTCATTGGGATACCTGGAATGAGGGTAAATTTAACCACGTTTTTTATAAAGAAAATAAAGACGGTGCTAAAGGAATTGACATCCTGAAAGGTGAAAATTTCGATTCTCCGCAAAAACCTTTTGGTGGCGACGAAGATTATATCTGGTCTCCTGACGGAAAAAGCATTTTGTACGTTTGCAAGAAAAAAGCAGGAACACAATATGCAATTTCTACCAATACTGATATCTACGAGTACAATTTAGAAACTCAAAAAACAATAAACAGAACCGAAGGAAACTTGGGTTATGATACGGCTCCGCAATTTTCTCCAACAGGAAATTTAACGTGGTTACAAATGAAACGTGACGGTTATGAAGCGGATAAAAATGATATTATTGTTGAGTTTAAAGGTATCAAAACGAATTTAACAGCAAACTGGGACGGAACTGTAGATAATTTTATCTGGAGTAAAGATGGTAAAAACGTGTTTTTTGTTGCTGCAGTTGATGGTACAAAACAATTATTTACTGTAAACTTTCCTGGATTGACCAGAATTGCAATCACAGTTCGTCAGTTAACAAAAGGAGATTTTGATGTTAATGATTTAGTTGGTTTTGCTGGCGATGATATTATCGTGACAAGAAATGATATGAACCACGCTCCTGAAATTTATTCTTTTAATTTAAAGAAAAATAGCTGGAAACAATTGACGAATGTAAATACTGAAACGTACAAAACATTAGCGTTAAGTAAAACAGAGAAACGTTACGTTTCCACTACAGATGGTAAAAAAATGTTGGTTTGGGTAATTTTACCTCCAAATTTTGATGCTACAAAAAAATATCCAACTTTATTATTTTGTCAGGGAGGACCACAATCTCCGTTAACACAATCGTATTCTTTCCGTTGGAATTTCTCTTTAATGGCTGCGAAAGGTTATGTAGTAGTAGCTCCAAACCGTCGCGGAATGCCAGGACATGGTGTTGAATGGAACGAACAAATTAGTAAAGATTGGGGCGGACAAGTTATGGACGATTACTTATCTGCAATTGATGATGTATCTAAAGAAAACTATGTAGACAAATCTCGTGTAGGTTGCGTTGGTGCAAGTTACGGTGGATATTCTGTATTTTATTTAGCCGGAATTCATAAAAACCGTTTCAAAACTTTTATCGCTCACGATGGAGTTTTCAACACAGTAAGTATGTTAGGAACTACTGAAGAAGTTTTCTTTAACAACTGGGATTTTGGTGGTCCTTACTGGGAAAAAGACAATGCTGTAGCGCAAAAAGCTTACACTACTTTTAACCCTGCAACTTTGGTACAAAACTGGAATAAACCAATCTTAATCTTCCAGGGAGGAAAAGATTACCGTGTGCCAATCGGGCAAGGACAAGAAGCTTTTCAGGCTGCTCAATTAAGAGGAATCAAAAGTAGATTTGTGTATTTCCCTGATGAAAATCACTGGGTTTTACATCCGCAAAATGCTCAGGTTTGGCAAGGTGAATTTTTTAAATGGTTAGACGAGACACTTTAATCCGAACAATTTCAACATAAAAAATAGCCGTAGATTTATATAATCTGCGGCTATTTTGCTTTTTAGACCTTTTAATTATGTAAAATATTAGCATTAATTTGTATTTCTAAAACAGAAAATTTGAATAAATTGCAGCAATTTCCCGTCGCAAATCTTCCCAATCCCCACAATAACAATCTATGGAGAGCAAAAAAAGTTATACCGCACTCAAAGTTTTATTCAGTTATGTCGCATTACTGGCTTTGGTGGTTACTGTTGGATGGTTTTTATATTCTGAAAATCAGGTTTACAATAAATTAGAAAATAAAATTGCTTTCGAAAAAACGAAAATTCTTAGGGTAAGTAAATTGTTTTCGAATGTTTATAAAACGGAAAGTTTAGCCAGGAAAACAATTCAGAACAACTCTGAAGTAGATTTTAAAAATTACTTAATCGAAACTGATTCTTTAAAATCAAGAATCGATACTTTAAAACAAATCGTTACTACGCAATACCAAAAGACTTTATTGGATAGCGTAACTTATTTGCTGTCTGAAAAAACAAAGAATATCCAACAATTAAAAACAATAAAAAATAAGGCCGAGGATGAAGTTTCTGTAAATACGGCTATCGATGAAATTACCAAAATGGAGTTTAAGCTTAGAAAGTTAGAGCTTCAGGATTTTAATAAAAATCCCAATCAGTTAGGAAGTTATCAGCGAAATGTGCTTCAAAAATATGTTGATTATCTGAATCAGAATATTCCGGATGACAGCACGAATACATTGAGTAAAAAAGCTTCTGATTCGATTTTGGCCAATTCTAAAAAACTGTTGAGCAACGTAAAACTGAAGGCTGAAAAGAAGAAAGAATCGCTAAATTTTGAAGAAAATAAATTACTGAAAAACGAAATTGCCATTTCTGACCAACTTCGAAAAGTGCTTCGAATTATTGAAAGGGAAATTATCATCAACTCGATAAAAAACAATTCATTAAAAGAAAAATCCCTTAAAAAAGTCAACGAAATTGTCACCGTTTCGGCTATCGTTGGTTTGGTTTTAACGTTGTTTTTCTCGATTTTAATTGTGAGTGATTATTCAAAATCTCAGGTATATAAGAAACAACTCGAAATTGCGAATTTCAAAACTAAGAATTTACTGAAGAGCCGTGAACAATTAATTTCGACGGTAAGTCACGATTTAAAAACACCTTTGAGTACAATTGTAGGCTATTCTGAGCTTTTGGGCAATTCTGATGTCAATACAAAACAATCGTATTTCATAAAAAACATCAAAAATTCATCAGAGTATATTACGCAATTGGTTCAGGATTTACTGGACTTTTCTAAGATTGAAGCCGGAAAAATTACGATTGAAAAAGTTCCGTTTTTATTACCTGAAATTATCGATGAAGTTGCAAAAAGCATACAAACCGTTTACAAACATAAAAACATTGATCTTATTATTAATGTCGATGAAAAACTGAACACGAGAATTGTTGGTGATCCGTTTCGACTAAAACAAATTTTGAGTAACATTATCGGAAATGCCTATAAATTTACTGAAGAAGGTTTTATAAAAATAAGTGGCTACGTAACTGACAATGATAAGTTTTTTACGATTAGAATTGAAGATACCGGAATTGGAATCGAAAAAGGAAATCAGAAATTAGTTTTTGAGGAGTTTGCTCAGGCGAATGAAAACATAGAAAAAAAATATGGAGGAACTGGTCTTGGACTGTCTATTTGCCAAAAAATAATTTCGATTTTAGGCGGAGATTTAAAACTGGAAAGTACTTTTGGTAAAGGAAGTATCTTTGAAGTTGAGCTTCCGTTACAGTTTGATAATAGTACAAATTCAGTTCCCGAAGTCAAAAAACCGATTGTTCGTAATACCAAAAAACAAACTTTTATCGTTTTAGACGACGATATCAATCTTTTGAATTTGACTAGCGGGGTCTTAAGGCAGGAACAACATCAGGTTTTATCTTTTAATAGCGCCATAAAAGCTTTAGAAGCGGTTCAGAACACGAATTTTGATTTTATCATTACAGATATACAAATGCCGGAAATGGATGGTTTCGCGTTTTTGAAAAAATTAAAAAATTCAGGATATTCAACTTATAAAAACCAACCCGTAATTGCTTTAACCGGAAGAACCGATCTTGATGCAACTGTTTATAGCGAAGCAGGTTTTACAACCGTAATACAAAAACCTTATTCGCCTAAAATATTACTGGAGACCATTCATCTTATTTTAGAGAATGACACTTTGCCTAGTGTGGCAATTAACGAAAACGACGAACAAACGAGTTCTAAATTGTATTCTGTCGAAACCCTGAAAGAATTTTTAGGCAATGATACAACTGCATTAAAAGAAGTTTTGAAATCTTTTATCGAAAGTAGTTCTGAAAACCTGAATCTTTTAGAAAGCGCAATCATCGAAAAAAACACCGTCGAAATTAACTCGATCGCACATCGAATTGCGCCTATGTTCAAACAAATTCAGGCACGTGAGATTGGCGAAATTTTAAAAGTCTTAGAAAATAAGGATCTTGACACTTCTGATTTAGCCGATATTTTTAAAGTTTTGAAATCAAAAACAGATGTACTTTTTAAGGCTTTACAGGAAGAAATCGCTTAATCGATATTATAATGCTTTAATTTATTGTAAAGTGTTTTTCTGGTAATTTTAAGCAATTTTGCCGCTTCAGATTTATTATTTTGTGCTTTTGACAACGCGTGAATAATAGCTTCTTTTTCGTTTTCTGATAATGAGAAATCACCATTATTGGTTTGTTGCTTTTGAATTTGAAAAAATTCAACCGGCAGCACATCACTTTGTATAAAATCGCCCTGAGTTAAAAGCGTAGCACGTTTGACACAATTTTGAAGTTCACGTAAATTTCCAGGCCAATTGTAATTTTGAAAAATAGTCACTACTTCCGGCGAAAATCCTATGATATCTTTGTTCAATTGCTGATTGGCTTTTTCTAAAAAATAATCGGCAAAAACCATTAGATCTTCGTCTCTGTCTTTTAATGATGGAGACTGAATGGAGAATTCGTTGATTCTATGGTATAAATCTTCTCTAAAATCGCCATTTTTAACTGCTTCGCGCAAATCTTCGTTTGTAGCTGTTATGATGCGTATATCGACGTTAATTTCTTTATTACTCCCAACGGGTTTGATTTTACGTTCCTGAAGCGCTCTTAATAGCTGTATTTGATTTTCATATGAAAGATTCCCAATTTCATCTAAAAAAAGAGTTCCTCCGTTAGCGGCTTCAAAATACCCCATTTTATCGCTAATGGCTCCTGTAAAAGATCCTTTTAAGTGTCCAAAGAATTCACTCGCTGCCAATTCTTTTGGAATAGCTCCGCAATCGACCGCAATGAAATTATTATTTTTTCTTAAGCTTTGCTGATGAATACTTTTGGCAATGATTTCTTTTCCGGTTCCGCTTTCTCCAATAATTAAAACCGACATATCTGTTGGACTTACCAAATGAATATGATCTAATAATTTTTTGGATGCAACCGAAATTCCTTTTACAAACTCATTTTCAGTATTTGCAGCTGGCTTTTTTGTCGCTTTTTTTTCTTTTATCGGAGTTTCCTCTTCTTCTGCTTCTGAAGATTTTAAAGCATTGGTAATAACCAATAAAACTTCATCTGGATTAAAAGGTTTTGAAATATAATCTGCAGCACCATTTTTTATAGCTTTCACCGCAGTATTTACATCTGAATATCCTGTCATAAGAATTACAGGAATTTCAGGATAAGCTGTTTTAAATTCAGTCATTAGCCCAATACCGTCAGAATCAGGCAAGCGAAGATCTGTCAAAATTAAATCGAATGATTCTTTTTTGATTGCTAATCTTGCTTCCGCAGCAGAGAAAGCAATGGTTACTTCGTATGCTTTTTTTACCAGAAATTTTTCTAATAATTTGCAAAACGAAATATCATCTTCTATGAGTAATATCTTTGGCATTTGTTTTTAGGGACTTTTTTGCTAAAATAAGACTATTAAAATTGTCTTTTCACAAAATTATGCAAAAAAAAAGAGATTGCGTATCGCAATCTCTTTTTCACCAAAAACATAAATCTAAATTCACCTAATTTATATCTTCAACCAGTTGCCATTGACATCTGAAAAAACAGTAGCCTTCTGGTCACCAACCGATATTTCGAGTTTATACTCTTTTTTTTCATTTACAAATGCCTTGTCTAGTTTTGCACCCGGATAAGCAGTTTGCAGCGCGGTTTTTACAGCAGGTGGTACAGCATCTGCATTCACCTCTGTATATTCTGCCTGAGCAGAAACAACCGTCATAGCTTGTTCTGAAGTTGTCGACATACTTGCGTAAGTAGACAAGCTTCCTAAAACTATTATTGCTGATAAGATTAACTTTTTCATGTTGCTCTCTTTTTAATTATTTCTTGATGATGTTTCCTGAAGCATCCGTAAATACAGTATACTTTTTGTCACCACTTGAGATTTCTAACTTGTACTCATTCTTTTCGTTTTTATAGGCTTTTTCAAGCTTAGTTTTTGGAAAAGATTTTTCGATAGTTGACTTTACTGCTGCCGGAACAGCATCTGCACCAATTTCAGTAAATTCATCCTGAACTGTCACTGACTGAGTCATTGAAGTTTTTACTACAGGATTAGCTGCCTGAACTGACAAACCTCCTAAAATGATTGCTGCTGATAAGATTAACTTTTTCATAATAATAGTTTTTATGGGTTACTTAATTATTTTTTAAGAATTTTACCAGTAGCATCTGTATAAACAGTAGACTTTTCACCTCTAACAGTGATCTCTATTTTATACTCCTTTTTTTCGTTAACATAAGCTTTGTCCAATTTTACACCTGGATAAGCCTCGTCTAACGCTGTTTTAATAGCTGCCGGTACGGCATCAACTTCTTTATATTCGTCCTGAATGTTTACTGATTGAACCATTGAACTTGTCACGGCTACATTCCCTGCTTGCATTGACAACCCTCCTAACAGGATAGCTGCCGATAAGATTAACTTTTTCATAGTGATAGTTTTTATAGTTAGTTTCTAATTATTTTTTAATCCAAGATCCATCTGCGTTAGCAAAAAGAGATCCTACTTTGTCACCTACTGTAACGTCTAGTTTATACTCTGATTTAGCATTTTTGTATGCTTTAGAAAGTACTGCATCGGGATACGCTTTTTTAAGAGCATCTGTAATTGCAACTGGCACTTCTTCTAACTTAATTTCAGTGTATTCGTCTTGAATTGAAATTGTTTTTACGATTGTATTTGAAATTGGAGAAGTTGAAGCAAATGATGTTAAACCTCCCAAAACGATTGCGGCTGATAAAAATAGATTTTTCATAATAGTTATATTTTAATATTGTTAATTTTATTTTAGTATTGCTTATTTGAATCTACATGAGATGAGCATCTAAAATTTAATTTGATTATTTTTTAATCCAGGTTCCGTCTGCGTTAGCAAAAAGGTTTCCTACTTTGTCACCAACGGTAACATCTAATTTATATTCTGATTTTTCGTTTTTATATGCTTTAGTAATTACAGCATCCGGGTAAGCTTTTTTCAAAGACTCAGCAATTGGAGCTGGTAATTCTTCTAATTTGATTTCTGTGTATTCGTCTTCAATAGAAATCGTTTTTACGATAGTATTTGTAATAGGAGTAGTTGAAGCGAATGAAGTTAAACTTCCTAAAACAATTGCGGCTGATAAAAATAGATTTTTCATAATGTGTATATTTTAATTATTAATAGTTGTTTACGCTTTAGATAATGAAATTATTATGCCGTAACGCAAACGTCGCCTCAACAACCACATAAAACCCTGTAATTTAAGCATTTAATTCGGTTATGCCAAAAAATAGAATTATAAATAACTGTGTAATTTTATGAAATACTGTATAAAAAGTATACACAAATAGTGTTTACACAACATATTTAACAACAAAACCCGATAAGCTTTAAATGCATATCGGGTTATTTAAGAAGTAATCATTCCGTAGAAATTTCTGTTTGGTAGCAAGTTTAATTTAGCTAGCCATAGGAACGTTTGATTTATAAATAAATAAAATTGTATTTAATTTGCACGAAACAAGTGTCCCTACAGGACACAATGCCAAAATTTCACTATTCTGATTTTCTACCAATCAAATATCCCTACGGAATAACAAATAGTGTAATATAATATAAACTAGAAAAAACGAAAACCACATAAAACAAAAAAGGCTGCCAAAATTGACAGCCTTTATATTATTCTTCTATAGGTTTCATTTTAAATGTATCCATAAATGCAGTTGTATAATCTCCTGCAATGTATCTTGGATCATCCATTAATTGTCTATGGAAAGGTATTGTAGTTTTAACTCCTTCGATTACGAATTCATCTAAAGCTCTACGCATTTTGCTTATTGCTTCTTCACGAGATTGTGCAGTTGTAATTAACTTAGCAATCATCGAATCGTAATTTGGTGGAATTGTATAACCAGAATAAACGTGAGTATCTAAACGAACTCCGTGACCTCCCGGCATATGAAGTGTAGTGATTTTTCCTGGTGAAGGACGGAAATCATTATAAGGATCTTCGGCATTAATACGACATTCGATAGCGTGTAATTCCGGTAAATAGTTTCTACCTGAAATTGGAATTCCGGCAGCTACCATAATTTGCTCACGAATTAAATCGTAATCAATTACTTGTTCTGTAATTGGGTGCTCTACCTGAATACGAGTATTCATTTCCATGAAGTAGAAATTTCTGTGTTTGTCTACTAAAAATTCTACTGTTCCAGCTCCTTCGTATTTAATGAATTCAGCAGCTTTTACAGCAGCTTCTCCCATTGCAGTACGTAATTCGTCTGTCATGAAAGGTGAAGGTGTTTCTTCAGTTAATTTTTGGTGACGACGTTGTACAGAACAATCTCTTTCAGAAAGGTGACATGCTTTTCCGTAAGAATCTCCAACAACCTGAATTTCGATATGACGTGGTTCTTCGATAAGTTTCTCCATGTACATACCGTCATTTCCAAATGCTGCAGCAGCTTCCTGACGTGCGCTTTCCCAAGCTTTCAATAATTCATCTTCTTTCCAGACAGCACGCATTCCTTTTCCACCACCACCAGCAGTTGCTTTAAGCATTACCGGGTAACCAAATTCTTTAGCTAATTTTTGTGTTTGTTCGAAAGATTCTAATAATCCATCTGAACCTGGTACACATGGAACTCCTGCCGCTTTCATTGTTGCTTTTGCAGAAGCTTTATCTCCCATTCTATCAATCATTTCAGGAGCAGCACCAATAAATTTTATTCCGTGTTCCTGACATATTTTTGAGAATTTAGCATTCTCAGAAAGAAATCCATAACCTGGATGAATTGCATCTGCATTTGTAATTTCTGCAGCGGCAATAATATTTGACATTTTCAAATACGATAAGTTACTTGGAGGAGGACCAATACAAACCGCTTCGTCAGCAAACTTAACATGTAGACTTTCTGCATCGGCTGTAGAGTAAACTGCTACAGTTTTGATTCCCATTTCTTTACATGTACGAATTACACGAAGTGCAATTTCTCCTCTATTCGCAATTAATATTTTTTTAAACATCTTACTTTAATTAGATAATTAGACAATTTGATAATTAGATAATTTTAGATGATTAACAAAACTATTGTGAATCCTTCTAAAATCTAAAATCTAAAATCTAAATTTATTTATGATGGATCAACTAAGAATAAAGGTTGGTCAAATTCTACAGGAGACATATCGTCAACAAGAATTTTTACAATTTTACCTGAAACTTCTGATTCGATTTCGTTAAATAATTTCATTGCTTCAATTACACAAAGAACATCACCTTTAGAAATAGTACTTCCAACCTCAGTAAATACTGGTTTGTCCGGAGATGGTTTTCTATAGAAAGTTCCAATAATTGGAGATTTAATAGTAATGAATTTAGAATCTTCTGCTTGAACAGATGCTTCGCTAGTTACGTTTACAACAGCTGGAGCTTGTTGAGGAGCGACTGCTTGTGGCAATGCAGCCTGAGCAGGCAATTGTTGTACATAAGTAGTTTCAGTTACATTTCCTTCTAAAGTTGTTCTGATAGTGATTTTTACATCATCCATTTCTAACTTTACCTCTGCAACTCCCGAATTTGCTACAAATTTGATTAGGTTTTGAATTTCTTTTAAATCCATAATGATTTGTTTTTAGTTTTAATTTATTTCTTATCGTAAGCCCATTTTAGGTAAATAGATCCCCAAGTGAATCCACCACCAAAAGCGGCAAAAATAATATTATCTCCTTTTTTGAACTTGTGCTCAAAATCGCTTAATACCAACGGCAATGTTGCTGAAGTTGTATTACCATATCTTTCGATATTCATTAATACTTTAGAATCTTCAAGCTCCATTCTACCAGCTGTAGCATCAATGATACGTTTGTTTGCCTGATGTGGCACCAACCAGTTTACGTCATCTTTAGTCAAATTGTTTCTTTTCAAAATCAATTCGCTGGCGTCAGCCATATTAGTTACAGCATATTTAAAAACGGTTTTTCCGTCCTGAATAATATTGTGTTGTCTGTTTTTAACGGTTTCTTCTGAAGTTCTTATTAGAGAACCGCCGGCAGGAATTTTAAGAAAATCGCGTCCTAAACCATCGCTTCGTAAGTATTCATCTTGCAAACCTAAACCTTCATAATTTGGTTCGAATAAAACGGCACCCGCTCCGTCTCCAAAAATAATACAAGTTGCTCTATCTGTGTAATCTACAATTGATGACATTTTATCAGCACCAATTAACAGTACTTTTTTATATCTTCCTGACTGAATGTAAGCTGCAGCAGTAGACATTCCGTATAAGAAACTTGAACAGGCCGCTTGCAAATCGTATGCAAATGCATTTGTAGCTCCAATTTCTGTAGCAACAAAAACTCCTGTAGAGGCTACCGGCATATCTGCTGTAGCTGTTGCCATTATAATCATATCAATCTCTAAAGGATCAATATTTGCTTTCGCAATTAAATCTTGTGCTGCTTTTATAGCAAGAAACGATGTTCCTTTATCAGCATCTTTTAAAATCCTTCTTTCTTTAATTCCAGTACGAGTAGTAATCCATTCGTCATTGGTATCGACCATTGTTTCTAATACTTTGTTCGAAAGTACAAAGTCAGGAACATAAGCTCCAACAGCGGTAATTGCGGCTGTGATTGTATTCATTATATTCTATTATTTCGTTTCAAATATTACTATTTGAAAAATTTTTAAAAGACTTGAAAATTACAAAAAAAAACGAAATGAATTTGTATATATTTTCTTAAAAAAAGAAAATTATAACCAACAAAAAAAACTCTCACTATGTGAGAGTTCTAGTATCATTTACAAAAACGTATTAAGCAACCGCTACAGATTTATCGATAACAACTTGCCCTCTGTAATACATTTTACCTTCATGCCAGTAAGCTCTGTGGTATAAATGTGCTTCTCCAGTAATAGGACATGTAGCGATTTGAGCTACAGTAGCTTTATAATGTGTTCTTCTCTTATCTCTTCTTGTTTTCGAGATTTTTCTCTTAGGATGTGCCATTTTACTATATTATTTATCCGTTAATAGTTTCTTTAATTTGTCCCAACGCGGGTCAATATCTTCTTCTTGTTTACTCTCTTCTTTTTCTTCTTTGACTTTGTTTATTGTCAGCTCATTTAGTTTTTTTAAGGCTTCAGTTTGCAAACTTCCGTCTTTTACTCCTGGATGAACTCGTTTTAGCGGCACCGAAAGCGCAATCATTTCATAAATGTATTGTGCAACATCTATTTCATGCTCTCCGTGTGGCAAGATCAACAACTCTTCGTTATCGTTATTGAATTCATCTCCAAAGCGAACAATTAATTTCATTTTACCTTTTAAAGGCAAGTCAAAATCTTCGCTTGTTAGATCACAAGGTACATTTACAGTTCCTTTGTGTTTGAATTCCAACTCTAACATGTTGCTCTTCTTATCTAAAACTAAACCCACTTTGATATCCGAACTTTGAAATTCGTCGTAATCAAAGTTCTCAAAGAACACGTTACTTATTTGATACTCAAAATGGTGTTTTCCTAGCTTTAACCCTATGAAAGGAATTAAAAATTCTTTTGTTTTGCTCATTTCAACATCAATTTCACCACCTCGTATCTAAAAATCAGATACCTGAATTGGGGTGCAAAGATATAAAATTATTATAAAACTAATAATCTTATTGACCTTTTTTTGTTTATAACTGTTTTTCTTTTATTTTAAGAGGTTTTTGAGTAATCTCTTCATACTGATTACGCGAGTGAAAAATATCTATTGCAAGATAAACCGCCTCCTTAAATGAATTAAAATCCGCCATGTCTTTTCCAGCAATATCGTAAGCTGTGCCGTGATCCGGCGACGTTCTTATCTTATTTAATCCTGCTGTATAATTAACTCCTTTCCCAAAAGACAATGTTTTAAAAGGTATTAATCCCTGATCGTGATAAGTTGCTACAATAGCATCATATTTCTCATATTGACCGCTTCCAAAAAAGCCATCAGCAGAAAAAGGACCAAAAACCATCGTTCCGGCATCAAATATTTTCTTTAAAGCAGGTTTTAACACCAAATCATCTTCTTTTCCTATTACACCACCATCACCAGCATGCGGATTTAATCCTAGCACAGCAATCTTTGGCCTTACGATACTAAAATCCTGAATTAAAGATTTTTTAATAGTTTCAATTTTTCTAGTAATTAATTCTTCTGTTAGATGAGAAGAAACTTCACTTAAAGGAACATGATCCGTCAATAAACCAACTCTCAAATTATCCTGCACCATCATCATCAATGCATTTCCTTCTAACTCCTGATCTAAATAATCTGTATGCCCGGGAAATTTAAAATTTTCTGACTGAATATTATATTTATTGATTGGAGCTGTAACTAACACATCAACCAAACCGTCTTTTAAAGCTTTCGTTGCCGCAACAAATGATTTAATGGCATACTCACCAATTTTCTCATCGTTTGTACCTAAATTAATATCTACTCCTTCTTTCCAAAGATTAAATACATTTACTTTCCCTGGCACAACCTGATCTAATTTATCGACACCATGAAACTGAACTGTAGAAGTAAAGCTCTTTTTTACAAAAGAAAGTATTTTGGCATTGGCAAAAATAACCGGCGTACACATTTCTAACATGCGAGAATCTTCGAATGTTTTTAATATAACTTCGCTTCCAATACCGTTTAAATCTCCAATTGAAATTCCAACAATTATATTTTCTGCTTTTTTATTCATGAGCTCAGGTTATTTATTACTAATTTTGATGTGCAAATTTAGTAAAATAAAACAACAATGTTTACAGGAATTATAGAAACCCTTGGAAGGATTCACGAAATAAAAAAAGACCAAAGCAATCTTCACGTAACAGTAGAAGCTTCTATTACCAACGAATTAAAAATAGACCAAAGCGTTTCGCACAACGGAATATGCCTGACAGTTGTCGCAATAAAAGATTCCTTTTATACCGTTACCGCTATCGAAGAAACCATTTCGAAAACAAATATTGGCGACTGGAAAGTTGGTGATATTATAAATTTAGAAAGAGGCATGAAACTTGGTGATCGCCTTGACGGACACATTGTACAAGGTCACGTAGACCAAACGGGAACCTGCATCAAGATCGAAGAAGCAAACGGAAGCTGGAATTACACTTTTGAATACGACAGAAACCTCAGCAACATTACTATCGAGAAAGGTTCAATAACAGTGAACGGGGTTAGCCTTACAGTAGTAAATTCTAAAACAAACGAATTTAGCGTTTCGATTATCCCGTACACTTTCGAAAATACAAATTTTAAGAATTTCGAAGTTGGAAGTAAAATAAATCTGGAATTTGATGTAGTTGGAAAATACATTTCGAGACTTTACTCAATAAACAAATAAGACTCAAATTTAATTTCATAAAAAAAGCTTCAATTTACATTGAAGCTTTTTTTATTTTATTTTTATAAACAGCAGTAAGACCTAAAACTAACCCTGCACCCAATAAAAAAAAAATATCTCTATCAATCGAAACTGGAACAGGGCCTGGCACGGGAATAGGATCACCATCATCATCTAACCCTCCCGCAGCTACTGCCCTTTCGGGTTTAGGAGGATGAACTTCCGCTTTAATGCTCGATATCGAAACTAAAACAATAAAAAACGACAAAAAAAATATTCTTATTCCCTTCATAATTTTAACATGCTGCATTACAGCAAGGTAGATTGTTAAATTTATTAAAATTTAATATAATTCGCACAAAAACAGGGGCTTAGATGCAAATATTTGACAAAAGTATATGTTTTTTGTAAAAAAACAAGATTTAAAGTAAAAAAGAGCAAAAAAACCTAAAATTACTTTTTAACGTAAGAATAGACCCAAAAAAAAGCAATTTTTCATTTAATTATCTACGTATTATTTTACAATTTAAAACTCCAACACAAATGATTTTTAACTTAGAAAAACAACTAATTAATTAACGAACAACAGATTAAAGATTTTTCAGACAAAATAATTCATTTAAAAAAAATCAAAAAAAAATGCCTTTACATTTCTGTAAAGGCATTTTATGTGGTCCCACCTGGGCTCGAACCAGGGACCACCTGATTATGAGTCAGGTGCTCTAACCAGCTGAGCTATAGGACCGGTTTGAGGATGCAATATTACTACTATTTTTAATTCACTCCAAATATTTTGGGATATGATTTCTAATTAATTTCAAATAATAGTCAGTCTTTTTAGAACATAATTGATTTTCAACCTCTTATTTCGCTTCTTTAAAAGATATTTTTTTATTTAATTTCCTGACAAAGCTCAACCAAAACGCCATTTGTGTTTTTTGGATGCAAAAAAACCACTAATTTATTGTCAGCACCTTTCTTTGGAGCTTCATTTATCAACACAAAACCTTCGTTTTTTAGACGCTCGATCTCAACATGAATATCTTCGACGTCAAAAGCGATGTGATGAATTCCCTCTCCTTTTTTTTCTAAAAACTTAGCAATAGGACTTTCGGGATTTGTTGCCATCAAAAGTTCAATTTTATTAGTTCCGGTTTGAAAAAACGAAGTCAGAACTCCTTCACTTTCAACTTCTTCTTCTTTATAGGAAGGAACGCCTAATAACTTTTCGAACAAAATATTAGCATCCTCCATGTTTTTAACCGCAATTCCGATATGTTCAATTTTATTTACCATCTTAAAAATAATTTACTGATTAACATACGTATTAAAATAACCACATTCGGCGATTACATCCTGATAATATTTAGTATCTGAGTAATCTTTCTTTAAAGCTTTAAAACCGCTCCAGGCAATAAAATTAATTTTATCATCATTTGCTTCCCACCAATTTTTCAGATCATTATACTTATTATTATAATAGTCGTTACGCTCACATTTTGCCAGCATATAAATACATTTTGCTTTTTGTTCTTTTGTAGTCGCCGCTTCAAAAGCTTTTTGATAATACATTTTAGGAACATCACAATTGGTAATCATTTTTTTCATTGAATCTCTAAATGAATAAGGATTCGAACCATAACCTACAATACTAATTTCATAGAAAGTTCTTCCATTTCCAAAATGACTAATATTATAAAACGCATTTCCTAACAACAAACTATTGGTATAAACATCTTCTTTTTGAGCCAGTTTATCCTGCATTGCTTTTACCGTATTCAAAAATTCAAGTTGCGAGTATTTCTTCTTTTGTGGCGCCGAATGATCACAATCGTGGCAATCTTTAATATTTCCGTTAAACGGATTTCCTAAAAAAGTATAATACTGAACCGAATCTGTTTGTTGAATAAAAGTAATCGCTTCAGAAATTTTATTTTTGAATGTTGCCTGAACTGCCTGAAAATTATTAATATCTTTTAATTTCAAATAATAAATTCCAGCTCCAATTTTCTCAATTTCGGTTTTATTTGGCTTAGCCAAAAATCCTTTCATATCTAACAAATTCTTTTCATCATCATAAAAGGCATTTCCTCCTCCCCAATAATACAAATTAGAATGAGAATCACCTCCAAACAATTCTACCATTACAGGATTTTGTTTTGCTCTATATAATGTAGCCAAATAGTTCTTGCTCCATTGTGCTGCATTTTGATAACGAAACTCCTGACCTTTATACGTTTTTGGAAGTTCCTGAAATAACCAATTCAAATCGGGTAAAATCGTTTTTTCGTTTTTATCTGTAAGCTTATCTATTTTACTCATGTTATTCACAAAACGAAGCAAACGCAATTGATAATTTGCCAGCTCAGTCTTCGGCATGGTTTTCTCCGCTTTATTCAGATTATTGTCTGCAGCAGCATAATCACCTTTCAAAGTCTGTAAATATCCCAGTGAAATATCCCATAAATATGGTTTTTCTGTATTTCCCGCTGCCGCAATTTTAGCTACTAAATCGAAAGCTTTTGCATTCATTTTAGCTTTATTCACCTCTCTGTTTTCGGCAACTGTTTGTTTCACAACAGGCGAATTATAATCGTCAGCATTTGTTTTTACCTCAAATGAATTGTTGATGCTTTGCTCCTGATTATTCACCAATCGGGTTAGTAAATAATTAAGGTGCTCACTTTTTGGATCTAAATCATAAATTTTTCCGATCGCCTGAGTTTCATCTTTATAATAACCATGAATTGCCCAAAGTGCTGCTTTTTCTTTATTACTTTTTGCCATTGCAAGAGACTTATTCCAATCGGCCTCATTTTGCGGATGAAAACTATACGCTGTCACAACTCTTAATTCAGGACATTTATCAAATACCTGCGCATATAAATAATTTGAAGTCGAATATTTTTTCTCTTGATGATTTATTCCTGCAACATACGCAAGCGCTCGGTAATACAAGGTGTTTTTTACTACAGAAGCTTCTGTTTTATTAAAAAATTCAATTGCTTTTTTCTTGTTACTACTATAAAAATAAGCTTTCATAGTAAGAAACCAATATCTGTTTTTTAAAAATGAATCGGCGGTTGTATTGTAAACATTCCCTATAGACTGAATCATTTTTAAATCATTAAAAGTTTTGGCCACAACAGGATCATAGCTCCAATAATCACTATTAATAGATACCGTTTCTATCTTTTGTGCCAAATACAAAAACTCAACAAAGCTTTTTACTTTAGCATCTTTTAAATCAATCTTTTTACCCCATTTTAATGAAGTTGGATTCTCTTTTTTATTTTTAAAGAAAACATGAAGTTGCGAAATATCTGTTTTATTTTGAGGTACTTTTTTCTCTGAAGAATATCTTGTCGTTTCTTCTCCAATTAGAAAATAACTTACGGTTGTAGTATCAACTTTTCCTTTTAGATAATTTGCCCAATCTGATTTTATATTTTTATTGAAACGCGAGTTGTGCTCGGTATCAAAACCAATTCCATAAAAAATAGCGCCTGATAAAAAAAGCGGTGAATACGATTTATCCGTAAATGTTTCTGGTGTAAAATTAGAGTTGTAACCAAATAAATCCCAGTCATCTCCTCCTCCACAAGCATAAATAACACCATATACAAAAAGTAAAACAGCACTAGAAACAAGAAATAACTTGTTTAAAAATATTCTTTTCATAGTTTTTAATATTGAATTCGTCTAAATCGTAAAATATAATTTCTCTTGGAGCCTGTACCAGATTTTCATCTAAATCATTAGCCATCTCTTTTAAATCTTTTGCAGAAATTGCTTCTATTTTCAGCAAGTCATCTTCCTCATAGAAAATGCCATTTTTATAATTGGATTTTTTCACCTTAAAAAAAATGGTTCCTGTTTTCTCAAAATTAGAATCTTTTTCCAGTTCGCTAACATTTAGTTTTGACCGCAAACCAATTACTTTCTGATCTCTAATATGCACTCCCCATGAATAAATTGGCAAAGCAAAATCAAGGTGCAACGGATATTTTTTTAAACTCTCAAGATATCTTTCAGCGATTTTTTTACTGTAAATTGAGTTTTCAGCATCTGGCGCAATCGTTCCCATATTATAATACATCAAAACTCCGGAATCGACATTTGGGATTTTCGTTTTCTTAAAATATTTTACCTGATGCAATCTAATTGTTGACGAAAGCTTTTTATGCGAAAGTTGTTTAAATCGTTCAATAAATTTAAGATAATGATCTTTACTTTTTAAAGTCCAGTCACAATCTATTTGAATCTCCTGACATGAAATTTTATTCTTTGCATTGATTTCCTCAACCAGACGAATTGTTTTCTGAGCCAGATCATCAATATCAAGATTAGGCAACAGCATGACTTTATTTTGAATAAAAACTACGGGAACAATATCAAAAGCATTGCTGTTTTCCTGAAAACGAATAGGACTTATTGGGATTGGTTCTTTAGTTTGGGGATGCAAACCTATATCAAAATAGCGAATATAAAGCTTACTCACTTCGTTATCCAGCAAAACTTCTTTCTCTGTTGGAGATAATTTAAAAATGGTTTTCCAATAATAAAAAGCTACGATTGGCTTTTCATTTTTACCACAAGAAATCAGTAAAAGGAATAATAAACCAACGAAAAATCTTTTTGTCAAAACTGGGAAAAATTATATTTGAAATCAAAAGTAAGAAATTATATCATGGCGATGATTTCAAATTCAAAAAAAATAGAGAAACAAATGAAAGCTGTAAATCCTAATAAATGGATAAAAAATTTCAATTAAAGCAAATATAATCGTTATTTTGTGCAATCAAATTCAGAAAACATTATGTTGAAAAACAACTTCAGATATATTTCATTTTTACTGGTATTTTTAATGTTGAGTTGCGCCAAGCGAGGCAGCATTACCGGCGGATTAAAAGACACTCTTGCCCCGGTTTTAAAATACAGTTCTCCAAAAAACATGACCACTAATTTTGAAGGTAATGAAATCATTTTAGGATTTGATGAATATGTAAAGCTTAAAAACCTGAACAAACAGCTTATTATTTCGCCTCCGATGAAACATGAGCCGTTGATTTTACCAACAACTGCAAGTAAAGTTATCACGATAAAAATAAAAGATACTTTACAGCCCAACACAACTTACAGCTTTAACTTCGGGCAAAGTATTGCGGACAATAATGAAGGTAACGCCATCAATCAGTTCAAATACATTTTCTCAACAGGACCATATATTGACTCGCTTTCGATTAGCGGACAAATTAAAGATGCTTACGAAAAAAATGTAGACAATTTTGTTTCTGTAATGCTTTATGAGGTAAATGACACTTTTAAAGATTCTTTAATTTACAAACAAAGCCCGAGATATATTACCAATACTTTGGATAGTTTAAGAACTTTTAAGTTAGAAAATTTAAAAGCCGGAAAATATCTATTGGTTGCATTGAAAGACAAAGGCGGTAATAACAGATACAATCCAAAAGATGATAAAATTGGATTTCTTAAACATTATATCACAGTTCCAAACGATACTATATTTGAATTAGAATTGTTTAAAGAAGTACTTCCGCTTAAAACATTCAAACCTATTCAGGCATCAGGAAACAGATTATATCTTCCTTATGAAGGCAAACAGGATTTTAAAACTTCTAAACCTAAAATTGTTCTTAAACACAATAATGAAGTTTTAGAAACTATCGTGACGGCTTTTCCTAAAAAAGATTCCTTACAAATTTGGTACAAACCTATAAAAGCAGATTCATTATCGCTGGAAGTAAGCAAAGACAATTACAACAAAAAGTTTTCTTTTAAAGTAAAAGATCAAAAGAAAGATACTCTGAATATTACTGCATTACAAAACGGAGTGATTAATTTCAGAGACCGTTTTACATTAGAATCCTCAACACCATTGGTTAAATTTGATAAATCAAAAATCAGATTAGTCAATAAAGATTCTGTTGCTGTAGACTTTACCACAGAATACAATGAATTTGAACAAAAGCTATATGTAGACTTTAAAAAAGAACCGGTCGAAAAATACAATGTTACCTTTTTTCCGGGTGCCTTGACGGATTTTTATGAAAAGACAAACGATACTTTAGCTTATAAATTAACCACCAAAGAACATTCTGACTACGGAAATCTTGTTTTGAATTTACAAAACGTAAAACGTTTTCCTATCATAGTTGAAGCCACTAATGCAAAGGGAGATGTTGTGTATGCAAGTGATTACTCTGAAGGAAAAACCAAACTTGAATTTAATTTAATGGTTCCCGACAAATTTACCATTCGAATTATATACGACGACAATAAAAACAAAAAGTACGATTCAGGAAACTTTTTGAATAAAACCTATGCCGAAGAAGTGTTTTACTACCAAACAGAAGTTGATGTACGAACGAATTGGGATGTAGATCAAGCCATAGATTTAAGCGTTCCGTTTAGTCCCGAAGTAGAAAAGAAGAAAATAGAGAAAAAGAAAAAAGAAGACGCCAAGAAGCGAACCGCATTCTAGATTTTAATCTCGAAAATATCTTTATCACTTAAAAAATCGAGTTTTTCCCGAGTTTCCAGCATGATCTTTTTATCTAATTCAACGATAAAAACGGCTTCGGATTCTTGGGGTTCTAAAATAAAATTTCCCAGAAAATCAATCGCTTGCGAATGCCCAATGTGTTCGTAATTGTTGGCGTCTAGTCCTACTCTATTTACACCTACTACGTAACTTAAATTCTCAATTGCTCTTGCTTTTAGCAGGGAATCCCAGGCATTAGTACGCACTTTTGGCCAATTGGCAACGTATAAAAGCAGGTCATAATTTTCGACATTTCTGGCAAAAACCGGAAATCGTAAGTCGTAACAAACTTGCAGACAAATCTTCCAATCAAGATATTCTACAATTACTTTTTTATTTCCGTTGGTATAGAATTTATCTTCTCCCGCAAGCGAAAACAAATGACGCTTGTCATAATACTGAATTTCTCCTGACGGAAAAACAAACAGCATTCTGTTATAATACTTCTCATTTTCGACAATAATCAAACTTCCCGTAATGGCGAAGTTTTTTTGTTTTGCCAAAGATTGCAGCCACAAAACGGTTTCGCCTTTCATAGTTTCGGCAACTTCAACAGCATTCATAGTAAATCCTGTCGAAAACATTTCCGGAAGCACCACCAAATTAACCTCAGAATCGATCTGATTTATTTTCGATTCAAAGTTTTTTCTGTTTCTCGAAGCGTCTTCCCAATAAAGATCTGATTGTATAATTGCGATTTTCATATTTCAAAAATACGAATTTTAAGATTAAAATATATTTTTATCAAAAAAGCATTATCTGCAAAATTTTCTCAAAACACCGCCAAAAATCAGACTTCTTTTAAGAATTAAAAATGCTTCACGAAAAAATATTGCAAAAAATATGCGCTTTGTGCAAAAAATATGCAAATGTGAAAAATAAATTTTTATATTTGATCGCCAATAAAAACCAAAAGAAAACATGAAAACCAAACAATTATGAAAACAAAGCTAATTTCATTAGTGTTTATTGGGGGGATGATCTTCTCAGCAAATGCAAAAGAGGCTGCAATTAAAAAGCATCTCTTTGAACAAAAAAGCAATCAGACAGAAATTTCAGGCCAAGTAGTTGGTCAGGATGACGGAATGCCAATTGCCGGAGCAACGATTTATGCAAAAGGCAATAATAAAATAGCTACCATAACTGACGAAACCGGAAAATTCAAACTAAATGTTCCGGAAAACGAAACTCACATCATCGTTACGTACATGGGTTATGCATCTTTAGAATATAAATTAGACAATACACAAAACTTAGTTATAAGCTTAAAACCTGCCGAAAATGTTTTAGATCAGGTTTTGGTAACAGCATTAGGAGTTAAAAAAAGCAGTAAATCTGTTGCCTATGCCGTAACAGAACTAAAAGGAACTGAATTTACAAAAGCGAAAGAAACCAATATCGCTAATGCATTAGTAGGTAAAATTGCAGGTGTAAACGTGAGCAGCACCGCAACTGGCCCTAACGGTTCAAGCAGAGTTGTAATAAGAGGTAACGGATCGCTAAACGGAAATAACCAGCCGATGTATGTGGTTAACGATTTACCGATAGACAATACGCAACTAAACTTACCTGGAATTGGCAACGGACCAGGATCTACCAGAATAAACGTTGACCGAGGTGACGGAACATCTGTTATCAACGCGGATGACATTAAAACCATCACTGTTTTAAAAGGTGGAACGGCAGCGGCATTATACGGTGCGAATGCTGCGAATGGTGTTATCTTGATTCAGACTAAAAGAGGTGCCGCTCAAAAAGGAATTGGAGTAGATTATAATACTTCTTTTACTTTTGAAACGCCATCGATCATACCAGATTGGCAATATGAATATGGTTCTGGAGCACTTGGAAAAAAACCTACAACACAAGCCGAAGCTATAGCAGCAGGACGTTGGTCTTGGGGAGCTAAAATGGACGGAACAAATGTGGTACAATTTGACGGAGTAGCGAGACCTTACGTTGCTCAAAAAAATAATATCAAGAACTTTTACGAAACGGGAACGACTTTCATCAATTCATTGGCTTTGTCTGGCGGAAATGAAAAAGCGACAGGACGTCTTTCTTTTTCGAACATGGACAATCAGGGCGTGGTACCAAACTCAGATTTTAATAGAAAAAGCATCAATATTGCCAGCAACGTAAACCTAACAAACTGGTTAAAATTTGATGTTGTAGCACAGTACAATATCGAAAAATCAAATAACAGAGTTACGGTTTCTGATGCTGAGGCAAATCCAAACTGGGGAACTTACATGATTGCAAATACTGTAGACATTAGAAATCTTGCTCCCGGGTATGATGAAAATGGCGTAGAAGAAGCATGGAATCCTGTTGCGGTAGCTACAAACCCTTATTTTGTGGTTAATAAAATTAAAAACAACGATACCAAAAATCGTTTTATCGGAATGTTGAATGTAAAATTAAACTTTACACCAGAATTATTCCTTCAGGGTAGAATTGGTCAGGATTTTACAGATTATCAGTTCTTTGGATACATCCCAAAAACAACTTTAAACAATCCTGTAGGTTATGCTCAAGGTTCAAGAGTTAAAATATCGAATTTGAATTCTGAAGCAATTCTTAATTATACCAAGAAAAATATCGTTGATAATTTCTCTTTAAATGCTTTAATCGGAGTAAACTCACGCACCAATTTAAGAGACGAAACAAGATTTGAGGGTTCTAACTTTGTATTGGATGATTTTTATGCCATAAGCAATTTATCGACTCTTACTTACAGTTATCCTTACGGAAAAACAAAAACAAATTCGGTTTACGCGGCGGCAGATTTCGACTATAAAAATATCGTCTTTTTGAATGTTACCGGACGTCAGGATTGGTTTTCTACGCTTTCAAAAGACAACAATACTGTATTTTATCCATCGGTAGGAACAAGTATTATTGTTTCGGATATTGTGAAAATGCCAGAATTTATTTCGTTTGCAAAATTAAGAAGTTCATGGGCACAAGTGGGTGGAGCAACTCCGGATCCTTATGCATTGAACCAATCGTATTCGATGATTCAGGGCGGACACAACGGTCAGCAATTACAAGGACCAACAAGTTCAAGAGTTCCAAATCCTACTTTAAGTCCGTTGACTTCTACAACATTTGAGATTGGAACTGATTTAGGATTTTTCAATAATCGTTTGAATCTTGATTTTGCTTACTATAACCGTGCTACAACAAATGACATTGTCGAAACTACGATTTCAAACGCTTCAGGATCTAGCACCGCTTTATTGAATCTTGGAAAAATGAGAAATAAAGGGGTTGAAGTTTTATTGAGTGGAAAAATCATCAATTCAGAAAATTTCTCATGGGACGCAAGTTTTAACGGATCTTACAACAAAAACACAGTTGAAGCCCTTACAGATCAGTTAAACTCAATTACAATGGCAACTTCTGTAAACGGATATGTAACGATAACAAGTGATGTTGGACGCCCATATAGTATTATAAAAGGATACAAACCTCGCGTAGATGCAAAAGGAAATACAGTTTATAATGTAAGCGGAGGTTCTGCTACTATCGCGCAAGGTCCGCTTGAAGAATTAGGTCAGGGAGTTCACCCTTGGACAGCGGGAATTAGCAACGAATTCAAATACAAAAATATCTCATTCAGCTTTTTGATCGATGGTAAATTTGGAGGAAGTTTATATTCAGGAACGGATTTATACGGAACTCGTATGGGATTAACAAAATTAACGCTTGAAGGTCGTGAAAACGGTTTACCAATAAAAGGAGTTGATACAAACGGAAATCCTGTAGACATGGTAATTGCTCCTGAAAACTTAAGAACATACTATGATGGTTTAAGAAACATTTCATCAACATTTGTATATGATGCAAGTTTTGTAAAATTAAGACAAATCATTCTTGGGTACGATTTACCTATTCAAAGAATCAAAGGATTATCAAAACTTCAGGGAGCTTCTGTTTCATTTATCGCCAGAAACTTATTCATTCTTTACAAGAAAACACCAAACGTAGATCCTGAATCTGTATTTAGTGCAGGAAATGCTCAGGGTGTAGAACAATTTGGAGTGCCAAAAACCAGAAGTTTCGGTTTAAGTTTAAATGTTAAATTTTAAACTCACTTAGTTGCTAATTTTTAAATTAAAAGACATGAAAAAGTTAACCATATTATATATCGCAGGAATACTTTTAGGAAGTATGGCATCCTGTACTGATGATTTTGAAGAAATCAATACTAACCCAAATTCCGTTGATAAACCAAACCCGAATTTTGTTTTCAGTAAAGCACAGCTGGACGGTTTAAACAACAATTATTTCTTAATCAATATTTTAGAATGCGGCGGTATGATACAGCATTATGCTACATACAAAGAAGCTTCTGGTGTGGGAGATAAATATTTAAGCAACGAAGTTTATTATTCGGCTTATTTCAATCAGGCTTATCCAACCGGGATTGCCGAAACACAAATTGTAATCGATGCTTTAAAAAATAGTCCAAACGAAAGTAACCGACTTAATATTGCCAGAATCTGGAAAGCGTATTTGTATCATAAAATTACAGATTTATACGGAGACATTCCGTACTCAGAAGCTGCAAAAGCAAACAGTACGCAAATTTTTATTCCAAAATATGATTCTCAGGAATTCATCTACAAAGATTTACTAAAAGAATTAGATGAAGCTGCAACAGCATTAGATCCTGCGAAACCAAGTTTTGGCAAAGCCGATTTTATTTATGATGGAGATGTTGCCAAATGGAAAAAATTCTCTTACTCTTTAATGCTTCGTTTAGGATTGCGATTAAGTAAAGTAGATCCTGCTTTATCAAAAACTTGGGTAACCAAAGCCATTGCCGGAGGCGTAATCCTGAATACTTCTGACAATGCGATCATGAAATATACCGACGGCCCAAATGACTTTAACAGAAATCCTGTTGGTCTTGATTCGAGAAGACAAGATTTTACAGCAGGCTCTTATGGTCAAAAAAATGTTGAAGGCGGAAAACTTGCGGTAACTTTTATTAATTTATTAAAATCTACTGCTGATCCCAGAATTAGTGTTTACTCAGGTGTTTGGCAAGGAACAGTACAAAACACGACTCTTGCAATTCAAAAAGGTTTTCCTAACGGAACTAAAACAGCTCCAACAGCGGCTGAACAAGCGACTTATTCTGAACCTAACCAAAGTACCGTTTTTAAATATGATGCTCCACTTGTATTGATAAGCAATGCCGAAACGAATTTTTATTTAGCCGAAGCTGCCGCTAGAGGCTGGTATACCGGAGATACAGATAAAAATCTTTATGAAAATGGTGTAAAAGCCTCTTTCTTAAACATGGGAATCTACGGAATAAGTTATGCTATAACAGATGCAACTGCTTATTTAACCTTAAATCCGTTTAATGCTGCGGGATCTTTTGAAGCAAAAATGAACCAGATTCATACTCAGATTTATATTGCTTTATTTGTAGACGAACAGGAAGTCTATGCCAACTGGAGAAGAACAGGATATCCGGTTTTAACACCGGTAAATTTTCCGGGCAACGTTACAAATGGCACAATTCCAAGACGTTTCAAATACCCAACCAGCGAATACTCAGTGAATTCAGCTAACTTAGCAGAAGCGGTTAAACGTCAGGGAGAAGATAGTTTTACAACCAGAATGTGGTGGGATAAATAAAAATAATAACCGTTGACATAATTATTTAAACATATAGAAACCTAGTTTTAATTAAAAATTGAGAATTAAAAATTAAAAACTATGAAACCGCATTTCACATATCGCTATGATATTTATTATAAGTGAAACGCCTTTTTAAATTCCAAAAAACTATGTTTCTATGTGTTTAATCAAATTTTCACCAATTACTCTCAACGGAGTTAATAATACAAAAGATAAATGAGCATTTTAATTCTTACGGCATGCATTGCGTTTTTAATCATTCAGATAGCTTGGCTTAAAATCAATCCGTTTATTGCCTTTATCATAACAGCTTTATTAGCAGGTCTTTTTTTAGGGCTGCCAATAGAAACTTTGTCTCAAACCGTACAAAAAGGTTTGGGCGAAATGTTAGGATCTATCACTTTGATTATTGTTTTCGGAACCTGTATTGGTAAACTTACCGTTTCATCAGGTGCTGCCAATGTTATTGCCAAAACAGTTATGGGATGGACGGGCAAAAAATACGTTCGCCTTGGCTTAATGATTACCGGATTTATTGTTGGGATACCACTATTTTATAGCGTTGGATTTGTTTTGTTAGTTCCATTAATCTTCTCAGTAGCCCATCAATTTAAACTGTCAAAAGTATATCTCGGTATTCCAATGCTGGCGTCGCTTTCAGTAGCACACGGTTTCTTGCCTCCACATCCGTCTCCAATGGCTTTAAGCAGTATTTTAAAAGCTGATATCGGACTCGTTTTAGTCTACGGAATCATCATTGCGATTCCAACTATATTTATTGCAGGATTGTTATTTTCGAATTTACTCAAAAACATCAAAACCGAATCAGACCATGAAATTCTAAACGTCGAAGAAATAGTTAATGAAGGGAAACGACCTAGTTTTTCTCTTAGTTTATTCTCCGCCTTATTTCCGGTTTTCGGATTAACACTGACCTCGATATTACCCATGATTTCTAAAAATGAAACTCTGGTTAATATCTGCAAAACGGTTGGAGAACCAAGTATGATTATGCTGATTTCTTTATTGATTTGTACCTATACGTTAGGAATCAGAATGAACAGAAGCATCACATCAGTAATGGATGATTATGCCGTTGCAATAAAAGATGTCGCTTTGATTGTTCTAATTGTTGGTGGAGCCGGAGGTTTAAAAGAAGTAATGATCGTAAGCGGCGTAAACGAAACTATCGTAGCAACTTTAACACAAATAAACATTCATCCATATTTATTGGCCTGGATGATGGCGGCAATCATACGCGTTTGTGTAGGTTCTGCTACAGCAGCCGGATTAATGACTGCAAGCGTTTTATTACCTTTACTACAAACCACCGGGCTCGACCCTAACCTATTAGTCTTATCAGTAGGAGCAGGAAGTTTAATGTGTTCGCACGTAAACGATCCAAGCTTCTGGATGTTCAAAGAATATTTTAATATCAGCCTAAAAGACACGTTCAAATCATGGACCGTCATGGAATCTCTAGTATCTGTTTTAGGAATCATTTTCGTTTTTATTTTAAACTCTATAATACATTAATATCATGAATTTATTACCACAAGAAAAATTTGAAACACTTGGTTTGTCTCTTCCACCGGCGCCTCAGCCATTAGGAATATATAAACCGTATTTAGTTGATGGTAAATATTTATATCTTTCAGGTCACGGGCCTGTTAACGACGACAAATCCTTAATCATTGGCCGAATTGGCGATGACATGGATATCGAAGAAGGAAAATTAGCAGCAAGACAAGTCGGATTAACCATGCTTTCTACAATTGTAACCAATTTCGGGAGCCTGAATAAAGTAAAACGTGTTATAAAAGTTTTAGGAATGGTCAATTGCAATGGCGAATTCTTGAGACATCCGTACGTTATAAACGGTTGTAGCGAATTGTTTGCCGAAGTTTGGGGACAAGAAAACGGAATTGGAGTAAGAAGCGCCGTAGGAATGGGTTCTTTACCGGACAATATTCCTGTTGAAGTTGAAGCTGTTTTCGAATTATATTAAAAAAAAGTTATGCCACAGATTTCACAGATTAAAATGATTTTTTTTCGCCACGAATTACCCAAATTTTCACGAATTAATTTTCACATACTGATTTGTGTAAATTAGTGTAATTCGTGGCAAACAAAATTTTTAATCTTTTTAAATCATTTAATCTGTGGCAAAAAACAAAAAATTATGAATACAACACCACAAACTAGAATTGCAACTTTTGGAGAATTATTACTTCGAATGAGCGTTGCAAATGGAAACCGATTTACGCAGGCCAATGAAATAAAAATTCATGTTGGAGGTGCCGAAGCAAATGTTTGTGTTTTACTTTCTCAACTCGGGATTCAAACCGATTATATTACCCGATTACCCGAAAATGATTTGGCACAACTCGCCTTAAACGAACTTCAGAAATACAAAGTACATACTTCAAAATGTGTTTATGGCGGAGAACGTTTGGGATTGTATTTTGTCGAAGCCGGAAATCAAATCAGACAATCACAAGTTATTTACGATCGAAGCAATTCATCTTTTGCAACTATCGAAAAAGATCAGATCAATTGGGATTTGGCTTTCGCCGATGTTACGCACTTTCACTGGTCAGGAATAAGTCCGGGAGTTTCTCATGAAGCAGGTTTGGCTTGTAAAGAAGCGATTTTGGCAGCACATAAAAAAGGTTTGCCTATTTCGTCTGACTTTAATTATAGATCCAAATTATGGCAATACGGAAAACATCCGTCTGAAATCATGCCGGATTTACTTCAATATAGCACGATTACCGTTGCTGATTTGGATGCCATTGAAATTTATTTCGGAATCAAAACCGATAAAAACGAATCAGATGAAGCTCGTTTTCAGAAAACATTCGAATTATTAAAAGTAAAAATGCCTCATCTAAAAACATTAGCAATGAGTTTTAGAAAATCTGATGGGCCGGCGCATTTATACAAAGGATTACTAATTCATGATGATAATTTTTATCAGACAGAAGAACACAAAATACATGTGGTAACGGATCAAATTGGTTCCGGAGACGCTTTCAACGCTGGATTATTATACGGATTATCGAATAAATTTTCCGGACAGGAATCTATCGAATGGGCAACAGCTTGTGGCGTAATCAAACAGAGCATTCACGGAGATTTCGCCATCACAAATGAAAACGAAATAAGTCATTTCATCAAAAATGGCTCAAGTAATAGAATTAATAGATAAAATAAGAAAATGTACAGCATATTAAAAACGCAAGGTGTACTTCCGTTAGTAACCCAAATCAACATTGAAACAGCCCAAATAGTATTGCAATCAGCGGCTGATGCTGGCATTAAAATTATCGAGTTTGCTGCTCGTGCAAATGATGCTAAAGAAGTTTTTAGCCAAATGATAGCCTTTAAAAAAGCAAATAATTTAGATGTAAAAATAGCCGTTGGATCTATCTTAAGTGTAGATGATGCCGAAACATTTCATCTTCTTGGAGCAGATTGCATTGTTTGCCCGCATACAGATCTGGAAATTGGAAATTATTGTTTCAAAAATAATATTTATTGGATTCCCGGAGCTGCAACATTAAACGAAATATTGCAAGCCAATAAATTAGGTGCCGAAATTGTAAAACTTTTTCCAGCTGATAAAATTGGTGGTCCAGGATATGTAAAAGCAATAAGAGCGCCTTTCCCAAATTTGAAAATAATGCCAACAGGAGGCGTAACGCTCGAAGAAAGCAATTTAAAATCATGGTTCAAATCCGGAGTTGTCTGCGTGGGAATTGGTTCTAATTTATTTTCGAAAGAAATGCTTTTGAATTTAAATTATGAGCAATCTTTAAAGGCATTTCAAAATTTAATTGAAGTTGTAGAAAAAACCAGAAACTAAAGTTATGCAAAACAATTGGTGGAAAATTAATTCCGAACTCCGCATTGATACGCCATTTTTAGCCGTTTACGAAGATCGTATTCAGGCAAATATTGAGCGCTTGATTGAAGCAGTAAAAGGCGAAACTCAAAAATTAAGACCACACATCAAGACGCATAAAATAGGTGAAATTCTGGATTTGTTTAAAACCTACAACATCAGTAAAATAAAATGCGCCACAATTGCCGAAGCTGAATTAGCCGCGATACATGAAATTCAAGACGTGCTTCTCGCCTATCAACCTGTTGGCGCTAAAAAAGACAGATGGATTGCCTTGATTCAGAAATATCCAAATGTTGCTTTTTCGACTATTGTTGACAATTTTGATTCGGCGAAAGCCTTAAATGAAAGTGCCGAGAAAAACAATCTTAAACTTACCGTTTATCTGGATTTAAATACCGGAATGAACAGAACCGGAATTTCGGTTTCTAAAAACTGGAAAGCTTTAATTGATGAAATTGTTTTACTGAAAAACATTCATTTTGCAGGAATTCACATTTATGATGGTCATTTAAAAGGAGATTTAGAACATCGATTTGATACCGCTTCCAATTTATTTTTTAGCATAAACGAAGAAATTCAGGCGATTAATAAAAAACTGGGTTACGAATTAAAAATTGTCGCTGGCGGATCGAACACTTTTCCGTTTTATGCCACTCAGGAAAACGTAGAATGCAGTCCCGGAACTTTTGTTTTTTGGGATTCGAATTACCAGATTCATTTACCGGAACAGCATTTTGAGCCGGCTTTGGTTATTGTTGGAACCATAATTTCAAAACCAACAAGTGATACTTTTTGTATTGATATTGGATACAAAGCCGTAGCTTCTGAAAATCCAATCGATAAAAGATTAGTCATTTTAAATGATGAAAACCTAATCCCAACGGCACATTCAGAAGAACATTTAATTATAGAAAACCGAGGAAAAAACGAGTATGCAATTGGCGATACCATTTATGCTCAGCCATATCATGTTTGCCCTACTTGCGCCCTTTACGATTCGGTTCAGGTCGTGAATTCGGCACATGAAATTTGCAATCAATGGCAAGTGGTTGCCCGCAGCAGAAAAATTAATATCTAGCAGCAGAAAAAGCAGAATAAAGAAAAAAGAATAGAAAATAGATCGAAGAAGAAAGAGAATAGACCTCATAATAACACTTGTCTAGAGAACCTCTGAGCATTTGGACCTTTGTGCCTTAAAAAAAATAATATGTTTATAATAGACGCCCATTTAGACCTGAGCATGAATGCAATGGAATGGAATCGAGATTTAAGAAATGACGTACCAACTTTGCGTCATCTCGAAAAAGGAATGACGGACAAACCTGATCGCGAACGCGCAACGGTTTCGTTTCCGGATTTACGACGCGGCAATATTGGTATTGTAGTCGCGACTCAAATTGCACGATTTGTAAAACCGGACAGTATTATTCCGGGGTGGAATTCTCCTGAACAAGCCTGGGCACAAACTCAAGGGCAGCTTGCGTGGTACAAAGCCATGGAAGAAGCCGGAGAAATCACAGCAATTACCGATAAAAAATCGCTTTTAAAACAAATTGATTTATGGAATGATGGAACTCCAAACGATAAAAAACCTATTGGTTATATTTTGAGTTTAGAAGGCGCAGATTCCATTATTAATGTTTCATATTTAGAAAAAGCATACAATTACGGATTGCGTGCCATTGGTCCTGCGCATTATGGACCCGGGCGTTACGCAAACGGAACAGACGCAACCGGAAAAATGAACCAAAATGGTCTTGATTTATTAAAAGAAATGGAGCGTTTGAATATCATTCTTGATGCAACACATTTATGCGATGATGCTTTCTGGCAAGCTTTAGATCATTATCAAGGACCAGTTTGGGCAAGTCATAACAATTGCAGAAGTCTGGTGGATCACAATCGTCAATATAGCGATGAAATGATTCAAGCATTAATTTCTCGCGGAGCCGTTATTGGCGGTGCTTTAGATGCCTGGATGCTAGTTCCGGATTGGGAAAGAGGTGTTTCGACGCCAAAAGGTACCAATTGCAATCTTGAAACCGTTTTCAAACACATGGACCATATTTGTCAATTGGCCGGAAATGCCAATCATATTGGTGTGGGATCCGATTTGGATGGCGCTTTTGGTACAGAACAAGGTCCGTATGATTTAGATACGATTGCCGATTTGCAAAAATTGGTTTTGATCTTTAAAAACAACGGCTATTCTGATGAAGATTTAAATAAAATCTTTCACCAAAACTGGATCAATTTCTTAATGAAAAATTGGGATTAAATAAAAACTAAACTTGGAACTGCCTTCTTATATGACTGTAATTTTTCGTCGTTTGGATCAACTTCTGTAACTACATAATTAACCTCGGATAAGTTGGCAATTTTCATTTTTAGAACCGTGTCGAGTTTTTCAGAAATAGTCAGAATCGCTGTTTTTTCAGAAGCCTGAATCATAGCTTTTTTCACCTGAACGGTTTCCCAATCAGAATCTGAGAAACCACCTTCGATATCTAAAGCATTAGTTCCTAATATTAATAAATCAACTTTAATATTCGCCAACTGATTATAAACATCGCCGCTCACACACATTTGGCTGTAAGATGAAATGCTGCCGCCAATCATGATAATTTTAACATTAGGTTTATCCAGAAGTTCAACCGCAGATAAAACGGTAACAGTAAAAATAGTAAGATTTAAATCATCAGGAATTAAACGGATGAATTCACGAATTGTAGTTCCTCCGCCAATTAATAAAACCATTCCGTCATGAAGTAAACCTAAGGTTTTTTGCGCAATGATTTGTTTGGATTCGCCTGCATAAGTTTGATTATTGGCCGAAGAATGGTGATAGGCTTTTGTCATCGCACCGCCTTTTACCTTAATCAATAAAGATTCTGATTCAAGTTCATTTATATCACGTCTCACAGTATCTTCTGAAACAAATAATTTGGCAGAAAGCGTTTCAAAACTTACACGAGTATGCAAGTTTATCTCTTTTAAAATAAGATTTTTACGTTCTTCCTTAGTGTAATTTACCACTTCATTATCATTACTCATGCAAATTCATTTTTGTTATGGACAAATGTAAACAATAAATGCAATATTATTGCGAAACAAATTATAACACAAAGTAATAAAAAAGTTAATTCGTCTATTTTAAAGACATTTAAGCATAAATTCATTTTGCAAAAAAAATGCAAACTAATTTACAAACCTTAAATTTGTTTAACAAATCAAAAAAAACAACCATGCAAAAAAGCCTATTCCTCTTTTTAATATTTTGTTTTTCTTTCGGAAATGCCCAAACCTCTTTCGTAAACAATAGCATCATTCCTGCTCCCAATTCATACAAAGCAACCGGAGATAGCATTCGTTTAAACGGACAGATAAAATTTACTTTCGAAAAAAATAAATTCAGTGCAAGAGAACTCAAAACTGCACAAATTTTCGAATCGGCTATAAATTCTACTACTTCAAATAAAAAAAGTAACATCGAAGTTTTATTCATTGCTAAAAATCCATCGGTATCTTTAAAAAAAGAAGCGTATAAAATAACTATTACTCCAAAAAAAATTACGGTTACGGGTAGCGAAGAAGGATTATTTTATGCCGTGCAAAGTTTATTGCAGCTTTTACCTAATAAACCAAAAAATCAGGAAATAAAATTGCCTTGTGTTACCATCGAAGATGAGCCCAGATACGATTACCGCGGACTTCACCTCGATGTTTGCCGTCATTTTTTCTCCGTTGATGTTATAAAAGATTTTATCGCACAAATGTCTAGTTATAAATTAAATAACTTTCATTGGCATTTAACAGACGATCAGGGATGGAGAATTGAGATAAAAAAATATCCAAAACTGACTGAAGTAGGTTCAAAAAGAGCACAGACTTTGGTGGGAAATAAATTCGAAAGATTCCCGTATTTTTTTGACGGAAATCCATACGAAGGATTTTATACGCAGGAAGAAATTAAAGATGTTGTAAAATTTGCCGAAGACCATTATGTGAATATTATTCCGGAAATCGAAATGCCCGGTCATGCAACTGCAGCGGTTACGGCTTATCCTAATTTATCCTGTTTTCCCGATCGTCAATATAAAGTGATAGAATATTGGGGTGTTTTTGATGATATTTTCTGCGCAGGAAAAGAAGAAACTTTTACTTTTTTAGAAGATGTTCTAACCGAAGTCATGGCTTTATTCCCAAGTAAATACATTCATATTGGAGGAGACGAATGCCCGAAAACAAGATGGAAAGAATGTCCGAATTGTCAAAAAAGAATCAAAGATTTAGGATTGAAAGATGAACACGAATTGCAAAGTTATTTAACAACCCGAATCGAAAAATTCCTGAATGCAAACGGAAGACAAATCCTCGGTTGGGACGAAATGCTTGAAGGCGGGCTTGCGCCAAATGCGGCTGTAATGTCATGGCGAGGCGAAGCTGGCGGAATTAGCGCTGCAAGACAAAAACATAATGTAATCATGAATCCCGAACAAGTTTTGTATCTGGATTATAACCAGGGATATTCTCCGCAAGAGCCTTTAACAATTGGAAGATTAACCACGGTTGAAAAAATGTACAACTATAATCCAACACCTGTTGATAGTTTAACCGTTGAAGAGCAAAAGTATATTATAGGTGTGCAATCTAATCTTTGGTCTGAATACTTAACAAGTCCGGCGAAATTAAATTACATGATTTATCCGCGCGTATTTGCTTTAGCTGAAATTGCCTGGACGCAACCTCAAAATAAAAATTACAATCATTTCATTTTAAATCAAATTCCATATCATTTAGAAAAACTGGAAGCACAAAAAAGATTGTACAAAGTTCCGAGTCCTTTTGGTTCTAATGAAACAGCTTTAATTGCTTCAAAATATGTTTTGGATTTAAAACCAACGATCAAAAGCGGACAAATCTTCTACACAATTGATGGATATAATCCAGATGAAACAGCTGAACTTTACACCAAACCGGTAACGATAAATATCCCAAAAGGAGAATTCAGAATTATAAAAACCGTTCAGATTAGTCCAAGCGGCAGAAGAAGTTCTATTAGTAAAATATTAGTTAGAAATCCGGAACTAAAATCGGCTTTGGCCATAAAACCAACTAAAAAAGGTTTAAAATTCGATTATTATACTGGAACCTTATTCCAGCAAGTTCAGGATTTAGATTTAGCAAAACCTGTTAATTCAGGCATTTTTGAAGGCGCCATAAGCAGTGAAAAATGGAAATCGAAAACAGAGCGTTATATCGGCTTAAAATTCAACGGATACATCTTTATTCCTGAAACGGCAAATTATACAATTTCGACGCTTTCAGATGACGGATCGAAGCTTTTTATCGATAATGAATTAGTGGTAAATAACGATGGAATTCATTGGCTCAACGAAGCATATGGAGCTGTAAAACTCGAAAAAGGTTTCCATAAAATAAACATTGGTTATTTTGATCAGATTGGAGGAACGACTTTAACATGCTACATTCAACAGGAAGGAAAAGAAAAACAAGAAATAAGTGCTTCGCAATTGTATTACGAATAAAGCATAAAAAAAGGTTCCGAGGTATCGGAACCTTTTTTTTATTTAAAACTAAAAGTAATTCAAATTATCCTTTCAAACTTGCAGATAAATATTCACGGTTCATACGCGCGATATTTTCAAGTGAAATTCCTTTTGGACATTCGATTTCACAAGCTCCTGTATTTGTACAGTTACCAAAACCTTCTAAATCCATTTGGTGTACCATGTTTAAAACACGATCAACTGCTTCTACTTTACCTTGAGGTAATAATGCATATTGAGATACTTTTGCTCCAACGAACAACATTGCTGATCCGTTTTTACAAGTTGCAACACAAGCTCCACAACCAATACAAGCTGCAGCATCAAATGATTTATCTGCATCATGTTTGTTAATCGGAATTGTATTTGCATCAATAGTATTTCCTGAAGTATTTACCGAGATAAATCCTCCTGCATGTTGAATTCTGTCAAAAGAACTTCTGTCAACAACTAAATCTTTAATTACAGGGAAAGCTTTTGCTCTAAATGGCTCGATAAAAATCGTGTCACCATCTTTAAACATACGCATGTGTAATTGGCAAGTAGTTACTCCTCTGTCTGGCCCGTGCGCTTCTCCGTTGATGAATAATGAACACATTCCGCAGATTCCTTCACGACAATCGTGGTCAAATGCTACTGGCTCTTCTCCTTTGTTGATTAATTGTTCGTTAAGAACATCAAGCATTTCAAGGAAAGACATATCTGGTTCGATTCCGTCGATTGGGTAATCAACAATTCCCCCTTTATCTTGGGCGTTTTTCTGACGCCATATTTTTAATGTAAGTTTCATTTTGTATAAGTTTTAAGTATCAAAAAGTATAGCAACTTTTTAAATACTATTTGTAGCTTCTTTGAACTAATTTAATGTTTTCGTAAACCAGAGGTTCTTTGTGTAATACTGCATCACTTGGTTTTCCTTTGTATTCCCAAGCTGCAACATATGCAAAGTTTTCGTCATCACGAAGTGCTTCTCCTTCTTCTGTTTGGTATTCTTCACGGAAGTGACCTCCACAAGACTCATTACGGTGTAATGCATCTTTCGCGAATAATTCTCCTAACTCTAAGAAATCGGCAACACGTGTCGCTTTCTCTAATTCCTGATTAAATTCGTTAGCGCTTCCAGGAACTTTTACATCTTTATAAAACTCTTCACGTAAAGCGGCAATTTCTTCGATCGCTTCAGCTAATCCTTTAGCATTACGAGCCATACCTACTTTATCCCACATGATTTTCCCTAATTTCTTATGGAAATAATCTACAGAATGAGTTCCGTTATTATTGATGAATCTGTCGATTTGATCTTTTACTTCTTTTTCTGCTGCTAAGAATTCCGGTAAATCTGTAGAAATTTCTCCCATTTTAATATCCGGAGCTAAGTAATCTCCAATAGTATAAGGCAATACGAAATATCCATCAGCTAAACCTTGCATTAAAGCAGAAGCTCCAAGTCTGTTTGCTCCGTGATCAGAGAAGTTAGATTCTCCAATAGAGAAACATCCCGGAATTGTAGTCATTAAGTTATAATCAACCCAAGTTCCACCCATTGTGTAGTGAACTGCCGGGTAAATCATCATTGGTGTTGTATACGGATCTTCGTCAACGATTTTGTAATACATCTGGAATAAGTTTCCGTATTTACTTTTCACAATTTCAGCTCCTAATTTAGTTACCAAAGTAGCATCGTTAGCATCTAAACCTTTTACGAAAGCTTCTTCAGTTCCGTAACGTTTGATTGCTGCTGCGAAATCTAAGTAAACTGCTTCTCCTGTTTTGTTAACACCAAAACCAGCATCACATCTTTCTTTTGCAGCACGAGACGCAACGTCACGAGGTACTAAGTTACCAAAAGCAGGATATCTTCTTTCTAAGAAATAATCTCTTTCTGCTTCAGTTAAATCAGTTGCTTTTTTCTTTCCTTCACGAATTGCTTTTGCATCTTCTTGTTTTGCAGGAACCCAAATACGACCGTCATTACGTAATGATTCAGACATCAAAGTCAGTTTTGACTGGTGATCTCCTGAAACCGGAATACAAGTTGGGTGAATTTGTGTGTAGCAAGGATTTGCGAAAAACGCTCCTTTTTTATGTATTTTCCAAGCTGCTGTTGCGTTACTTCCCATAGCATTTGTCGACAAGAAAAATACGTTTCCGTATCCTCCAGAACCAATTACTACCGCGTGAGCAGAATGTCTTTCTATTTCTCCGGTGATTAAGTTACGAGCGATAATACCTCTCGCTTTTCCGTTTACGATTACAATGTCAAGCATTTCGTGACGGTTGTACATTTTTACTTTACCACGACCAATCTGACGGTTCATTGCAGAATAAGCTCCTAACAATAATTGTTGACCGGTTTGTCCTTGTGCGTAAAAAGTACGAGAAACCAAAGTTCCTCCAAAAGAACGGTTATCTAATAATCCACCATATTCACGAGCCAATGGTACACCTTGAGCTACACACTGGTCGATAATATTAGCAGAAACTTCAGCCAAACGGTGAACGTTTGCTTCACGTGCACGGTAGTCACCTCCTTTTACAGTATCATAAAATAATCTGTAAACTGAGTCACCGTCACCTTTATAATTTTTTGCTGCATTGATACCACCTTGTGCTGCAATAGAGTGCGCACGACGAGGTGAATCCTGAAAACAAAATGCTTTTACGTTATATCCCTGCTCAGCCAAAGTTGCCGCAGCTGAACCTCCAGCTAAACCTGTACCAACAATGATAATATCTAAATTACGTTTGTTTGCCGGGTTTACTAAATTAATATGATCTTTATAATCTGTCCATTTGTCCGATATTGGGCCGTGTGGAATTTTTGAATCTAATGCCATTATAATTTATATTAATTATTGAAATGATGAAATAATGCGATAATTACGAAAAGTGCCGGTACTACAACTGCAAAACCATAACCTACTTTACTTAAAAATCTTGAATACTTGTTGTGCATCCCCATTGACTGAAGAGATGAACCGAATCCGTGCCAAAGGTGAAAACCTAATAACACAAATGATACACAATACAATCCTGTACGAATTGGATCATGAAATTTATGAACTAACTCTCCATAATACCTTGTAGCATCCGGAGTAGCTCCTGCAATATACTTGTAATTAACCTCCGGAAACCAGAAATCATAAAAATGCAATCCTAAGAAAGCCAAAATAACTAATCCAGAAATAATCATATTTCTAGAACTCCAGGAAGCATTTGCGGCTCCGTTGTATTTTGCATATGCAATTGGTCTTGCAGCAGTATTTTGAGCAGTCAATACGAACCCCATAACGAAATGGAAGATTACTCCGATTGCCAAAACTGGTTGCATTACATATTGAATCAGCGGATTGTATCCCATAAAGTGAGATGCTTCGTTAAAAACATTTTCACTAATAATAGAAATAAAATTTAAGGAAACATGCAGCGCTAAAAACGTGATTAAGAATATTCCCGAAAGAGCCATAGCCACTTTCTTTAAGATGGAAGCATTCAATAGTGCAGATTGTGCCATAATTGTTTAAGTAGTTTGTATTAAAAAATTACACAAAAATAACTCAATTAACAAAGAACTACAACCATTTCGCTGTTATTTATAATGATTTTAAAATACATTACGTAATACGTACTTTTACGTATAAAAAGCACTCTATCCCAAATTATTTTATTATAAGATTTTTTCAAAACATCTTTTGACGAGATTTTACGCGCTATAACGAGCAAACTTATTTGTAAAGTTTGTCATATTACTATTTTAATCAAACTTTTAATTTGTTTTCTTTAAAAGTTTCTCTCCATTGCAATTTTATAGGATTAAAAAATTGTCATTCCGCAACATAATTTTACCTTTATCGGCTTCAAAAAAAATATAATGAAAACAGGAATTGACGCTATCTCTTTTGATGTAGCCAACATACATTTACCCATAAAAACTTTGGCAATCGCCAGAAATATTGAACCCGAAAAATTAGAAAAGGGATTAGGATTAATAAAAATGACTTTGCCGGACGTTCATCAGGATGCTGTTGTTTTTGGAGCAAATGCTTTAACAAAACTGATTCTTGAGAACGAAATAAACTTAAACGAAATTAGCCGGATTTATGTTGGAACCGAAAGCGGAATCGACAGTTCTAAACCAATAAGCTCGTTCTTAATAAGCTTAATGGAACAGAAATTTGGAGAAGATTCCCTTGCAGAATGCGACGTTGTCGATTTTACCTTTGCTTGTATTGGCGGTGTTGACGCTTTGCAAAACTGCATTGATTTTGTAAAATTAAATCCAACCAAAAAAGCAATTGTGGTTACGACTGATTTTGCTAAATACGATTTAAACTCTACAGGAGAATATACTCAAGGCGCCGGAGCTCTGGCAATGCTTGTAACTTCGAATCCTAGAATTATTGCTTTTGATGACAATTGGGCAACATCTACAAAAGGTGTTTTTGATTTTTTCAAACCTTACAGAACTATCTCAAAAGAAGCGATTACTCAAAACGAAAATAACGATCCCTGGTTTGATAATCTAGAAGCCGAAATTGAAATTCATAAAGATCAACCGGTTTTTGATGGTCAATATTCGAATCAATGTTATATGGATCGTACCCGTAATGCTTACTTTTCATTCAAAAAATTAAAAAATACTACCGAAACTTTATACAATACCTGGAACAGCATTATCATGCATCTTCCGTATTCTTTTCAGGGACGCAGAATGTTGTCTGAAATTTACGCTTTAGATCACGCTGATAAAATTATTGCAGAAAATATCGAACCCGCAGATTATCAAACTAAAATTAAAGAAGTTGGAAAATCTGATGAGTACAGAAAGTTTGTAACCGAGAAATTGCAACCTGCTGAATTGGCTTCTTCTTTAATAGGAAACCTTTACACAGGATCTATTTTCATGGGATTATTATCGACTTTGGCCCATTATTACGATACCAAACAAGAAGTTGCCGGAACTAAATTTGGATTCCTGGCTTACGGAAGCGGATCTAAATCGAAAGTTTTTGAAGGAACAATTCAACCGGAATGGCAATCGGCTTTAGCCAAAACAAAGCTTTTTGAAAACTTAGAAGAAAGCACAGAAATTGGTTTTGAAACTTATGAAAGCCTTCACAAAAAAGAACAAAACCAAAGCATCAGAACTCCTAAAAACGAATGGGTTTTAGATCGAATCGAAAAAGAAATTCCTGTTTTGATTGGAGCGAGATATTATAAATGGATTGACTAAAAATTAAATTCCAAATTTCAGAAAATCCAAATTCCAATAAAAACCCGAAGCAAATTTGCTTCGGGTTTTTTATGTTTATTTTTCACTCCCTATCGTAGTTTGTCTTTATTTCCAACATATTCTGCAGATTTTTTTTCTTCATTTACCATAACTCTTCTTTCATTTTTATATTCCTTATAACCT
>NZ_CADCSU010000092.1 GCF_902804475.1 Flavobacterium bizetiae
TCTCATAATTTAATACGATTTATTTGAAAAGAGTCTTAATTATTATATAAAAAAATCAAATATAGGTATTAGTAGAAAATAACTTTACTAAATTTGTAGAAAATTACAAATCATGACAAAAATCACTATAAAGGAAACTCAAAATCCAACTATCCTAAAGTTTGAATTTGAAGATTTCATTACAAAAAATCAAAATTTTGAATTTAAAAATATCGATGAAGCACAAGCATCGCCTTTAGCACAACAATTATTCTATCTTCCGTTTGTAAAAACAGTTTATATTTCAGGAAATTTTATTGCGATCGAAAGATACAGTATTGTAGAATGGGATGATGTAAAAGATGCTGTTGCTGAACAAATTGCATCTTTCGTAGACAAAGGCGGTATCATTATCAAAGTAGATGAAAACGCACCAAAAAAACAGCCTATTACGGTTTACGGAGAAACAACTCCTAATCCTGCTGCTTTAAAATTTGTAGTTAGCAGAATGTTGACTAAAAATGCTATCGAATATAAAAATATCGACCAGACTGCTTCTTCGCCATTGGCAAAAGAACTGTTTAAATTTCCTTATGTAAAAGAGGTTTTTATTGATGAAAACTATATTTCGGTAACTAAATATGATATCAACGATTGGGATGAAATTACTTTAGAAGTAAGAACTTTTATCAAACAATATATCGAGAACGGAGGAACTGTTTTAGATGAAAGTTTAATTGAAGTGGCTACGAAAAATGATATTACAAAAGATGAAGCATTTGACAAATTAGATGTAACATCGCAACAAATCATCAATATATTAGAAGAATATGTGAAACCGGCAGTTGCGGCAGACGGAGGAAATATTGCTTTTGACTCTTATAATGAAGATGACAAAACTGTAAAAGTAATTTTGCAAGGTGCCTGCAGCGGTTGCCCTTCTTCTACTTTTACCTTAAAAAGCGGAATCGAAAACATGCTAAAAAGTATGTTGAATGATGAAGCGATTAAAGTTGAAGCTGTAAATGCATAATAATGTATTCGAATAAATATAAAAAGCGTCTCAAATGAGGCGCTTTTTTATTAAATTCATATCTACTTAATTTTCAGCAAATTATTCCATTTTTATGTGATAAAAAAGTTTAATATTGTATTCTAAACCAATCAATATAAAACTATGGGATTATCTTCATTTTTCAAAAATTTATTTGGCTCAGCCAAAGAAACGACTACAGATTTAGCCAATGAGGCCGAAGTTAAGTTTGAACAAGCTAAAGAAGCTGCTGCTCCTTATATTGAGAAAGCAGAAACATTTGCTGAGGAAACGATTGCAAAAGCAAAAGAAGCTTCAGAACCAATCCTTGAGAGTGCTGCTGAATATGCTCACAAAGCAAAAGACATTGTAAGCGAATATGTAGAAAAAGCTTCAGATTCTTTAAGTGAAGTAATCGATTCTGTAAAAGAAAAAACCACAGAAACTTCTGATACAACCAAAACTATAGTAACAGAAACTGCAGCAGATGTAACTGAAAAAACGGAAACTGCAACAGACGAAATTATCGATACGATTCCTCCGAAGGAATAAGCGATCGTTTTTTCTAATAAAAATAAATATATCTATATTTGCAGCATTAATATACCTTCTCATTTGAGAAGGTTTTTTTATTCAAAAAATATGAACCTCAATCCAGATCAGGTTAGCAATTATGTTACAAAATATGCTGACGTATTAGTTGATTATTCTCTTAAATTAGTTTCGGCCTTTATTATTTTATTTGTTGGTATCTACGCCATCAGATTAATAAACAGGATCATTACGAAGGTAATGGTACAAAGAAATTTAGATCCTACTTTAACAAAATTTCTTTCAGACATTTTGATATGGGCACTTAGAATTTTATTGTTTGTTACTTTCATTTCAAAACTAGGTATCGAGACATCATCATTTGTTGCCATTTTAGGAGCAATGGGACTTGCTGTAGGTTTATCATTGCAAGGGTCTCTTTCTAATTTTGCGGGTGGAATGTTGATTATCGTTTTTAAACCTTTTAAAGTGGGCGATACGATCGAGGCGCAGGGAGTTATTGCAACGGTTTCAGAAATTCAGATTTTTGTTACCAAAATGATTACAGGTAACAACCAGACTGTTTTTGTACCCAATGGTTCTTTGTCTAACGGAACTATTATCAATTATTCTATGCAGGGAGAACGAAAAGCCGATTTGACTTTTTCAATTTCTTATGATTCAGATATTAAAAAGGCAAAAGAAGTTCTTTTAGAGGTTTTAACCAAAAATCCTAAAGTGCTTAAAAAGCCTGCTCCAGAAGTTTTCGTAAAGAACTTAACGGCTGCTTCTATCGATTTTGCGGTACGTCCGTGGGCAACCAATGCCAATTACGGATCGGTTGTTTCAGATACTTTAGAGAATTGCAAAGTGGCCTTAGATGAAGCCGGAATTTCAATTCAGCCTTATACAATTCAGAAATAAAATGATTATTGTTTTTTTGATGGAGGTGCCATCATAAAATCTTTTAAATAATACGGTTCAAAATAAGCGACATCTACAGTGTCGCTTTTTTGATACTTATCATAACTGATTTTACTCATTGCATCCGCTGAGGGAAATTTGATATCTTCTAAAAACACGAAATTTTCTTTCGTTAGAACCGGTTTGCATTTCTCAGCACAATCACCAACAAAATAAACCGTTTCTGTATAGGATGCAAAAGAATCTTCGGTAATGACTTCTGCTTCAATTTTTCTTTCTATTTCTAAATTGGCATTAAAAACTTCACTGTACACTTCCATTCTTCTCGCGTCCAGCATCGGAATAATTTTTCCGTCGGTAACTTTGGCCTGTGAAGCTAAAGTCTGCAAAGTATCAACCGCAATTAAAGGAAGGTTTAAAGCAAAACACAATCCTTTTGCTGCCGAAACTCCAATTCGCAAACCTGTATACGAACCTGGCCCCTGACTTACCGCAATAGCAGCCAAATCCTGAACCGAAATTCCTGCCTCGGCAATTACTTCTTCTATAAAAACATGCAGTTTTTCGGCATGAGAATAGCCTTCTTCAGCAATTTCTTTACAAACAATTGTTGCTCCATTTTTAGCAATGGATACTGAGCAATTTTTAGTAGCTGTTTCTATATTTAGGATAAAAGACAATGTGATAATTTTTTAATGTTATTATATTTCAAATCTGATACTGAGCATCAAATTCTATATCAGCGTAAGCGAAATCAAGGCTTTTTTATTCTATTGATTTCGCTTAAATTGATATTACTATTTTAGAATATTTTATTTATTTTTTAGGTAAATCGGCTTTTTTAAGCTTGACTTTATCACCGGAATTCAGTTCTTTAGAAACCGTGGTATAAGGTCCCGTAATTACTATATCACCCGCTTTTAATCCTGTCATTACTTCAATATTCGTATCGTCCTGAATACCTGTTTTAATAACTCTGATTTTAGCTTTATCTCCTTCTTTCACAAAAACACATTCGAATTTTTTATCGCTTTTTGGAGCTGGTTTTTTATCATCACTTGGTTCTTCAATTTTAACCTCTTTTACAGCTGAAGTATCTGATTTTACAACAACAGCACTAATTGGCACAGCCAGAACATTATTTTTAGTTCTTGTAATAATGTCTACAGTTGCCGTCATCCCTGGTCTAAACGGAGAGTAAGTACTTGGTTGACCTTCTAACAAATCCTGATATGATTCTTTTAAAATACGCACTTTTACTTTAAAATTAGTAACCTGATCTGATGTTAAGGTTGTGCTTGCAGAATTCGAAATACTCGTTACAGTACCTCTGAATTTCTTTTTTAAATAAGCATCAACTTCAACATTTGCCTCGTCTCCAATTTTTACTTTCACAATGTCATTTTCGTTTACATCAACTTCAACTTCCATATTGTTTAGGTTTGCAACTCTCAAAAGTTCTGTTCCCGCCATTTGTTGGGTTCCCAAAACACGCTCACCTAATTCAACATTTAAAACTGAAATGGTTCCATCTGCAGGAGCATAAATTAAAGTACGGCCTAAATTATCCCTTGCTTCTGTAACTGATGCCGAAGCACTCTGAACATTATAATAAGCATTTTGTCTTGTTGCTTTTGCTACTTCATAAGTCGAAATGGCTTTGTCCCAATCAGATTTTGAAATTACACCTTTATCATACAACGTTTTATTACGCTCGTAATTTGCCTTTGCTTCTTTATAACTTGCCTCAGATTGTGTTAATCCGGCTTTAGTTCCTGATAAATTGGCCACAGAACGATCTAATCCGGAAGTATATAAATCAGGATTTATCTTTACCAGTAAATCTCCTTTTTTTACAACTTGTCCTTCTTTTACATTTAGTGCAATAATTTCACCGGAAACCATAGAGGAAAGTTTCACCTCTATTTCGGGCTGAATTTTACCTGTTGCAGATACTGTTTCAACAATAGTTGAAGCAGCAACTTTTGAAACCTCTACTTCTTTTCCTTCGTCTTTATTTCCTACTACTCCTGCTTTCGAAAGACCAATTAAAACTGCAATAATGATTACCGCACCACCTAGTAAGAAATAAATTGTTTTTTTTGACATAATAAATTATTTTGTGATAATTGGAACAATCGGAATTCCAAAGTAGAATTCAAGTATTTTTATTTTAAACATGTAATCGTATTTTGTTCTAATAACGTCTGACTGTGCATTGGTAAGCAATGTTTGAGCCTGTGTAAAATCGAATGAATTCATCAAACCTACATCATACTTTTCTTTTGCATAGTTGTAAGCCTGTTGTCTTGCTTCTAAAGTTACTGTCGATGATTCGTAGGCATTTAATGCTCCTTTTGCATCTGTAAAAGCAGTGTAAACGTTACGTTGCAAATCTAAACTTTTTTGCTCTAAATCTATTTTAGATTTCTCTAAACTTACTTTATTTCGCTCAACATTATTTTTAACTGAGAAACCATTAAAAATAGGAACACTCAACTGAAAACCAAAATTATGTCCTTTGTTATCACTAAACTGATCCAAAATTGGAAGCGGACCAGCTAAAACCGGATTATTATTAGCATCAACTCCTATAATTCTGTCGCTATAACTGGCTCTTGTACTAAATTGATAAAAACCTCTAAGCGTTGGCTGATAGGCTCCTCTTGCAATAGCTACATTTTTCTCTGCAACTTCAAGATTCGTTTGTGCCAGTTTTAATTCTGTTCTTATTTCTTTGGCTTTATTATAAATATCAACCGGAGTTTGCGCTAATATATTATTCTCATCCTTTGCGTTTGTGTCGTCTATAACATCAAAATCTGCAAATTCTTTTAATTGTAAAAGCTGTGCTAAACTTAATTTAGAAATCAACAAACTGTTTTCAGCAACAATAATAGCCTGCTGATCAGTTGCCTCAGTAGCTTTTAAATCGTACAAATCGCCACGCGGAATTGTTCCTGCATTCACCATTTCCTGAGAACGCGCCAAACGTTTTTGATCAATAGATAACTGCTCTTTTTTTACTTTTAAATTTTCTTTATTAAAAAGAATTTCAAGAAATGCATTAGCCACATTCAAAGAAATATCTTCCTGCATTTTCAATAATTGATATTTTGATGCTATAATAGAAAGCTTAGCTCTTCGATATGTATTTTGATTTTGTAAACCTTTATAAATATCGACCCCGGCATTCACTGCTAATGAAGAATATTGAGTGGTTTGAGTTGTCGCAATATTGGTAACAGGGTTAACGTTAAGACCAATATTCCAGGAGTGAGAAGCGTCTCCGCTTACTGACGGAAGATAATTACCAAATGCACCCTTTTTATCAATTGCTGCATTCTTAACATCTAATTCTGATAATTTTATAGTGATATTATTATCTAATGCATAGCGCACACATTCTTCTAATGTCCATTTTTTCGATTGTGCCTGAGATGATAATCCAAACCCAAATAGCATGGCTAAAACAAGACTATTATATTTATTTATTTTCATATATTTTGAATGAAAGCGCAGTAAAACTATGCTACGCAAATTTAACATTTTTTAAAACCAAAAACTCCTTTATACTTTCAAATTACTTTTTCTCTCCTTCATTGATCAATCCCTGATTCCAGATCTTGATTTTATCAGTGCTTTTAAGCCCGCTTTTCACCTGAACGTAAATTCCGTCGCTCACTCCTAAAACTAAATCTCTTCTTTGAAATTTCTTAGCAGCTGTTTCTACTTCAACGTATGGTTTTTGTGTTTTTTTATCAAACTGAACTAATGATTCTTTTATCGCCATTACTTTTTCAGCTTTCTCTAAAATAATAGAAGCATTTGCACTTAAACCAGCTCTGATAAAAGTATCATCTCTGTTTTCCAATTTCGCTTTTATTTCAAACTGAATTGCACCATTTTCTACCACTCCTTTAGGTGCGATATCGGTTAAAGACGCTTCGAATTTTTTGTTTTCGATAGCTCCAACTGTAATTTCAATTGGCATTTTCTCTTTGATTTTACCTACTTCAGATTCGTCAATTTTTCCAATAAAAATCATTCTTCCCACATCTGCAACACTTGCAATTGTAGTTCCTTCATTAAAATTATTACTTTCAATAACCTGATTTCCAACTTTTACCGGAACTGCTAAAACCATTCCGTTTACCGTTGAACGAATTAAGGTATTGGCATAATTTCCTAATGATGTTGTTGTTCCTGTTTTTACAATATCCAAGCTTTGTTTTGCTGCCAGATAATTTTGTTTTGCTTGTGTATAAGCCAATTGAGCTGCATCAAAATCATTTGCAGAAATTACATCTTTATCAAACAAAGTTTTTTGTCTTTTATAGATTTTTTCCTGATTATCTAAAGCAATTTTAGCTGTTTGTACCTGATTTTGAGTGTTACTAACATTAGAAACGTTAGCCACAACTCTAATTTTAGCGATCATATCTCCGGCTTTGATTTTTTCTCCTGCCTTAATATATACTTCTTCTATAATCCCTGAGATGTTTGGTTTGATTAGAACTTCTTCATCAGGTTGAATGTTACCGGTTGCAATTGCCGTTTTTACGATTGTTTTAACCTCTGCTTTTTCAGTTTGAAATACAATTGGAGATTCTTGGTTTTTAGCATACAAATAATATAGTGCGCCAAAGAAAACTATAGCAATAAAGATTAAAATGGTTACGGTTACTCCTTTTTTCATTTTGTTTTTGGGTTTAATCGATTATATTTTGATTGATAATTTATTCTGTTCGTAAAGCATCTACGGGCTTTACATTAATTGCAGTTTGCGCCGGGATAAATCCTGCCAGCAAACCTGATCCTACTAATATTAATAAAGCAACAAATACAACTCTTAAATCTACGCTTGGGTTGGCAAACATAGTATTACTTCCTGGCGGCATCGATGCCAATGCCATATTAAGAAGCGCAATTACCCCGGTTGCTACGGCAACGCCAAACATACCTGAGATAATAGTCAAAAATATAGATTCTGATAAAATCTGACTTCTAATTGCTCCGGGCGTTGCTCCTAGGGCTCTTCGAATTCCGATTTCTTTAGTACGTTCTTTAACTACAATCAGCATAATATTCGAGATTCCGATTACTCCCGAAATAAGCACTAAAGATCCTACAAAATAAGCAATGATTTTCAAGATATCAAACAAACTTTGCACTTTACCAAATTGTTCGTATAAATCAAAATTTCCAACTGCGCGATCATCCTTTGGATGCACAGAATGAAGGGCTTTTATGACTTCTAAAATTTTTGGTTTTAATTCCGTGATAGAAACTTCATCTCTTGCTGTAAGAGCCATCCACCCTACTTTATCACCATAATTAAAAGCCTGCTGAAAAGTAGTAAAGGGAACAAATATATTCTTTTGTTCTTCCTCTGCATTTCCGCCGGTTTGTTTAGAGTTATAAACTCCCACTACCATAAAGTTGATTCCGTTTATTTTTACATAAGTTCCAACAGCTTCTTCTTCTTTTCCGTAAAGTTCGCTAATAACACCTTTTCCAATCACCGCTACCTTTCTTCTCTGCTCAATATCCTGTTGATTTACAAAACGACCTTTTATAATATCCATAGGCTGTTGCTTAATCAGTTCAGGATAATCTCCATAAACAGAAAAAGCAGATGTTTTTGTACCACGTACCACATTATTAGTTCCGTCGTTAGAATTTCCTAATTGATTTCTTGGCGAAACGTACAACAAATCAGGAAAAGCAGCTCTTAATGATGCTACATCACTATTTCTAAAATCATAACGACGAGTTTTAGGCAAACCTTTGTATGCTTTTGATGTGGTTTGACTCCACATAAACATAGTATTTGTCGCTATTCCGTCGAAACCTTTTTTAACTCCGTTTTCAAGACCTTTTCCTGCTGCAAGTAATATTACCAAAATAAATATTCCCCAAAATACTCCAAATGCAGTTAGGACCGTTCTGAAAACGTTAGCCGTTAAGGCTTGTAAAATCTCATCCCAATTATCTTTCTTAAACATAATTATTCGTCTCTAAGTGCTACAATAGGTTTTATTTTGGCCGCTCTGTATGCAGGGAAAAATCCGGCCATTGCACCTGCAAAAACAAGCAGTGCCAATGTGGTTAACGCGACACTAAAATCTACCTCAGGATTTCTGAAATATTCACTTTGAACCATCGGACCAACCAATTCTAACAATAATAAACTTGCCAGCAATCCAACAAAACCTGCAATAGTGGTAATAAAAATAGATTCGTGAAGTATCATCGAAATAATAGAAAACGGAGATGCCCCCAAAGCTTTTCTAATTCCAATTTCTTTCGTTCGTTCTTTGACTATAATAAGCATGATATTACTTACACCTACAACTCCGGCAATTATAGTACAAATACCTACCCACCAGAAAAACAATCGGATATAAAGATTTAAATCATAAAACTTCTTTCCTTCTTCTACAGAATTATACACCCCAACTCCGCTATCATCATTAGGTGCTACTGTATTTCTGCTTTTAAGCAAATCCTTTAAATCCTGAGTAAATTTTTGAGATTGCGCCAGGGCCTGATCATAATCGTCTGTCTTTTTTAAGGTAAAAAACAAATTACTTATTTTATCTCCACCTCCAAAAGCACGTTGTACTGTTGTTTTAGGCAAATACGCTCTGGCTTCTTCTCTTTCTCCTCCCGGATCTGTAAAAACCCCTACTACTTTAAAATTGACATTATTAATTAAAATTTCTTTACCTAAAGGATCACTGTCTTTAAACAAATCTGTTTTTACCTTCATTCCAATAGCAGCTACTTTTTCATTATTAGCAAGATCACTACTATTTATAAAACGTCCCTGGACTACAGTAACATTTTCAACACCAGAAAAATCAGGATCTACTCCTCTAAATTGATAACTTCCTGATTCTTTACCGTATGAAAAAGCACCTCCCCAGAAGTTATAACTTGCAGCTCTTAAATCTAATTTATCCTCAAATTTCTGTACAGATGCATTATAATCGCCGTTTCTAAACTGAATTTGTCTTCCCGGATTCAATCCTTTGTGTGGTTTTGTCGTTGTACCGGACCAAACCACAATGATACCCACGGCATCTTGTTCGAATTGTTTTTGAATTCCGTTTTGAAGTCCCTTACCGGCACCAAGCAAAATCACTAAAATAAAAATTCCTGAAGCCACAGAAACGCCGGTAAGAAATGTTCTTAACCGGTTTTTAGAGATTGCCTCAAATATTTCCTGCCAACGTTCAATATTAAACATAAGATGACGCTCTAACTTGTTCTACTTTTTTATCGTCGATAATTAATCCATCTTTCAGGACCACATTTCTTTTGCACATTGCAGCAATATCAGGTTCGTGTGTTACGATTAGAATGGTTTTTCCTTCATCGTTAATTCCCTGAATAAGTTCCATCACTTCATAAGAAGTTTTTGTATCCAAAGCTCCTGTTGGCTCATCTGCCAATAAAACCTTCGGATTTGAAGCTAATGCTCTTGCTATGGCAACACGTTGTTTCTGACCTCCTGAAAGTTCATTTGGTAAATGATGCGAATGCGAACCTAAGCCTACTTTCTCTAAATATTTCATTGCAATCTCGTAACGTTCTTTTCGCTTTATACCCTGATAATACAAAGGCATCGCAACATTATCAAGCGCTGTTTTATAATTTATTAAATTGAATGACTGAAATACAAATCCCAGAAATTTATTTCGATATCTTGAAGCAATTGTTTCGTTTAGATTTTTAATTGGCGTTTTATCTAAAATATAACTACCTGAATCTGCTTCATCAAGAATTCCTAATATATTTAATAGTGTCGATTTTCCCGATCCGGACGATCCCATAATCGCAACTAACTCGCCTTCTTCGATATTAAAATTAATCCCTTTTAACACATGCAATTCTGAACTTCCCATTTTATAGGACTTGTGTAAATCTTTGATTTCGATCATGGTATTGTTAAATTTTAAAACAATAATAACATTTTTTATAAGTAATTTATGGTAAGAAAACGTTAATAATTCCGTTTAGTTATTACAATAAGACTCAATTATCTATCTATTGTTACACTTTTTTAAGATAATATAATTGTTTTCTTAATTTTGCATCACTTAAAAGAATCTTAACGATGAAGTTTTTTTCAATTATCTCAATGTTTACGGTACTTACCGCTATAATCAGTTGTTCTACAACTCAAAAACTTGAAACCCTAAAACCAGAACCGGATGACGCCAGCCCTTTAGTTTACGATGCAAATCCGTCGTTTATCAACTTACCCATAACGGTAAAACTGAGCGACATTCAAAATCAAACCAATTCTTTATTGAATGGTTTAATTTATGAAGACAATAATATTGATGATGATGATATCGAAATGAAAATCTGGAAACAGGCTCCGATAAAAATTCAGAATGATCCTGCCAACCCTGACAAAAAAATAAAAACAATCCTGCCCCTAAAAGCAACGATTAAGTACCGAATAGGAACGAAAAAGCTTGGGGTAGAGCTATACGACGTTAGAGAGTTTAACTTAAACGGAGTTATCACTTTATCGAGTGAAGTAGCTTTGACCAACTGGAAATTAAATACAAAAACCGAATTCAAATCTTTAGACTGGAATGAAAGTCCTACAATGATGGTATTTGGGAAAAGTATGCCGATTACCTATTTAGTAAATCCTGCGATTTCTATTTTCAAGTCAAAAATTGAAAAGAAAATCGACGAAGCGATTGAAAAGTCAATGGATTTTAAACCGAATGTTTTAACTGCCTTAGAAAAAATATGTACGCCATTTCAGATGAGCGATACTTATGAAAGCTGGTTAAGAATTGTTCCTGTTGAAATTTATTCTACGAATGCTAAACTTAAAAATGATTTGTTTTTATTAGACATGGGAATGAAATGCAATATGGAAACTATTGTAGGTAAACAACCTGAATCTAAATTCAGTGCCAGTAAAATTGTATTGAAACCGGTAACAAAAATCCCTAATCAGATCTCGGCGAATATTGCGGCAATTTCAACTTATATTGATGCTTCAAAGATTATGACCAAAAATTTTGCAGGACAGGAATTTGGTTCCGGCGGCAAAAAGATAACAGTAAAAAATGTTTCGATCTGGCACAAAAACGGCAAAATGGTTATTGCACTGGATGTTTTAGGATCAATAAACGGAACGCTTTACTTAAACGGAATACCACAATATAATCCTCAGACAAAAGAAATTTATTTTGAAAAACTTGATTATGTTTTAGATACAAAAAGCAAGTTAATGAGAACTGCAAGCTGGCTGGGTCAAGGTTATATATTAAGAAAAATGGAAGAAAGCTGCCGCTACTCTATTCAGGCCAATTTAGAAGAAGGTAAAAAAACAATGGCCAACTATCTTAAAAACTATTCGCCAATGCCGGGTGTTTTTGTAAACGGAAAAATGGAAGACATTCAGTTTGATAAAATCCAGCTGACCAATCAGGCGATTATCGCTTTTATAAAAATTAACGGAACGGTAAATGTTTCGGTAGACGGATTAAAATAAGAACAAAAAAAAAGCAGAATATAATTATTCTGCTTTTTTTGATTTCGATTTGTACATTCTATAAACAAGAATCCCAATTACAACCACTAACAAATAAGGAATCACCATCAAATAAACAATTCCGTTATTTACAGCTTCAGCTTTCTTAGTATTCGAATCTCCTGCAAGTGCAGCGCGACACATCGCACATTGGGCATTCATTGAAATTCCAATAAAGAAAAATAAAATTCCAAAAATTACCTTTTGGAATTTGGAATTTGAACTTTGGATTTTATTTTTAATTTGCATAATAAGGAGAAATCATTAAGTAAACCACTACGCCTGTAACTGCAACGTACAGCCAAAGTGGAAATGTTATTTTAGCTATTTTTCTGTGTCTGTCAAAACGCTTTGCAAGAGCTCTTACATATGTTATTAATACCAATGGTATGATGGCAATAGACAGTAATATGTGTGTTACTAAAATGAAGAAATAGATATATCGTATTGCGCCTTCTCCTCCAAATTTAGTAGAATCAGCAGTCATATGATATGCAACATACATTACCAGGAACGCTACTGATAATGCAATGGCAAAAGTCATTAAACGTTCGTGAAGTTTTTGTTTTCCGTTTTTAATAGCAATTACAGCCCAAACTAAAACAATAGCCGTAATACCATTTGTTGTTGCATAAATTGGAGGCAAAAACGAAAGCGGCTCTACATTAACACCAAAATCTTTCAATTTAACTCCAAATAAAATGGCTACTACTACCGGGATAATAATTGAAACTGCAACAATAAGTTTGCTATACTTTTTTTCTAATGAATGATCTTCCATTTTTATTCTGCTAATAATATTTTAATATCTTCCTGAATGTCTCTAACTCCTTTTTTATCCAGTCCGTCGTAATAAATGTTCGGATTCCCAAATTCATCTTTTCTGCAACGAATATTTCCATCTTTATCAATCAATGCAAATAAACCTGAATGTTCGAAACCACCGCTTACTTTTTCATTTTCTCCGGCATAAAGATTAAAACCTTTATTTGATAAATCCATGATAGTAGCTTTATCACCCGTTAGAAAATTCCAGTTAGATGATTTTACACCTAATAATTTTGCGTGTTCTTTTAGAACTTGTGGCGTATCATGATTAGGATCTATCGTAATCGAAACGATTCCGAAGTTAGGATTTCCAAAAAAAGTTTTCTCAATCTCTAACATACTTAAATTCATCTTTGGACAAATGGACGGACAAGTCGTAAAGAAAAACTCCAAAACGTATACTTTGCCTTTATAGGTTTCGTTAGACACTTTAGCATTATTCTGATTTGTTAATTCAAATTTAGGTGCTGGTCCAATTTTTATCAATTTCGCATCAGATTTAGAATCTTTCGATCCTACATTATCCAAACGATTGCCTTTTACAACTTCGCCATTTGTTACTCTGTCAACAATTTTAGGCACGGCATAAATCCCGAAGATTAAAATAATAAACGAAATTCCGATATATGATTTATTTTTAAACATGATATAAAGATTAAAGTTCTTTTGTTGCGTTGTGGTTCTTTTTTAGAGCTGCACGATATTCGTATAGAATAATTTTGAAATCGTCAAGCATTTCGTTGCTCAACTCAGAAGGATGAAAAGTATTATACCCTTCTTTATATTCGTCTTTATCTTTTCGGCCTCTTAAATTTCGCTCTTTATCTACGATATAAACATTCGAAGTACCAAAGTTTTGATCTAATTTCCCTTTTAGATGTAATTGATCGTAATAAGCTTTAATCTCATCAGGCGAAGCAAAAACAAAATGCCAGCCCGAAACATCTGTAAAAGCGCCTAGCGATTCTACAATTTTCTCTGCATCTTTTTCTGTACCCAACGGACAAACCACTACAAACTGCAGATCTTTGAAACCATTGTAACGCTGATAAATTTTTTCGTTTAGATTAAAAAAGTTCCCTCTGTTTTTTAAAATCTCAGTTCCTGAAAAACCAAGAATTGTAATTTTATTATTTAAGGTTACTTTTTCTCCTTTAAGGGATTTCCAATCACCAAAGTCGGCAATTTCAGGAGTTATTGTTGGAAGTTTAGTAAAGCTATTTACACCAGAAGCAAAAAACAGATAGGCTACAATTGGCAAAACAAAAAGTACAAAGAGAACTATATTTTTTTTCATTTTATTACCGGAAGTTATTGAGGTACAAAAATAAAAAAATCCCGATGTTATCGGGACTCTTTTCGAATTAATATCATGTTAAAAATTCCATTTAATAGTAGAATCTTTAAAAACCCCATAAATATAATGTCCTTCTGTAAGCAGAATAAACAATAAATATAAAACTAGGAAAATAACCGGTGAAACAACTGACCATCTAAGGCTGCTTTTTTCACCTTCCATGTGCATAAATGCCCATACTATATAATATGCTTTGAAAATTGTCAGGATATAAAATATCCAGTTTAACAAATTCAAACCTAAGAAATGAGTAAACTCTAATGATCCTGGTTTAATAATACCAAGTATAACTTCTACTGTAGTTACTGCTGATAGTAATCCAAAAACAAACCAGATTCTTTTTGTATTTGATACGTGTTCGTGTGACATAATAATTAAAATCTAAAATTAAACTAAGTAGAAAACTGTAAATACAAATACCCAAACTAAATCGACAAAGTGCCAGTATAAACCAACTTTCTCTACCATTTCGTAGCTTCTTCTTTTCTCGTAAGTACCTAATAACACATTAAAGAAAATAATGATGTTAATGATAATTCCAGAAATTACGTGGAAACCGTGGAATCCTGTAATAAAGAAAAAGAAATCAGCAAACAATTTACTTCCGTATTCGTTTCTTGTTAAGTTCGCTCCTTCTACAACATATTTTGCAGTAGCTAAACGCTCTTCAGATTCTGCTCTTGACAAAACAGTTTTTTTCTTTTTCTCAGTAAGATGCTCTGTTCTTATTAATAAATCAGGGTGTGCTTTAAAACCAGCCTGAATTTCAGCTACAGAATATGTTGGTACTGTTTCAGCACTTTCCATAAACCAGGTAGTCTTGCTTCTTGTTAATGCTTCTCTTTGTTCCGGTAATTTTACAGCAAACTCTTCAAGAGCAACTCTTTTACCATCTTTATCTACGAACTGCAATAAGCTTCCACCTACTGTCTCAATTGCTCCGTACTCACCTTTAATGAAGTTTTTCCATTCCCAAGCTTGAGAACCAACGAAAATAATACCTCCAATAATAGTTAAGAACATATAGATCGCAACTTTTGTTTTTTTCAATTGATGACCTGCATCAACAGCTAAAACCATTGTTACAGATGAGAAAATCAAAATAAAAGTCATTAAGGCTACATAATACATTGGAGCCGAAACACCGTGCATAAATGGGAAGTGAGTAAACACTTCATCAGCCAAAGGCCATGTTTCGATAAATTTAAATCTAGAAAAACCATAAGCTGCTAGAAATCCAGAGAATGTCAAGGCATCCGATACGATAAAAAACCACATCATCATTTTACCATAACTTGCTCCTAATGGCTGGATCTCATGCCCGCCTCCCCAAGTTTTTTCGTTGTTTGCAGTAGTAACTGTCGCTTCCATAAAAGATATTCGTTAAAAAGTTCCCAAATTTACGTTTTTTTCTTATTTAAAGAAATATAAAAATAAAAATAAATATACCCATAATAAATCCAAAAAGTGCCAATACATCGCACCTAGTTCTATACCAAGAGTTTGAGTCGAATTGTATTTTTGTTTAAAATGATTATAAATTATAATTAAAAGTGAAATTAAACCTCCAGCCAAGTGTAATAAGTGCGTAACGGTAACTACGTAAAGAAAAGTTGTAGTAATTGAGCTACCTTCTCCTGTAAAATAATAACCACTTTTTACGATTTGTCCAAAACCTACAAACTGTAAAACCACAAATAAAACTCCTAATGCCAGTGTACCTAAAAGTAATGCTGTAGTTGCGCTTCTATTGTCTTTTTGAATGGCTTTTTTTGCAAGGTAAAAAGTCAAGCTACAACCAATAATTACCGCTGTACTATAATAAAATGCCGTTGGCAATTCAAAATTCTTCAACCAGTCGGCTCTGGATTTACTTACCACAAATGCGCTTGTAAGTCCGGCAAACATCATTGTCATGCTTACCATTGCAAATAACAAAATCAGTTTTGCTGATTTCGCTTTTCTTAATTGCTCTTCACCTTTTGTCATTGTCATTGTCATTTCCATAACTATCTTAAAAATTTATCTACTATAAATACTATTTGCAGTAACGAAATATACGAAACGCTTACCAGCATTAATGTTCTTGCCGCTTTTGCAGTTCGTAACTGATACAAACGTACTGCGTAAAACAACATCCATAAACCTAATAAAAACACTAATATTGCTGCAATTGGCGTAATAAATAATTGTCCTGTAAACCCTAAAGACGGCAGCAATGATGCTATAATAAGCCAAACTGTATATAAAATAATCTGCAAAGCAGTCTTTCTGTCTTTTCTACCGGTTGGCAGCATAAATATTCCGGCCTTTTCATAATCTTCATATAAAAACCAGCCAATTGCCCAAAAATGAGGAAACTGCCAGAAAAACTGAATTAGAAAAAGTGTTCCTGCCTCGATACCAAATTCTCCTGTTGCTGCAACCCAACCTAACATAAAAGGAATTGCACCCGGAAAAGCACCAACAAAAACCGATAACGAAGTTACTGTTTTTAAAGGCGTATAAACGCTTGTGTATAAAAATATTGAAATCGCAGCAAACATTGCCGACTTAGCATTGATGGTATACAACAATGAAATACCAATAATGGTGAGCAAACTTGCCACAAACAAGGCCATTTTTGGCGACATGCGTCCAGAAGGAACGGGACGATTTTTAGTTCGATCCATTAACGAATCGATATCTTTTTCGATTACCTGATTAAAAGCATTAGAAGCTCCAACCATGCAATACCCTCCAATCATCAAAACCAACAGAACACTCCATTTAAAAGGGTGCTCATCATTAACACCTAGCAAATATCCGGCAATCGAAGAAAACAATACACTGATCGCTAAACCAGCCTTGGTAATTTCTTTGAAATCGTTAAATATTGATTTTATTGAAAATGTATTTTTAGTAGCGTTCAATACGGAATTATTTTGTCTGTTTTTTTTGAGTGGTGCAAATGTACAAATTAGATTGTAGAATACTGACCTATAAAATTAGATTTTTTTCAATAAAACCTTTACAAAATAAGGACTTGCAAATCTTTAACACAATTATTTCGAAAAATCTTATTAAAAACTAGTAATCAAAATACCAATTAAAGATATCAGAACGCAATCCGATAGTAAACCAGGTTGTACTTTGCTTAAAAGTAGCTGCAGTTTCCTGAGTTGGATCAAAATTTCTATATAAAAAGCTTCCAAAAAATTTCAGATTCGTCATTGGATTTACCACATAACCTCCCTGAATGTCTGCAATAAAAACATTCGTTTTATTTCCCTGCCCTACTTTTACGCCTTTATCATACGGTCTGTCTACGTCGTAACTTTTATAAATATTTCCTCCGTAATTATAACTGTCTTCTGCGGTATCAAAATCTAAACCTCGTTTACCAATCGTAAATTTAGCATCAGCATAATAACGCCCTTTATGATAACGGCCAATTACAACAAACTCTTCAAAATTTCCTCCCCATTGATGTCCGATACTTTGATTATTATGTCCGTAATTGGTAATTACAGCGCTATGCGAATAAACGTAAGGACGTACATGATTGTACTCTAATTGCAGCAATAAATCTCTTACCTTAAAAGCATTGAAGTATTTTGCTCCTAACTGATATCCAAATTTATTTTTCCAGCTGTTTTCTCCAGCCCCCATATCTGATACTGAAAATTCATCCAATAAAAACTGAGCATATAAGTTTACATTGTTGTTCCATTTGTATTTTCCTGACATTCCCAAAAGCGCATTCCCACTTCTTGAAGATGATGAAAACTCAACCGAACGATAAAAAATAATCGGGTTTACGAAATTAATATCAAAACCTCTATTGTTCGTATCTGTCCAGACTACAGATTCAAAAAATCCTAAATTCAGTTTATTCGACACATTCCAGCTCAAATAATGATTGGCCATGAATTTTGTCGCATAAGTTTTCTCTAATGTAACATCAGGACGAACATCCTTTAGCCACATATAAGTATTGGTATATTTTATTTTCCAGAAATTGGTATTGATTTTAAAATAAGGATAAGGACTTGCACCGTCGCTTTCAAACAATGAACGGTATCCGTCTCCAATAAAATTTCTTCCATATCCTAACTGAAAATCAAAAAACTTACTTGGAGCGAATGTAATATTGGCTTCCGCCAAAGGAAAATCGTAGGCATCGGTTTTAAATCGTTTTGCAATTCCCATTCCCGGAATAATTGCGGGATTTCCTCCTGAAGGTTTTAGGGTTTCGGCATAATCATTATAATATCCTGCAAATCGTCCCTGACTTTCAAAAACTGTTGTTGTAAAATTAAGGTTCTTACCTAAGCCTCCTCTAAAATTTAAGGCACGTGTATTTACATAAGTGTACGAAGCATTAAGATCTGAGGCTTTACCCAATTGCAAATCAAGAATAGGATTTAAAGCCAGCCAATAATCTTCACCCTGAATCTGAACCAGATTTTCGTTCCAGAATTTTCTACCCAGCCAGGTTGAAACATTTTTCTGCAATGATTCGTTTACTGCTTTTAAATTGTAATATTTAGAAACCTCAGCATACGTGTAAGGTTTAGAAGCAGTGTGATTATTACTCCCCACCTGATTCATTGCGCCATCAAATTGCGCATAATAACTATGTGAGAATGGTATATTCAAATGACTTTCGAACTCTGGATTATTGTATTTTTTATATACAATACTGTCCAGCTCTGTCATTGGTTTTTCAATTGGTTTTAAAATTTGGGCTGCCGCCAAAGCTTCTGCCGCAATTTGATCTGCGCTTTTTAACGGCACATCTATTGAAATGGTATATTTTGAATAGGTTGGTTTCCCGTTGTAGGTGGAAGGTTGTATTTTAGGAAATTTTCTAAAAACACGTTTTGCTTCTTCTGATAATGCATCATTTGCAGCATTTACATAAATTACTTTAAACTCTCCTTTTTCATCTACTTCAAAAAGTACTTTTACTTCGCCTTTATAATTGGATTGTTTTAAGTTTTCAGGAACCTGAAAGTTTTGAAAAACAAAATCCTGAACTTCTTTATAAAAACAATTCTCTAGTTTTTTTGATTGTAAATTTTCGCAACCCGGAAAAACAGGAAATTGCTCTGATGTAAAACCTTGTTTAACCGAAGAATTATTGTCTTGTGAAAAAGCCGGCAAGGCAGATAATGTTAAAATAAAAATGAGAAGAATCTTATTCACGTAAATGTAGGTTTTCATTTAATATTGATTTGTGGTATTTTCTCCGTTTGCAATTGCTTTTGCAGCCGAAGTTCCGATGCGCTTCACTCCCAAACGAATCATTTCTATCGCGTCATCATAAGATCGAACTCCTCCGGCAGCTTTTACCGGCAAGGGCGATGCATTTTCTAACATCATTATAATAGTGGGAACAGTTGCTCCGTTTGGCAAATCATTTTCAGTTTTATAAAAACCGGTTGATGATTTCACAAAAACCGAAGCATAATCATCTTCTTTAAAATGGGACATTACCACATTTTTGATCAATGCCGAAAGCTGAATAATTTCTTTATCAGTTAAAGCCGCAACCTCAATAATCCATTTTACTGTTTTATTGTTTGCTAGACCAATTTGTGTTCCTATTAAGATTTCCTGTTTTACTAAATCAGTTTCACCGTTTTTAAAAGCTTCATAATTACAAACAAAATCCAGATCGTCTGCACCATCTTCAATAGCTTTATTTGCTTCTTTAATTTTAGCTTCAAGATTTTCTTTTCCTTCCGGAAAATCAATTACGGTACCCACCAGCAATGCCGAATTGGCTTTTGAAATCATTTCTTTGGCCAAAACCACATGTTCCAGACGAATCATGATTAACTTAAAACCTTCAGTAATGGCTTCCTGAATTGCATTCTTAACTACGATAGTATTTTCTGCTTCCGAAAGTCCGGCTTGCGAGGCAGTTTTTAAGTAGGTCGAGTCTAAATATTGCTTAACATTCATGATGGTATAGAATTGCGACAAAAATACATTTAAAATTCAGAAAAAAACACACTTTTTAAAGCTTGATTTTTTTGCAACAAAAAACCCACCGAAGTGGGTAATTATATTCTTATATTTTATCGATTTGCTTTTTAAAAGCTATTGCAGTAAACACTCCAAATAAAGCTCCAAGTGCATTTGCTAAAACATCAGATACGTCAGACGCTCTTGTGACTGTAAAAATACTTTGCAGGATTTCGATTGTAATTCCAAAAAAAACAGAAAATATAAACGAAATCAAATAGGCTTTATAATCATCAGGAGCTTTCCCTTTAAGTTCTTTTTTGAAGAACAAAATCCATGAAATTGTAAATCCAAAATGAAAACAAAAATGTACAATTTTATCTATACTCGGAAAATTTACAGCAGGAATATTACTTGAATCTGTTAAACAAAAATAAGTAATAATACCTGAGCATAATATTGCCCAGAGTAACAGTAATTGTTTAGGCACCTATAAGTTGTTTATAAGCTTCGTCAGATAATAATGAATCTATTTCTGATGCATCAGCAATTTTTATTTTAATCATCCATCCAGCTCCGTAAGGATCAGAATTCACTGTTTCCGGTGCGCTTTCTAAACTATCATTAAAAGCAATAATTTCTCCTGTTAAAGGTAAAAATAAATCAGATACTGTTTTTACAGCTTCAACTGTTCCAAAAACCTCATCTTTATCAAGTGTCTGATCTAAAGTTTCTACTTCAACATACACGATATCTCCTAACTCCTTTTGTGCAAAATGAGTAATTCCTACAGTTGCAACATCTCCTTCGATGCTAACCCATTCGTGATCTTTTGTGTACTTTAAATTTGCTGGTATGCTCATAATACTATGTTTGAAAATTGATAATTTAATAATTAAGCCACAAATGTAATAATCTTCTAATGAAATCCTGTTTAGAAACTAAAAAAATTAATTTCCGAAATTATATCGAAGTGTAAACCCTGATCTAATGTTCGTTAGAGGAAATGATGTCGAAATTACAGCTTTCGAGAACGAATGATCGTAATAGAATATAGCGGTAAGGTTTTTACTAAACGAATAATCTGCAGTAAGTTTTAACGCCCATATATTCTGTCCTGCCGCTAATTGATTGTTATCGTAATCTAAATAACGTACCAGTGTTTCATTTTTTCTAAGAGAAAAATCAGCTTTGATATTGATATCACTTTTAATAATTCCGGTTGGACTATCGGCCAGTCTTGATGAGAAAATAACATCTTTAAAACGATATCCCATACCAATTATATACTCCATTCCTTTTACCTCTGTCAACAAATTATTATCAAAACTCATTGATAATGCTCTGTCTTTTTTAATTTCAGTAAGTATTCTTAAAGAACTTTTCAACTCAAAATCTACCCGGATAAGCGGACTAAACTGCTCTACCAAATTGACATTGGACATGATGGTTTTATTAAAGAAATTGGTATTCACATCTTGCCCGCCGGGTTTTTCGGTAAAATCAAAATTAGACCTGAACTGATTGATCGTATACGATGCACGGTAATTGTGCTGTAATGAAAAACGCTTGAACTTATCTTTAAAATATTTATAACGCATTAAACCATTATACTTTATACTCCAGTTTGGAATAGGGAAATTTTTAAATATACTGGTTGAACTATTTGAAGCATCAGCACCTGTATAAGCAGCCAAAAATGCCGGTAATAAAACGGCCTGATTGCTTTTTGTATATCCTATTGGATACCCAAGGTTGGCCATATATACCTTATAATTCGCATCTGTTTCTGCCGGAACAGGATTGTTTACATCTCCATATCTTGGAATTGCTGCCCCGGAACCATAACGATCTTCTGCCAAACGGTTCGCTATAACTAAACGGTTATCTCTAAAATCATCAAATGCTGAAGATTCACTTGCACTACTTGGCGAAAATGCTGTTTTAATTAATACAGTCGAAATCGAGAACATACCATAAGTATAAGGTGATAATGGCGTGTAATTACCATCAATAACACTATACTGTTCAGAGGTGTTTTCAGAATAAGCACGATCCATAGCCAAATCTATTTTAAGATCCGGCAGTAAATCAATATTCGCTGTAACTTTTAATATCTTATTGGTTACCTGCGTAAAACTTTGGTTGAAATCCTGATAATCGGTTAGCCATCCTCTTTTTGCAGCTTCATAACGTACATCATCCTGGCTTCCGAAAATAAATCCTAAAGTTGGTCTTGAAGTTCCAAAGAAACCTACACCTGGCGTATAACCCGGTAAAACCGTTCCGCTATTTTTAGTATAGTTAATCTGAACATTTTTAATACTTGTCAAAATACCAATCATACCATCATAAAACGGACTGCTGCTAGTTACAGGTTTTGCTGTATTTACAATTTTCTCTCCCGGTTTTGGCGCCGCCGTTGGCTTAGGTTTTGCAGCTGATTTTGATCCCGGCGTTAAACCTAAATATTTGTACAGCGTATTCATGCTTAATGTTGTAGTAAGCGTATTTGAATTTGCATTTTGAATTGTATTTCCTAAGTTATAAGTAGAGAATGATCCGTCAGGATTTTGCTCCTCATATTCAGAAAACGCCGTCGAAGAACGTTGCCAGTTATAATCGGCAGTATAAGAATAAGATGCTTTTACAAAACCAAAAACCGGAATTTTATTAATCGGAATTTCATAATTCAACACTAATTGTTGTAAGTGCTGATTTGGCGTTCCTATATCAAGATAATCATCCCAAATATTAAAATCTTCTTTTGGAGTATTATCATCATTTAAAAAGTTTCTAACGATATTATTTGACGCTGCTGTATAATTTACTTTTAATGATTTAGTTAAATTATAACCAAAACCATATTGATAATTAAATGCAAAGTTTCTTCTGTACAACGGATCAAGTCCAATTCCCTGCACTTCGACTTCTCTATATTGCTGACGGTTACTTTGTCTTAAAATATTCGTGTTAAAAGTAATATTAGAAGGCAGGTAATTAAAATTAAAATCACTTAGCAATTTCCAATATTCACTTTTTTTCATGAATTTAGTTTGCTTGAACGGCACGACTTCTTTAGGCTGAAAAGTATAGGCATAATTTACAGCAGTGTTCGATTGTTCATCAAGATAACTTTCTACTTCATAATCATGACGTTCTACCTGATTGTATGATTGCGAGAATGTAAAATTCTCAACATCATAAACGTGTGGTTTTTGTTCCGGCGCTCTGTCTTTTCTTACTCCAATAAAGTTAATACTTCTTCGTTTTGTGTAATCAATAGCACGGGTTCTGATATTTTCTCTTTGTGCAGCATCAGTAGTTTCTCTTAGCAACTGATCCAGCTTTATATCCTGATTAAACGGATCGTATTCTGGCGTGATTACTTCTTCTCCGATAGCATAATTAAAAGGCAAGTTTATTCCCCATTTTGGAGGCAATAATTTACCCAGGTTAATATTAGTAACAATATTATACTGCTGGATATCTTCACGATCTCTTTCGTTTGCACCTTGTTCCAAAGATCCAAAACCAATTGTACTCTTTTTACCTGTAGCAGAAACTGTTGCAAAGTCGGCCATATTGGTATCAATATTCAATATTGCCGCCATACCGCCTTTATTTTCTAAATCAGCCAAACGAAGTTCATTAAACCAAACTTCTCCTTTTAGACCTTTATGATCTGTTCTACTTTTTACACCCACCATTAAATTTCGGACTAAACCAAAATTAGGGTTTCCTTTTATACCTAATATCAGTTTACCATCTCCATCTCCGCCCGCAACATCCGGGTCATTATCCGGATAATAAACACCATTAATATCTCTCTTTGATGAATTGATATCAATAGACATGGCTTTAATTTTCATTCTGGTTAATAGCTCAAGAGCTAAATCAATATTATTATCTTCTAACCAAACCGCACTCGGATCCGGATTTACCAAACAGCCTCCTCCGGTTTTCGTAACTTTCAAAGGAATCTCGACCTGATAATAGTTTTGCGTAAAATCATTTCCAAAACGAATAAAACCAATCATTTCGTCATCTTCCAAAGTGTTTTCGTCCGGTAAAGATTCAGCATGTAAAAACATTTTTAATTTTTTATACTGACGCATGTCAACACTTACATTTTTAAAAACTGCTCTTGAATCCTGATACTGTAAACCTGATCCACCAACGCGCAATGCTAATGCTTGTTCGTTTTGATTGATAATCGTATTATTGTTATATAATTGCTCTCTTTGAACTCCTGGAGGAACAACATAATTTACAGGACATTTTGTACTGTTTTCCTGAATATTAACTGCAGAAACATTAAACTCCGTACCATCATTAGTTGGGTCAGGATCATTCGCATCCAAAGATCCTGTATATCTTCTCCACTCTCCTCTTACTAAATCCAAGGCTCCAAAACGAACTGTCATCTGACTGCTAAAACCAGTCATAAACATACGCATGAATCGAATAGATCTGAAATCTGAAATATTTCCGATTGTTTTTTGAGGCTGAGCAACCGGAATTTTAAACTGAATCCATCTTGCTGATGTTGTTGATCCGTTTGGCAAATCAACCGGTCCAATATCTCCTGGCTCACGAACGTCGGTAACATAATTTGAACCTACTTGCATTCCCGGTTTGATCTCAATACTATACTCGTAATACGCATTGATCGTACTCATGGTATTGTCACGATTAATATCCTCAACATCGGGTAAAGTTGTCGATCCTCTATTTGGATCATCTATACTTACTGCCGAGTTACCTTCGGTTCCGTTATAATTTTTATAACGTTCCAAAACTCCTCCCTGAGTATTTAAATAATAAGTATAATCATCAGCGGCCGGATCGGCTTCTCCTGCATAATTAGTATAAACCTCGCCCTCTCTTGAACTTGGCAAACCATCTAAACCAATATCCTGATTTCTACGATTTTCAGCATTGGTATCAAACGCATAAATTAACGATTGTGATGCGGGAACATCTCCCCAAAGTGGTCTCGGATTTACCATTATCTGGCCTGGTCCTAAACCATTTTCATATTGTTTTCTTCCGTCTTTTAATACGTCTTCAGAAATTTCACCTAAGTTAAAATAGATTTTACCTGAATTACCCGCTGGTGCTTCTGAATTTCCTACATAAGGATCTAGAACCCAAAACTGAATATACTCAACATTTCCCTGCTCAAAATTGGTCGAATTCAGCGCACGCATAATACCTCCAAAATTTCCACTTGCAGGACTTGTCGCAAAAGACGGATTATTATTATAAGGTCCTCTGTCTGATGGATAATAAGTTAAATCAAGCGTATTGATAACCTGAATTTGTCCCTGAGCAATATCTGTATTTGGGTACAATTCTTTGCTATAGATTCGTCTTGTTGTATTTAATGATAAATCGTCATTTGAAATTCCGGATGGTTTTGAGGAATAAAAAATAGGATCAATGGTATACCATGATAATTTTGCTCTTTTATAACCATATCTTAAGTCATCAAAATTAGCATTGAAGGTTGGATCTCCTGCTGCAGTAATAAATGGCGTAGAAGCCAAACTCCAGGCATAAGCAGAACGCATATCGATTGTAGATTGCGAACCTTCGAAATCATCTACATATATTGTTGCTTCGCCTTCAAAATCACTTGCTTTTGGTGCATCAGGTCTTAAAAAAGCGACCTCTCCTCGTATCGAAAGATTCGAAGGAACATCGGTATCAATATTTGGTAATTTATTTACTAAGCGGGTTAAAAAAGGAACTTCTGTTGAATAATTTCCATTAAATCCAAATATAGTATTGTTTACAGATTCCTGACCATAACTCGATTTTTGAGTAAATGGTTTTTCTGTCATTTTTAAAAAGGTTCCTCCAATAACAAAATTATCAGAAATTTTATGCTCAACATTAAAGCCCATAAATCTTCGGGTTTGTTGTCCGAAAATTGAATTGTTCTCTAATGAAACTTCAATTGGTGTATTTGAAGCCTGAAGCGATGGGTCTAATATCTGAACACGACCTAATTGATAATCGACACTGTAATCGATACCTTCTACTAATCTTCTTCCGGCTGCCATTACTACAACAGAACCCTGAGGAACGTTAAAGGCTCCAATTGGGATACCATTACTTCCTGATGATTTGTACTTTCCTCTTAAAAGAAATTTATTTTTATCACTGTCCTGCAAAGCTCCGGACTGTGTATTTTTATACATGCTTCTAAATACATATTTCTGCTGATTGACGTTGTATGTGTCAGTATTATTATAATTTTCAGCAGATCCTGTATTTTGTAATTTTTTAAAGATAAGCTCTCCAAATGGCTCTTTGGTGGTAAAAATAATTCGCCCGTTTTGCACGTCTACGGTTACACCTGGTATATAATCAAAGAAACCGTCTCCTCCTGTTTGCGGATCATTATTATAGTTTAATCGATCTAAGTTAAACACATTTAATAATGGCGTTTGATCGACTTTATTATCCGGTGTCGGGTTACTTGGGAAAGTACTTCCCTGAACTGGTGTTATATAATTTATTGGTGAAGGATCTGTGTAAAGAATGTTTAATCTAAAATCATCTTGCTTGATTTGGTAAGCCTGAGGAATTTGATAAACGTTCTTCATCATCAAATTCCAAACCGGATTTTGAACGTTTGTCAAATTACTTTTCAGCATTTTTAAAACCAAACTTTGGGTAATAATCGCCTGATTTGCATTGTTGTTTCCTGTTACTACAGTTCCGTCAACTCCATCACTACCAAATTCTCCAACCTGATACACTTTACCTCCTATTGTATATTCAAACGCTACGGCAAGAATCTCATCATTTGCAAGACGTTGTTGCAACGAGATGTATCCTAATTGTGCATTAAAGGTAAATTCGTTTGCTGTTAATTTTCTGGCGTTTTCAAGTACAGAATAATCTGTGGCTTCGCTTGTATTAGGATTGTTAAATCCGGATTTAGCGGTTACAATTTCTCTAATATTAGAATTTAAAAATGCTCCTGGCTGCCCAATTGTACCCGGATCATATTTATTGTTTTTATTGTCTGTTGGTGAATCTATAGGGTTGTTAAAAAAGCCCGTTGTAGGAGTCACTACCACAATCTCGTTATCAGGAATACCTGTCATTTGCCCCTCACCTAAATCCTGAAGTGCTATAATATTTCTTAAGTTGTTATTGTTGGTGCTAACTCTGTTTTGTTTATTGGTCACCCAGACTTCTATTCTTGTAATCTGAACACGGCTATCAATAAATGGATATTTAACTAATGAGGCGTCGTATTTGTTTCTAAAATATTGCGATAAGAAAAAGTGTCTGTCATTATCGTAATCTAAAGCATATAAATCAAAGTTTTGTACTGTTCCGCCACCTTCTGCAACTATACTCTTTGTTTGTGACTTCTGTTCTGAGAAAACTCCCGTTATGGTGGTCTTACCAAATTGCAACTGAGTCTTGACTCCAAACAAACTTTGGGCACCTCGAATCAGCGTACTATTTAATGGCATACTAACGTTACCTACCTCTACTTTCTGAATAATATCATCTTCATCAGGAGTATACGCCAGCTTAAAAAGGTTTTGAAAAGCAAATGTAGACTGAGTATCATAATTGGCATTTACCTCTAATCTGGTTCCTACTTTCCCCATTAAACTCATGCTTATCCTCTGATCAAAATCAAAAGTAAGACTTGATCTGTTTCTTGGAGAAAAAGAAGGGTTATCTTGTTTAGTATATCGAATCCCTAAGTCCATCTCTACTGATCCCGTAGGCTTTACATCGATTGTATTGCTACCAAAGACGCTTTCAAAAAGACTGGAATTAATATAATATCGGGGTAATAAATCTTTTTTGGCAGCTTCGCTTCCGGCTTTTTTGCCATCAATTGCGTCTGCTTTTTTTCTGAAGTAATCTCTCCTGGATTCTTTAAGAACTAAGTCTTCGTATTCTTTAGGAGTTAATATAATAGGGTAATTAATGGAAAAGCCATCAACTGAGTTGGTATAAATATAACGATCTGTAATGGGATCATATTTATAGGCAGAAATTACGCTTGGTGGATCTTGCAGTTCTAGTTTCCCAACAGAGAATTGGGTTTTCGTTGTATCTTTAACCGTTGGATTTACTTGCGCACGCAAAACATTACCGCAAGACAAAAACAGTAAAAAAATACAAATTTTACGCATACAATTCGTTTATATAAATTGAGTTTAAAGGCTTTTTAATGCTTTCTTAATGATTGTTTCTACAGTAGCTTCCGGATCTTCTTTTACAATTTTCTCCACTACTTTTTCAGAAGTTTTTCTAATAAAACCTAAAACTTCCAAAGCAGATAACGCTTCATCTCGATTTGTATTGTTTTGAACTACCGAAACTTCATCTAAATCGTACAACTTTAACACTTTTTCCTTCAAATCAAGGATAACTCTCTGTGCTGTTTTGTTGCCAATTCCTTTTATTGACTGTATTGTACCAACATCTCCAGAGGCGATTGCGTTGATAATTTGCCTTGGCTCAATTGAAGATAACATTGTTCTTGCAATATTGGCTCCAATTCCTGAAACAGACAATAACATCCTGAATATTTCTCTTTCTGATTTCTCTGCAAAACCAAATAAAGTATGCGCATCTTCTTTGATTTGAAGATGCGTATACAGTTTTATATTTTCTACATTAGGAATTAATGAAAAGGTATGTAAGGATATATTTACCTGATACCCAACACCTCCGCAATCAATCACGACCTCGGTAGGATTTTTCTCTACTAATTTCCCCTGTAAATGTGCTATCATAGTATAATTTCTTAGGGTCAAATATAATAAAAATGCAATAAAAATACGACAATATTATTCGATCCTTATTATTTATACTATTTCGCTAATTTATTTTTTTTATTTTCTTTTTCCTGAGCGTCAATGACCGCAATTGCTGCCATGTTCACCATTTCTTCGACACTAGCTCCTAATTGAAAAATGTGAACCGGTTTGCCCATTCCCATCATAATTGGCCCAATTGAGTTTACTTTGTACAACTCTTTTAGCAATTTATAGGTAATATTTGCCGATTCTAAGTTAGGGAAAATCAAGGTATTTACTTTTTTACCTGCTAGTTTAGAGAAAGGAAATTTCTCTGAAAGCATTTCCTGATTTAAAGCAAAATCTGCCTGGATTTCTCCATCAACAATTAAATCCGGATGATTTTTATGTAAATATGCTACTGCTTCTCTAACTTTTGACGCGCTCTGACTTGTAGATGAACCAAAGTTTGAGAATGAAACCATTGCAATAACTGGCTCAACTCCAAACATTTTAGCTGTTTTTGCTGTCATGATTGCAATATTAATTAAATCCTCAGCTGACGGATCTATATTAATTGCTGTATCTGATAAAAACATTGGTCCGCGAGATGTCAACATCATATTGGCAGTTGCTACTAACGAAGCTCCGGGTGCTTTATCAATTAACTGTAACATTGGTTTTACAACACTTGGATAACTTCTTGTATGACCTGTTACCAAAGCGTCTGCTTCACCTGCATTTACCATCATTGCTGCAAAATAGTTTCTTTCGCGCATGAATTTCTGAGCATCAAGTAATGAAACTCCTCTTCTTTCTCTTGTTTCCCAGTATGAAGTTGCAAATCTGTTTCTTCTACCTTCTTCTTCATTTGTTTTAGGATCAATGATTTCTAGTTCAGCATCAAAACCTAATTCAGCTTTAAGCTCTAAAATCACTTCCTTGTTTCCTAATAAAATTGGGAAACCAATTCCGTCTTCATGAACAATCTGTGCTGCTTTTAATACGTTTAATTGATCTGCTTCAGCAAACACAATACGTTTAGGATCCATTTTGGCACGGTTTGTCATCAAACGCACCATTTTATTATCGTTCCCCATACGTTCGCGAAGATGATCTTCGTAAGCTGCCCAATCTGTAATAGGATTTTTTGCTACTCCAGATTCCATCGCTGCTTTTGCAACTGCAGGCGCCACGATTGTAATCAATCTAGGATCAAATGGTTTAGGAATAATATAATCGTTACCAAATCCTAGTTTTGTTGCACCATAAGCTACGTTTACCTGCTCAGGAACTGGTTCTTTTGCTAATATAGCTAATGCTTTTACCGCAGCCATTTTCATAGCTTCGTTAATTTTCGTAGCTCTAACATCTAATGCTCCTCTAAAAATATATGGAAAACCTAAAACGTTATTTACCTGATTAGGAAAGTCTGAACGTCCTGTAGCCATAATAACATCTTTACGAGTTTCTGTAGCTAAATTATAATCGATTTCAGGATTTGGATTTGCCATTGCAAAAACAATTGGATTGTCTTTCATAGACAACAACATTTCTGGTGTCAAAATATCCCCTGAAGATAATCCGATGAAAACATCTGCTCCTTTAACGGCGTCAGCTAATTCAATTTTAGCTCCGTCAACAGCATATTTTAATTGTAACTCTGATAATGAAGGATTGTCTTTTGTTAAAAGTCCTTTACTATTAAACATTAAAATGTTCTTAACCTGTACGCCTAACAAAACATATAAATCAGTACAAGCTATCGCAGCAGATCCTGCTCCGGAAACTACTACTTTTACATCTTCGGCTTTTTTACCTGCTAATTCAAGTGCATTGATCAATGCTGCCGAAGAGATAATTGCTGTACCATGCTGATCATCGTGCATTACAGGAATATCTAATTCTTCTACCAATCTTCTTTCGATTTCGAAAGATTCCGGTGCTTTAATATCTTCAAGATTAATTCCTCCAAAAGTTGGAGCAATATTTTTTACTGTCTGAATAAATTCTTCGATATCTTTTGTTCCGATTTCAATATCAAAAACATCAATATCAGAGAATATTTTAAACAACAATCCTTTTCCTTCCATTACTGGTTTAGAAGCTTCCGGGCCAATATCCCCAAGTCCTAAAACAGCTGTACCGTTTGAGATCACGGCAACTAAATTTCCTTTTGCTGTATATTTGTAAACATCGTCTACGTTTGCTGCAATTTCTAAACATGGCTCTGCAACTCCTGGCGAATAAGCCAAAGACAAGTCTCTTTGGGTTGCGTATTTTTTTGTTGGAACTACCTGAATTTTTCCTGGAGTTGGTTCTGAGTGATACAGTAACGCTTCTCTTCTTTTACTCTCTTTGTTCATTTATTTTAGCTTTTATTCTAGCTTACAAAGATATAAGTCTTGGTTTAAAATGGCGTATTTTTAAAGTATTCTTTTGTGAAAATAACATTTACAGCCACCAAAAAAATAGTCCACTATTGTTTGGACTATTTGATAAAGCTTGTTTTTTGAATTTCTGCTACTGAGAAATATAAGAGTTTAAGTGATTTATGGTGTCTTTTTGAATTTCAATAATCGCTTTCACAACATCACTAATAGAAACAATTCCTACTACAGTTCCATCTTCCAAAACTGGTAAATGTCTGATTCTTTTAGTACTCATTAATTCCATACAATTTTCTAAATTATCTGAAAGTTTAACCGAAAAAACATTGCTCTCCATAATTTCATGAACATAAGTTTCTTTAGACGACTTGTCTTTTAAAACAATTTTTCGAGCATAATCCCTTTCAGACAATATTCCTTTTAAATCGTTATTATCGATAACAAGGATAGCACCTATGTTTTTCTCTCCCATTACTTTTAAGGCTTCATAAACCGTAGTTGTTGAAAGAACTGAATAAACATTTTTTCCTTTTGCGTTTAGTATTTGATTTACAGTCATATCTGAAAAATTTTAGATCTATAAAGTTAGAAAAAAATGAACACACACAACAACGAAATCGATTTTTTAAAACTTAACCAATTCATTTTAAACATAATAAGTTAAATTTCATATTAAAGAAATTTTCCCTTAAAAAAGCGAACGAATTTTAATACTTTTTTGCATAAAACGCAGATTTATTGGAGATTATAGATTTATTCTAAATAAAAAAGAAGTTTTACTTGATTACAATTGCCCCTAAAGGACAATACCGATGATTTACCCTTAATGGGGTATTTCGAAACTCCGCCAGGAATTATGGATTGGTTGAAAAAAAATATAACGCCCAAATATCTGAATGAATAATTTTAATCAGGAGCTAATCCCGCACCCGAGCCTGAAAGTGCGAACTGGCGAAGCAATGTGTTTCAATCTTTTGTAACTCAATGGCTATAAACCCGACAGGTTTTAAAAACCTGTCGGGTTTAATAAAAATTTATAAATTTTTCGGAAATATTTTAGTTATTCAAAATCTAAAAGTTCACTTATTGATATGTCCAAACCTTTAGATAATGCAAGTAAATAAAGATAAGTAGGATTAAATTCGCCAGCTTCAACTTTATGAATAGATTGCTGATCTTTAAGTATCAATAATCCTAACTTAGCTTGTGATAATCCTTTGGCTATCCTTAGCTCTTTAATCCTAGCTCCTAAACGCTTTAAATCTTCTGGCTTATCCAATTTCTTTTAATTTCAGACAATTTGCGTTTTCTATTTATTCTTCTTAACATACTATAGTATGTTATTTAAACTTTTTCGTACATTTGATTTTTACCTAAAAACATAAAAACTATCATGAAAACCAATGAAATTAAAAATTTAGCATATCTAAAAAAATTAGCTGACAGATATCTCAGCACACTAAAACCTATTGATTCTACTTTAGAAACTAATGCAGCTCAAATTAAATTTGTAAATTATTATGAACTTGGTTGCTTCATCACTAACATGCTAAAAATGTGTATTTTGACATTAGATCAGGAAACTCATAATAACCAATCGATCAATGTGTCTCTAATTTTAGAAAAGGTGTTATAAATGTTTCCTTTAGATGAATTTGAATTTTTAAGTGAAATCAGCAATATGTTTATTACAGATTGTAGTGTTATTGCCGAATAATTATACCAACCTCGATGAGGCTTTTTTTCTTATTGAGATTTGTTTCTATAAATATTTAATCCCTATTGCTCATTATAAAGTTTCAGAGGAACAAATGATATTGTAGAACTGGACTTTAGTCCAGTTGGTTTCAAATTAAAAATCCCTTTTCTAAAAAGAAAAGGGATTTTTAAAGTTTTATTTTTTTTACATATTCGTAATAATAAATTCGCTTCGTCTGTTTTGCTGGTGTTGCTGTTCTGTACACTTAACACCATCTGCACATTTATTAACTAATTGTGTTTCTCCAAATCCTTTTGCTGATAATCTATCACCATCAATTCCTTTACTTACTAGCCAGTTTTTAGTTGATTGTGCTCGTTTTTCTGAAAGAATCATATTACTAGAATCTGATTGTCGACTATCTGTATGCGAACGAATATCGAGCGTTAATGTCGGATATTGTTTTAATACATCGACAATTTTCTGCAATTGTGGCTCTGATGTTTTTCTGATTGTAGCTTTGCCTAAATCGAAAAAGTTCATAGGAATATTAAGTGTTTTTGCCAAATCTGTCCCAACCGCAATAGGTTTCATTTTTACAGATTTAACAGATACTGTTTTAATCATTATAGTTTTAGCAGCTATTAACGGAACCACTTTCTTCTCTATTGAAATTGGTAAAATTGTTTTTCCATTTTCTTTTTTAATAGACAATGGAACTTCTTTTATTTCATAATCTGTTTTTGATGTCTTTATGAAATATTTTTTTCCACATTTTACCTTCGAAAAAACATAGTTTCCGTTTTCATCTGTAACAACTTGCTGGGCATTTTGTCTGGCTTCATCAAAGATAATTAAAGTTACATTTGAAAGAATTTGATTTGTTTCTGAATCTGTCACAGTTCCTGATAACTCTTGTTCGCAAACTAGTCTTTTGGTTTCAGTAAATCGATAAACATCATCTAAACCATAACCACTACTTCTGTTTGAAGAGAAAAATCCATTTCTTTTTTTACTAATCACAAAAGCAAAATCGTCTTGTTTACTATTTACAGGTTCACCTACGTTTTGAACTTCATCAAAAGTTTCGTCTTCCTGAATTTTTGAAACAAAAACATCAAGTCCACCTAAACCCGGACGTCCATCTGAAGCAAAATAAAGTTCATTTTCTTCTGAAATAAAAGGAAATGTCTCTCTTCCTTCTGTATTGATCGAAGGACCTAAATTTATAGGGGTTCCGTAAGCTCCATTTCCATTAATACTTACCTTATACAAATCAGATTGCCCTAATGTTCCCGGCATGTCTGAAGCAAAATATAAAGTTTTTTCATCAACACTTAATGCAGGATGTGCAGTACTATATTGATCACTATTAAAAGGAAGTTCTTTTATGTTTTTCCACTTACCATCTATTAATTCTGAGCTGTATAGTTTTAGTAATGTTACCTGTTTTTCGTTGACTCCTCTTTTTCCGTCTATAAAATTATTTCTGGTAAAATACATGGTTCTGCCATCTTTTGTAAAAATGGGAGTCGACTCATTATATTTTCCATTTTCTTTTCTCCTAAATTTTTTTGGTTCACTTACATTTCCGTCCGGCATTAATTCTACCATATATAATTTAGAGAACGATTTATTTGTCCATTTAAAATTATTTTTAGCAACTCCTCCTGTATCACGAGCCGAAGTAAAAATGAGTTTATTATCATAAACCGCACTTCCATAATCAGAATAAGAAGAATTCATTCCGGCATCGGCAATGTCAAATCTCCCCGAATTAAATTTTATATCCTCTAAATAATTTTTATTATTTCTTATTAAATCGGCTCTTCTTTCCGAAGCTGATTTTTCATTAAATATTGCTAAAATTTCATCTGCTTTATGATAATTTCCAACAGACTTAAAACATTGAGCATATTTATATAAATATTCTGAATCCTGAACTTTGTTTATTCTAAATAATTGATCATACCACTTTAAGGCGTCTCTTAATTCACCAATAAAATAATACGAATTACCTAATCTTCTTAATATCTTTTCATCTGTCACGCCATCATATATAAGCTCTTGATAAACTTTTATAGCATCGGCATAAGCATACTCTTCGTAGCTTTTATCTGCAGAGTACTTTTTATCTTCGGAAGTTACTATAGGTGTTTGCGCATTTATTTTGAAAAAAAAACATACAAATAAAATGGTCAGGCTTAAACTTTTAATTCTCATAGTAGGTATTAATTAGAAAAATCTTGGAGATGTCATTTTATTATAATTCTTTAAAAACTCAAAACGAAGGAAAACTTCATGTGATCCGGAATTGTACTTTCTTAGATTTGTGGTTTCATGATCGTACCCGTATCCTATATACAAACCATCTGATACCTGAAATCCTGCCATTGCACTTACTGATGCGCTCCAACGATATGCAAGACCAATTACAAATTTATCATTGAACATAAAGTTACCCGAAACATCTACTTGCAAAGGAGCTCCTTCTACCATTTTTGTTAATAGAGCAGGCTTGAATTTTATGTATTCTAAATGGTCTAAATTAAAGACATAACCTGCCATAAAATAGTAGTTTATTTTATCTTTAAAAATTGCGGTGTCATTATCATCAAATCTCTTGGTTTCGATAAAATTAGGCACAGACAATCCTACATATGCTTTGTCTGAATGCCAATAAACTCCTGCTCCTATATTAGGTGTAATTTTATTATTTAAGTCCTGAAATTGCGGATCGCCCTGATTTTCGGGATTTAATTTATTCATATCTAAATTAAAAAGATTCGCTGTGGCTTTTATACCAAAGGAAAGCTTATAGGTTTCAGATGTTGGAATTGTGTAAGATAAATCTGCTGATAGCGTATTTTCGTTGGTTGGACCAATTTTATCGTTTACTAACGAAACTCCCAATCCTAAATTACTATTGTTTAATGGTGTATTTACAGAAAAAGTACTTGTTTTAGGCGCGCCATCAAGACCAACCCATTGTGTACGATACAATCCAAAAACACTTAATACTCCACGAGAACCTGCATATGCGGGATTTATCGCAATGGTATTATACATATATTGTGTATACTGAGAATCTTGCTGTGCCGAACACACAACGGTGAAAAACATGAAAATTAAAATTATCTTTTTCATTTGAAAAGGCTTTAAAAAGCGACCTGACTAATAATCAAGCCGCTTATGTTTTTTTACTTATTGATATATAAATAACCTGAAAGTTCATGCGGATTTGAGCCGCTGTCTTTGTATTTCAGAATATAGAAATAGGTTCCTACTGGCAATCCTTCAGATTGTTTTACAGTAGTACGTCCTTCAGAGAAACCTTTAAAAGCACGATCTTCATTATTATAATTATTAATGTCGTACACTAAAACTCCCCAACGGTTATAAATTTCTACCGTATTATCAGGATAACATTCTAAACCTCGAATATAAAATCTACTGTTTAGGTTGTCTCCGTTTGGAGAAAACGCATTAAAGACTTTTATCTCGCAGCCGTTTAATCCTAATACTGTTGGTTTATCACCCGTTTCGTTTTCATCATCTGATAAATCATCAACAACAACTCCTTTTGCGCTTCGTGCCTGAACACTTGCCTGATTGCTTACACTTCCTTTGTTGATATCACTTTGTGTAATTTTGTAAGTCGCCGTAAAATTATGTTCATCGGATTCGTTTACATTTAAACTAATTGCTTGTCCTGAAACTAAAACTCCAGGCAATGGATCTGCAACTGTAACTCCTGTTAATGGAACGTTACCGGTATTGGTTACTTTAAATTTATAAGTAATCGTTTCTCCTGCATTAGCAAATCCGCTACCGTCTTCATCATTAAACACAGCTGTTTTGATGATCGCAATAGAAGGAACTTCTACAAAAACACTTAAGGTTGCCGTTCCGCAATTCGTTTGATTTGCTTTTTCACATACCTGGTATGTTAGTGAATAACTTCCTCCAGGTGTATTTGGTTTCACATTTACAGTTCCGTCTGAATTGAATTCAAAATATGGATTTGGTGTATTTGAAAGCACAATCTCTGCAGGATTAACTGGCAATCCTTTTACTAAATCATTATCTAAAACATTGATAAATTCAAGAGCACCATTTATTCCATCAACATTTACTACTCCATCATTATTAATAACAAGTTGTATTAATGGCGTTATTGGCGGATTGTTTACTACAGAAATTTTCGCAACTGCCTGACTACAATTAATAGTTGGGTTTAAGGCTTCACATATTTGATACGTCAATTCATAATTACCAGTTGGTGTTCCTGGTTTTATTTCGATTGTACCATTTGCCAGCAAAATCAAATTAGGATTCGAAACAATAGTAGTTAAAACAACATCAGCAGGATTAAGTTTTGATCCGTTTAAGATATCATTATCAAATATACTTGTTGTTGAATTTTGTCCTTTACTAGTATCTACAGTTCCCGCATTATCATTATTTGCGTGTAAAACTCCTCCTGTTACAGGAACATAACTTTTTACTGTAACACAATTCGTTGTTGGGTTTAGATATTCGCAAATACTATATTCAATCTCATAATTCCCTATTGGAGTTCCTGGTTTTACCGTTACTGTTCCGTCAGGATTTAAAGTTAATCCCGTTGGTACATTTACAGACGTCAGGATTACTCCTCCATTACTATTTTTGATAACAGCCGGATCTCCGTTTAATGTAACATTTTTAATTAATGATGTTGTCGTTCCTCCGATGCTTCCGTTAATAGGAAGTGTCGTTTCGCCTGATGCTATGATTGATGATTTTCCTACTACAACTGTTGCTTCTGCCGTATCGCAGTTTACAGGGTTAGCTCCTTTTTCACAGATTTGGTACGTGATTGTATACGTGCCTGATACTGTGTTTGGATCTAAAGTCAATACTCCGCTCGCATCAATGGATAATGGTCCTGTTGTAATGGCCGTAACTGTTGTATTTAAAGCCGTTACGTCTACTCCGTTTAGTTTATCATTTGCTGTTACGTTACCCACTGTAGTGGCAACTGTTGTTCCAGGTGTAGCGGTATAGCTGTCG
>NZ_CADCSU010000093.1 GCF_902804475.1 Flavobacterium bizetiae
ACTAATATAAAGAGAAGCAAATGAGCTTTTCTTAATTTATAATGCAGGAAACAATTATTAACAAGAATTTAAAACCTTAAGTATTATCTTGCGGTCTTATATTAAATCAGAAAACGTTACTTTTGTGCGTTAAATTACGAACTAAAAATACAAAATGGATATAGTTATCAAACTCTCTCAATTTCTATTGAGTTTATCTTTACTTATTATTCTTCACGAATTAGGACATTTTATTCCTGCAAAATTATTTAAAACAAGAGTCGAAAAATTCTACTTATTTTTTGATGTTAAATATTCTCTGTTAAAAAAGAAAATTGGCGAAACCGAATACGGAATTGGTTGGTTACCACTTGGAGGTTATGTAAAAATCTCGGGAATGATCGACGAAAGTATGGACAAAGACCAAATGGCTTTGCCTCCGCAACCTTGGGAGTTTCGTTCTAAGCCAGCATGGCAACGTTTGATCATTATGTTGGGTGGAGTTACAGTAAACTTTATTCTGGCATTTATTATATATATAGGAATGGCGTTTGCTTATGGCGATACATATGTAGCAAATGCTGATTTGAAAGATGGTGTTTTGATCGAAAATCCAGCGATGATTAAAGCTGGTTTTAGAACCGGAGATAAAATCATTTCGATTGATGGCAAAAAAGTTGAAAATTTTGACAAAGAGCTAAACATGAATATTATTCTGGCGAAGCAAGTTTTGATTGAAAGAGCGGGAAAACAAGAAACAATCAATATTCCGAATGATTTTGCCGATCAATTATCAAAATATGAAAAAGGATTGCTTGTGGGAATGAGAATTCCTTTTGCTGTTGCTGCTGTTACTCCAGAATCAGGAAATACAGCTTTAAAACCAAAAGATTTAATTATTACCCTAAATGGTCAGGATGCAAGATACTTTGATCAGGTTAAAGCTATCTTAGAAAGCAATAAAGGAAAAACACTTCCAGCTGTTGTGTTACGTGATTTAAAACAAGTACCTGTTACGGTTAAAGTTTCTGATGCAGGAAAATTAGGCGTTAATGTTGGTGGATTAAATATCGAATCTTTAGAAAAATTAGGTTACTATAAAGTAAGCACTAAAAACTACAGTTTCCTTGAATCAATTCCGGTTGGATTAACAAAAGGAAAGGATCAATTAGTAGGATACGGAAAACAACTTAAAATGATTTTTAATCCTGAAACAAAAGCGTACAAACAAGTAGGTGGTTTTGCTGCGATTTTTAACATTTTTCCGAATACCTGGAGCTGGGAAACTTTCTGGTCGATCACCGCTTTGCTATCAATTATGCTTGGAGTTATGAATTTATTGCCAATTCCGGCTCTTGATGGTGGTCATGTTATGTTTTTATTATACGAAATAATTAGTGGCCGAAAACCAAGCGATAAATTCCTTGAAAATGCCCAAATCGTTGGTTTCGTTTTACTTATAACACTACTTTTGTTTGCTAACGGAAACGATATTTATAAGGCGATTGTCAAGTAGAAAAAAAAATTAATAAAAAGTGCAAAAATGTTTTTGAGAATCTAAAAAATGATCTATATTTGCACTCGCTAAAAAGAGCAACATCTTCCTCCTTAGCTCAGTTGGTTAGAGCATCTGACTGTTAATCAGAGGGTCCTTGGTTCGAGCCCAAGAGGGGGAGCAACTTTTTTTAGCAAACATATTTACCTTTAAGGTGATTCCTCCTTAGCTCAGTTGGTTAGAGCATCTGACTGTTAATCAGAGGGTCCTTGGTTCGAGCCCAAGAGGGGGAGCTTAAAAAAAAGACTATCATACGATAGTCTTTTTTTTTGCCTTATAATTTCTCTACTTCTTTTTAATCAAACAGACAAAGGAAATGACCATAAAGAAACTTCACTACATATCAGGGCTCACAATTACGATTTTTGTTGGGCTACATTTATGCAATCATTTTATTAGCGTTTTTGGTGCTCAGGATCACATTATAATGATGAATACTTTACGCCTTTTTTATCGTAATCTTTTTGTGGAGACCATTTTATTATTAGCAGTAGTGCTTCAAATTATTTCAGGACTGAAGCTTTTTAAAACAAATAGAAAATTAGTCCTTTCTAAATTTGACAAACTACAGATATGGACCGGACTATATTTAGCCATTTTCTTTATCATTCATTTAAGTGCCGTTTTAAGCGGACGTCTTTTTTTAAAACTTGATACAAATTTTTATTTTGGAGTAGCCGGATTAAACTCATTTCCATTCAACTTGTTTCTTATCCCTTATTACGGATTAGCCATTCTATCTTTTTTTGGACACATTGCTTCAATTCATAACAAGAAAATGGAGCAATCTATTTTTGGTTTGTCACCACAAAAACAATCCATAATAATCCTGCTTTTTGGTTTTTTAATGACAATTGTAATATTGTACGGATTGACGAACCATTTTCATGGAGTTACAATACCGAAAGAATACGAAGTATTAATTGGAAAATAAAATAGGAAATTGTTAATTGAATGATTTAATATTATCTGTAGATTGATATTTAATTCCTAACCAATTTATTGTGTTTTACTACATTGTTGCTTGTGTTTTTACTTTCAAACAAAAGCATTGCTTCATTTGCTTTGCCCATTTGATTGATGCCTTTTAAAGATTCGGCGTAACGATAATAATACATGGCATCTAAATCTGTTTTCAAAACAAACAGTTCTTCGTAGTATTTAGCCGCTGTGGCCAAATCACCATCAAAATAAGCCCTGTCTGCAACTTTTGTGAGCATCTCTATAGATTTGTACCCTTTGCCTAAAACTTTCGCATAGGTATCGACTACATCAATCGTTACATATTTTGGATCTTCTGCCGGAGCAATTACTTCGACTTTAACTGGTAAAATTTTTGTGGCGCTGCTATCAACAAAGGTTTTTGACTGTAAAGCCAAATCAACTCTTCTTACTTTGGGTTTTCTGTATATTGGTGTTACGACTCTGGTATTATTTGGCCCCAAGTCATTGGTGTACACCATATCTAATTTTGAAACTTCGTATTTCGTGACTCTTTTGCCAAAAGTCATATTGATGGTTTCTTCTACATAATAGCCTACAATTACCATATTTTCTTTTGAGGAATTATCAGAGCGTACGGTTGCATTTTCAATTGCTGTAACATCGCGAGCATTGTCTTTGCTTTGCCCGAAACAGCTCAAAGAAAAATTAAACACAATTGTTATAAAAAGTAATCCATACGTTTTCATGATGGTTCGAGATTATCACTTCAATATAAGTAACTGATATAAAGATAGTTAATATTTTATTTCATTATATTACAAAACCTATAAACACACATAAAAAAACGTTTAAACGTAACATATAAGTTTCGTTTTCAATATTTCAACAAAAAAAGCGCCACAATTACTTGCAGCGCTTTTTCTATTTATTTTAAATCTGGAATAACTTAAACCCCTAACTTCTTAGCAATATCAGTTGGAATTCCACCTTTGTTTAATAACAAAGCAGTTGTTTTATATTTCACAAAGTTTTTAGTTACAAACAAATAACCTTTGTAGTCGTTTGTTGCTCCCCATGAATTTTTTACGATATAATATTCTTTTCCGGTTTGATCTTTTGCAAGACCAATAATGTGCATTCCGTGATCGTCTGTTGTTGTATAGTTATCAAACGCAGCCTGACGCATTTCGGCAGTAATTTCCGGTTCTGCTTTTGGTCCGTTAAACATGTCTGCTTTTTCTTCGGCAGTCATATCATCAAATTTCTTTGTTGGTACGTATGCAACACCATTTTTCCAGCTAAAGCTTTTCTCGCTTACGTCTGTTGCCCAGGCTACTGTGTATCCTTTTTTCAAAGCATTGTCGATAACATCGGTCATGTCGTTTACTTTTACATTATAAACCTGATCAAATGACCAGTTGTCCGGTACCATCATCGTTGTTTTTTCGTAATACGGAGATGTTGTAAACGAAGATATTTCTACATACTCATCAGGATTAATTCCCACTATTTCTTTAGCAAAAGTTTGTGGCGTGTAGTTTTTTCCTTTGTAGGCAAAATTTTCCGGCACAGTTCCTAAATAAGAATCGATAACTGCAGCGTATGCTTTTTTCCAGTTTGGCGTTAATTCTCCGTTCGGGTTTTTAACAACAGCTGTCAAAACTCCTTCGATCATAGCGGCCATTTCACCAAATTTATTTTTGTCTGTTCCATAGTTTAATCCTGTGTAAACTTCTCTTGGTACAGTTCCGTATTTTTTATACATATTAATTACATCGTGCAATGCCCCTCCGTCACCTAAAGTAACAGCGCCGTGCATACGAACATAATTAACACCTTTTTCTACATAAACGTTTCTTGCTGAGTAAATCTGAGACAATTCTACCGGTTGTTTTCCTAAACGAATCATTTCTGACTCTAAGAAAGAGTTGGTAGAATAACTCCAACATGTTCCTGAAGAACCTTGTAATTTTACAGAAGTTGTTCCTAAATTGATTACGTCAGTAAATTTAAAGTTTTCTTTACTTTTTTCGCTTGCATTCAGCTTTAGTGAATTCACTAAAATGTCTTGTGCAAAACAGCCGGTTGCTCCAACAAAAAAAACCGAAGCAGCAAGTACTGATTTGAATGAAAATGTATTCATAATATATATTTAATGATTTAATAAATTAGTTGTCGTAATTTATTTTTTGTTACAAAACAATTAAATTTTATACAAAAAAGCTAAGGTTTAACCGTTAATATTTACAAAATATTTTTATTAAGCTATAATCTCTTACAAAATATGCAAAACCGTAACTCAAACAGAATCAAAAACAAATGATTTTTACTTTTAATAAATATATAGTAATTTGGTTGCTATAAATGCCACTCCTAATCCTGAAAAATGTTCGAACTCGAAAAAGAAAAATATTTGGGTAATACCAAAAACAGCTTCAACAACAAGCAAGGCATTGCGGTTGTCGAAACAGAGTATCAGCAAAAGGTTTACGAAGGATGGCATTCGCATAATAATGCGCACATAACACTTTTCCTGAAAGGCGGAACGGCCGAAAAACGAAAAAACTCCAGTACGGTTGTAGGCCCGGGTTCGTTATTATTTTACCACAGCGACGAATTGCATCTTAATCAGGACACGCTTTTTCCGTCTAAAAATATTAATATCGAAATAGAGGAAAATCTGCTAAAGGAACTTCAGATCTCTGAAGCCATTATCGAAAAATCGATCCGGAATACTACGCTTACTAAATTTTTGATTTTAAAGATTTTTAAAGAATCTATGATTGCCGATCCTTTTTCGGGCGATACTATTAATATGTTATTTGCTCAATTATCTAATGCGAATACTCATTTAGAACGCTACGAAAAAAGTCCGTTTTGGGTAAAGAGTTTAAACGAATTGTTGAATGATTGCTGGAACGAAAATCCGAATTTGCAGGATCTGGCTCAGGTTTTAAACTTAAATCCTATCACGATATCCAAGCATTTTCCTAAATATTTTGGCTGTACTTTAGGCGAATATATGCGCCGTATAAAAATAGACCGTTCGCTTTCGCTGATAACCACTAACCAAATTAATCTGACCGAAATAGGTTTTCAATGCGGATTTGCAGATCAAAGCCATTTTATCAGAACTTTTAAAAATCAAACCGGATTTTTACCCAAACAATTTCAAAAATTATAAGAGAGGCAAATTTCATTCTATTTTTTGGTTTTGATGTCTGCTACATTTGCTCCATCATTAAATCATAAAACAAAATCAGATGGAAACGCTTACTTTAAAACAAAGAACTTTTAATTCTCCTGTAACCAAAATTATTCTTGCCTTATTGACTTTTATGGCGGTTGTAATTATTGGTCAGCAAATTGCCGTAAAATTATTAGGGTTAACTTCGCTCGACAAAGATTATCGCAATCTTCTCAAAGGACTTTTTGTCTCGGCATCATGTGTTTGGAGTTATGTTCTTTTCTTTAAAAAATATGACAAAAGAACCGTAACAGAATTTGCTGCAAAAGGATTGGCAAAAAATCTTATTATAGGCGCTTCAATTGGTTTTGTATTACAATCACTTACTATATCAGTAATGTACCTCAACGGAAATTACAGCGTTGTAAACATCAACCCAATTTCGTTTATCCTGATTCCGTTTGCCCTTATGTTTACAGTGGCTATTATCGAAGAAATATTGGTACGTGGGATTATATTCAGAATTGTGGAAGAAAAACTGGGAACCTATATTTCTTTGACCATTTCGTCGATACTATTTGGCGTTTTGCATCTTGCAAATCCAAACGGTACTTTGATTTCGGGAATATGTATTACAGCTGCAGGTTTTTTGATGGGAGCTGCATTTATTTACAGCCGTAGTTTATGGATGCCAATTGCTTTGCATTTTGCATGGAATTTTACCCAATCAGGGATTTTTGGCGCGATCACATCCGGAAACGAGAAAACCAACAGCTTATTAGAAGCTAAAATACAAGGACCTGAATTTATTACCGGTGGAGCATTTGGCCCTGAAGGATCAATACAAGCCATTGCTTTTTGTGCAATAGGAGCTATCATATTATTGATTTTAAGTCGTAAAGAAAACAAGATCATTCTTCCTTACTGGAAGAAATAAATCTCCAAATCTGGTGGATTTGTTTGTTGCTTTTTAAGCCGCACTAATCCCTTAAAAGTAAAAAAATATCTTTTATCGAAAATTGTGCTCCGCAAACAAATTCATCAGATGCTCCGTAATAAATGGTAACAGTATCGCCATCCGGTTCAATAATATGACCGTTGGTGAATACTACATTGCCAAAGAAACCGCTTAATTCATAATTTGTAGTCGGGATCATAATGGGTTCAAGAGTTCGGGCAATAATTTTTGAAGGATCTTCGAGATCCATTAAAAAAGCGCCTAAACAGTATTGATGATTTTCATTGGCGCCATGATAAATTTCCAGCCAGCCTTTGTCTGTTTTTATAGGGGCGGCTCCTGCGCCAACTCTTTTACTGTCCCAAAATCCTTTTCTGGTTTTAATAATACATTTATGATTTCCCCAATGAATACCATCAGGAGATGATGCTAACCAAATGTAATTACCGCCAATATCTACACTACTCGGGCGGTGTAAGGCATAAAACAAACCATTTATTTTTTCCTCGAAAATGGCGCAATCTTTATTGTGTGCCGGCAATATCATACCGTGATTTTTAAAATTTTTCCAGTCGGTTGTGGTTCTTAAACCCACTCCAACACCATTGTCTGATACAGAAGTAAAGGTTAAATAATAGGTTCCTTCGATCAATGCAACACGACAATCTTCTATGCCAAAAGTTTCTAAGATGCCTTCGCCCACAAGAGGGAGATAATTTTCAGGCTCGTAAAACTTATGCCCATCTTCGCTACACAACAATCTCAAATGCGATAATGTGGTTAAATAATCAACTCCTTTATAATTGATTACTCTGGCATCAGTAGCTATTAAGTCAGGATCATTTTTAGGAATTTCAATTATTTTAATTGCGCCCGTTTCTGTTAGTATCGGAAAAGAAATTAGGTTCTCTTTTTGTCGCGGTCTTTCGGCAACTCTTACCACGAGCCAGGTTTTATTTTCAAACTGAAATACTCCCGGATTTAGGAGGCAGGTAATTTCTAATCCTTCTCTGCTTGCGGGTATATCAGAAGGCGATAATAAAGGATTTTCTTTAAAACGTTTTGCTATATCTTTCATATCTGTATCAGGATTAGTGTAGCTAAAAGATAAGTTTATTTTTTTATTTAATGGTACATTTTATTTAAAAACCTATCCTCTCAGGTTTTTATTGATGTACAAACAAAAGTCCCAATAGAAAATATTCTATTGAGACTCTTACTATATAAACTAACTAATTGTAATTCTGTTATCGTAACCAATTGCTGCCAAACACTACATAATAGGCCCAGTCTTCATTCCCTTTTGCAACGTCAACTCCCATACGAAGTTTGAATTTTCTGGCCAATAAATACCTAAAACCAGTTCCGTAGCTGTATACAACTGGTTTAGCAAAGGCTTTGTCCCAATCGTTAAAAGCGCTTGCAACGCCTCCATATCCCATAAGGCTCCATCGTCTGTACAAATCCCATCTTAACTCGCCTTCTGTAACGATACTGGTTTTACCCTGATATCTGGCAGCGGGAATTCCTCTCAGGTTAATTCCAGGTCGAAGATAAAAAGCGGGATTTCCAAAAGCCTGTTCTCCTTCGAGCCTGAGCCCTCCAATTAATTTTTTAGTTAAAGGATAATAACCTATTGCTGATAAATTTAACCGCCAGGCCTGATAATCACTGCCTATCGCCTTATCTGACCAAAAAAAGTCTGACTGAGGCCGTATTCCTTTATCGGGAGTAAAAATATTATCCCGTCCGTCAAACTGAAGCGCTGCCCCTAACTGACTGACGGTACTATTAATATCTTTTAGATTGGCAAAAGATGGAAGATTGTTTAAATCAGGGAAATTAATTTTAGAATCTAACAGAAAATATTGTGGCCCTGCACTCCATTTTCCGTTTCGAAATTGCTTCATAACCCGGGAGTAAAAAACAAAGGATTTAAAATTAAGGTCTATTTCTTTATCTTTTCCGCTGGGTAAATTTTCATAAAAAGACATGTTTACATCTCCGTAACCGGCCCCAACACGATACATAATGCGTGATTTTATAAAACTTCCTGCCCTAAAGGCACCCGCAACCCAGCTTTTATTACCGGTATACATTCCCATGGCTCCGGTGATATCAGGATCTACGAGTCTTTTCTTTCCGTTTTCATCAATAACCGGATCGTGTTTTTTTAGAAAAATAGGAAGCACCGCACCTCCAATTCCTCCCAGAGCGGGCTCGGTAATAAGTGTGGGAACAACGATAAAACCGTGTGCATAAATAATATAATCGCTTAAATCGAATGCTCCGTCGAGAGAATCTTTTACGCTAATATGAGGTTTTTGTCCCATCATTGAAGTACATGATAAGATAAAGAAAAGATTGGCGAGAATAATTTTCTGAAAGAGTTTCGTGTTTTTCATACTATAATCTGAATATGTATTTCTCATTTAAAGTAATTTAGATTGTACTGCATTCATTCAAAACTATTCACTTCCATAAAAAAAGCAGCATTTAGTAGTTGCTGACTATTTTTTTTTGAAACTAAACACATGTGCGAGTGTTAGAAAAAATGTATTTCCCTGAAATCTGTTTATCGCTTCGACCTCAGCTATCCAGCGGAATCCTGCAGAAGTACTACACCCAATATGAAAGTAATTTACCTCAGCTCCTATGCCGCCAACACGATCTTTATCGGTCTCGATAGTGCCAAAAACAGGAACCGGTATTTGATCGTTTGTTACTTTATATTGTAAATAATAAATCAATCCTGCGTTTAAAATTCCTTTAGGAGCCGTTTTTTCAGCATTCATCATATAAAATGTTTTTCCCAAACCTCCTTCAATACTTAAAAGATCTCCTGTTTTAATATCGGTATCTTTCTTTTTTCCGTTGATTTCATAAGAAGCCAAAGCCGAAAAATGAAACGTTTTTTTATCATTAAAAAATAAAGTTGTTGACATTTGTAGTAGCAATATCATCTCCCCAAATTATAAGAATATTGGGCTTTTTTGTATTCTGTGCTTGCGTTATCGAAAAACAAGCCAATGCAAATAGTATTATCGAATTTCTAATTCCATTTTTAAGTTTACTTTGTTTCATGGTAATAAAATTTGTTAATAATTCTTTTATTAATCAACCTCGAATAAGAGAAAAACATTACTAATAATTGATTTGTGCAGGAAACATTAAAAATCTTGTTTATTTCAGTTTTTGAAAATTATTTGGGGGAAAATTGAAACAAGAATTTTCTTAACTTTTATTTAACTATCTCAAAATTAACTAATAAAAAGTCTAAGAATATCATTTATACGGTCTGACATTGTTTCATTTTATAAAATGAAACAATAAAAATGCTTTATTTTGCTTCTGAGCGTCTCATTTGATAAAATTTAACTCTTAAAAATCAAACAATTAGCAAAATATATTTTGGTTTTTATCTTATTAATAAAAGTGTCCGAATAACACTTTTTGTTAAATATGACTTTTTTTATTAAAATGAACCAAAAAAAAGACTCATGAATTTTATCACAAGTCTTACTATATAGATACACAAAAAGTTTAAGCCAAAAAAAAAGCCATTCGATATTGTCGAGGACACTGAAAAAGTCCTTCTTTAGGAATGATTGTTAATTAAAAGGAGTAGAAGCTAAATGTTTTCTGCTCCTTTTTTTTGTATCTTTTGAGTGTAA
>NZ_CADCSU010000094.1 GCF_902804475.1 Flavobacterium bizetiae
CTGATTATTCTGCTAGTTGTCCTCATTACGATAAATTTGGCAAAACTGTCTTAATCTGTCTATTTTAGCCTTAAAATAGTTAAAAATCATCTGTTTTAAGATCTATTTACATAATATATCTAATTTTTGTTGAGCGAATATAGGAAATAATAAGAAGTTTTTTACGGAAATTTATTTAAATCTAGGATAAAAAATTTCGGAAACAGGCTCGCGCAATTCAAATACTTTTAACTTGATTTTAATCTGTTTTTATAAAGCGAGATTATTTCTCAGTTTTAAATAAAATTTTCCCATAAAATAACACACCAATAAATAACAAGATACAGGAAAAAATCCAGGAGCTGAATCCGATTTTGCATCCACCAATAAAACCTTGTACGGATATAAGTAAAATAAGATATGCTGCAAATCCAAGTCCGAATTTTAGAACTCGTTCTGTTGCTTTCATTTTTTGCGTAAAATGGATAATGAAAAACGGAATAAAGAAACTTAAAAGTAAAGCACCAACTTTACTATTTATATTGGCTTCATTTGGCAAAGTCATGTAGCCAATTGTAGTGACTATAGCTAAATTTAAAAGAATTAAATAAACGGCATCAATTATAAAAGTAGCAATTGTTTTACGCTGGTGGAGTTCGTTTAATTCCTGCAAATCGGCTTTATCAATTTGAAGTACGTCGCAAATCAGGCTTAACGTTTTTCCTCGCGGTTCATTTTTGTTGTTTTCGATTCTTTGTATCGTTCTCAAATTTACCTTTGAAAGTTCTGCCAGTTCTTCCTGGGTAAAGCCTTTTGACTTTCTTGTGTCGCTGATTTTTTTTCCTATAGCGTTCATAATTTATATCATTTATTTTTCTTCAAAATTATTTTAAAATGTATGATTTGATAACGGTTCTCTTATGACATTTTTACGACATTTGATATAAATGCTAATATAAAACTATTTTTAGCTGCGAAAAGAGTATTGAGCTTGATAGTTTATAAGATTCAAAGAATAGTTCTTTTCAGTTATAGCAAAAAAAAGTCTGCACAACCAATTGATCGTGCAGACTTATAACTTATATATTCGATTTTTTATAACAACTTCTGTACTTCCAGCTCTGCAATAATTTGCTTTTTCATCGTAGTATTTACATAATCTTTAGCCTCAGCATAAGAAATTGTATATTTACGTGGAATGTTTTGTAAATGATCAGGAAAAGCAGTTAGTAACTTATCATAATAAAGATCTAATTCTTTTTCATTAGGCATTTCGAATTGTAAACGCAATTGAAACCTTCTTAATAAAGCAGTATCAATTGTATGATAATGATTGGTCGCACAAATAAGCAAACTATCTGTTGGAAAATAATCAATCAACTGAATGATCGTATTAACAAGACGTCTCATTTCGCCTACGTCTTTATCATCGCTATCACGGCTTTTTCCAATCTGATCAAATTCATCTAAAAACAATACCGATTTTTCTCTAATCGCTTTATCGAATATCGCTTTTACATTTTTTGATGTTTCACCAATTCGCGCATTAATTAAAGTACTCAAATTGATAATTACGATATTTTTGTTCAAAGCAGTTGCAATAGCTTTTGCCGTTGTAGTTTTACCGCAACCCGAATGTCCGTGAAGTAATATTTTGTTATCTACTTTAAGATTGTACTTCTTTAATTCTTCAAGATATTGATGCTCTTTGATAGTTTGGGTTAAAGCAGCTTTATTTTCTTCACTAAAAAGTAAATCGCTCAAAGCTATTTTTTCGATATCGTTTACGGTAAGTTCGTATAGATTCATTTCAATTTTTATTTGATGCAAAATTAAAGTTTATTCGGCAATATTTTCATTCCAGATCTCTTTTCCTAAAAAGCGGTTTCCAAAGATCGAAGTTCCAATTCTCACCATATTAGATCCTTCGGCAATAGCCAGTTCCAAATCCTGAGACATTCCCATAGAAAGTTTTAATTCACCTATTCCGTCTATTTTTGCATTGTAAATTTCATCCCTGATTTCTCTTAATAATCTTAAAGAAGGCTGCATTTTTTCTTTGTCGACATCTAATAAACCAATTGTCATCAACCCTTTTATTTTTAATGTTTTGTATTTTTTGATTTCATGAATAAAAGAAATTACCTCATGGGGCGGAAGTCCAAATTTACTTTCTTCAAACGAAGTATTTACTTGTATAAAAACGTCCAGATTTCTGTTTTCTTTTTGCAATTGTTTATCCAGTTCCTCGGCAAGATTTAATCTGTCTAAAGACTGAATGCACGAAACGTATTTGAGCACATCTTTTATTTTATTGGTTTGAAGATGACCAATAAAATGACGTTCTATATTTAATTCTTTCAGGTCAGAATCTTTATCCCGCAATTCCTGCATTTTGTTTTCTCCCAGCAAAGTTTCACCGGCATCAATAGCAATTTTGATTTTATCGGCAGGAACAGTTTTGGTAGCCAATAACAATTGTACCTCTGATGCATCTCTGCCCGAAAGTTTACATGCAGTTTCGATTCTGTTATGAACCTCTTTTAAGTTCGAAATTATCATCTCTTTCATGGTGCAAAATTATAAGTTGTCTAGTTTATAATTCTGATCCAGTTTTAAGGTTTTAAAATAGTCCAGTTTCTTTTTTATGAAGTTGTAACCAGACCAGTAATTCGGGATAAATCAAAAAACTGGATTATACCGTTTCTGAATAACCGGAGTAAATTTGTTCTATTAAAAAGAACAATTTATGAAAGTAGCAGTATGGGATACTTATGTAACCCGAAAAGACGGAAAAATTATGCATTTTGACATTCTGGTAGACGAGAATACAAACGATGAAAATGAGATTTTTGAATTTGGAAAAAGTTATCTAAAAACAGTTTCTCAGGAAGGTCAGCCATTAACATCAAAAGAATGTAGATTTTGTCATATTGATAGAGCGCCTGCAGAAGTAGAAAACCAAATTAAAGAAAATGGTTTTTCTATTATCGAAATGGAAAACTGTAATTAATGATTGTACCAAAATAGAATTGGAAAGTTTACAGACTGAAAGTGTTTTTGCTTTCAGTCTTTTTTTTTACAGATATTCTGAGAGAGCAATAATTCCTTCCTCCATTTGTTGTTCTGTCAGCGATGCGTAACCTAATCTAAATCCTGATGCCGAATTTGTAAAACTAAAATTTTCAGGGTTCATAATTTTAATGCCTTTGCCTAATAATTGCTGACAAACAAATGCGATGTCAATTTCTGATTTCGGAACAATCCAAAAAGCCAAACCTCCTTCGGGTTTAGCAAACGTAATTTTGTCTTTTAAGTATTGATTACAGAGACTTTCAAAATAATCCCGTTTTGCTTTATAAATAAGATTCGTCTTTTTTAAATGTCTTTTAATGATCCCTTCATTAATAAGATGCAATACCGCTTCCTCCATAATATTATCGCCCTGAACATCGATTATCTTTCTGTGTTCGCCTACTTTTTCGATATTTTCTGCTGTACTGACCAAATAGCCAATACGCAATGCAGGAGCCACAATTTTGCTTAAAGAGCCAATGTAGATAAAGTTTTGAGCACTTTCATAACTCGAAATAGGTAAAATAGGGCGCTGGCCAAAATGAAATTCATGATCATAATCGTCCTCAATAATCGTAAACCCGTATTGATTAGAAAGTTCAATAAGCTTTAATCTTTTTTTCAGGCTCATTGTTACCGTGGTCGGAAATTGATGATGTGGCGTAACGTATATCGCTTTTATAGTCTTGTGTTTTTTTAAGTATGCTTCGACTTCATCCAGTTTCAGACCATCGCTGGAAATATTTACAGGAAGCAACGTTGCACCGGCACTTTCAAACGCTTTCCAGGCAGGTTTATATCCCGGATTTTCTAGCATAACATAATCTCCTTTCGAGAATAAAGAATGCGCTGCAAGATACATCGCCATCTGGCTGCCTCGTGTAATACAAATTTGATCGGGAGAAATATTCATTCCTCTTTTAAAATTAAGCATTTGGGCAATTGCTTTTCTAAATTCAGTGTTACCAAATTCATTACTGTAACCCATAATTTGCCAGCGCGATTTTCTGTTGAATATTTCTCTGTAAGCACGTGCCAGATCAGTCATAGGAGCAAGGCGGCTGTCCGGAAGACCATCGTCAAAAACGAGATGAGACCTGATCTCCTCTTGTTTGGTATTTATTTCCTGTTTTTGTTTTTTTTCAGCAGCAGTTTCAGGCAATACATCCGCAACGAAAGTTCCTTTTCTGTCTATGGTAATGAGCCAGCCTTCCGCGATCAGAACATCGAGTGCTTCAATTACCGTATTGCGATTTACATGAAGTAAACCTGCTAATTGCCTGCTTCCGGGCAAAGCATTTCCACTTGTTAATGTACCGGATTTTATGGCATTGATAATCGCATCGGCAATTTGCAGGTACAATGCCGTATTCGATTTTTTGTCTAACTGAATTTCTAATTGCCAAGGTCGTAACATCTGGACTATCTGTTTATGTTAAAACTGTGCTATATCGCCAGACCAAAGTTAAGATAATTTTGTGAAGCAATAATGCAGGAACTTAAATTAAATACCATGGAAACAACAGAAAAAAAATTCTCATCAAAAGATTTTCACCAAACCTTTGCGCGACCAAGTTTTGTAATGCCGGATAAATTAATTCACAGAAATGTTGAAAACGCGGGAGAACACAATCAATTTTCGACCGAAAGAAAACATCCGGTTTTCTTTGTCGATTTGCCAAGCAAAAATGTAAGCATGACCATTGGCGGATTATTACCGGGACAATTAACCAACCGACACAGACATACCTACGAAACATTATTGTATGTCATTGAAGGCTCGGGATATACCGAAATTGAGGATCAAAAAGTAGAATGGAAAGCGGGCGATGCAGTTTATATTCCGGCATGGACCTGGCACAGACATCAAAACTTAAGCGATTCTGAAAACGCCAAATATATCGCCACAGAAAATGCGCCACAATTGCAAAATTTAGGAGTAGCATTAAGAGAAGAAGAAGGAAGGGATTTATAAAAAAAACAGCAGAAAGAAATGAAAAACGCTCCATTTAAAGGCATCATTGCGTATCCTATTACGCCTTTTGATACCAACGAAAAAGTCGATATTTTACTTTATAAGCAATTAGTAGAAAGGTTAATAGTGTCCGGTTCTCATGGTATTGCTCCCTTAGGCAGTACAGGAGTAATGCCTTACCTGAACGATCAGGAAAAAGAAGCAATTACAGAAGCCACCATAGAACAAGTAAGAGGCAGAGCACCTATTTTAGTGGGAGTATCAAACCTTACCACCGAAAGAACGATCTACCATGCCAAATTTGCCGAAAAAGCAGGAGCTACAGTAAGAGTGGTCGGAAGAAATTCCGGCCACTTTATGTTTTAAATACTTTTGAAGGATCTCCGCCTGCGAAGACTATCATTATTGCAGTAATAAGTTCC
>NZ_CADCSU010000095.1 GCF_902804475.1 Flavobacterium bizetiae
CCGATAGACGAACGGGCCATTTTAATTCTCATTATTTAAAGAACAATTTCGCAAAAAAAAGTTGTAGCCCGTAGCGGAATCGAACCGCTCTTACATGGATGAAAACCATGCGTCCTAACCGATAGACGAACGGGCCTGCTTCTCTAATGCGGATGCAAAAATACAACTATTTTTAAGATGTACAATACCTGATGCAAAAAAAATTAAAAAAAATTAATATGCCTTTGCAAACAACACTCTTTTTGAGGAAGGATTACCAGTTAACACACAGGTTCCCGCCTCTTCTTTACTATCCAAAGGAATACAACGAATTGTCGCTTTTGTCAAGTCTTTTATTTTCTCTTCAGTCTCAGCAGTACCATCCCAATGAGCGGATACAAACCCTGCTTTACCATCTAAAACTTCTTTAAATTCCTCAAAACTATTTACTTCCGTAATATGCGTATTACGATAGTCTAATGCTTTATTAAATAAATCAGTTTGAATCTGCTCTAACAAGTCATTTATATAAGTAACAATTCCTTCGCCAGAAACCGTCTCTTTTGTCAATGTATCTCGTCTCGCAACTTCAAAAGTTCCGTTTTCTAAATCTTTTGGCCCAACAGCAATTCTCACAGGAACACCTTTTAATTCCCATTCAGCAAATTTGAATCCTGGTTTTTGAGTTGTTCTGTCGTCATATTTAACAGATATTCTTAATTTCTTAAGTTTAGCCGTTAAATCATTTACTGCAGCTGTAATTTCAGCCAACTGCTCGTCTGTTTTATAAATAGGCACAACTACAACTTGTATTGGCGCTAAATTTGGAGGCAATACTAATCCCTGATCATCAGAATGCGTCATAACCAAAGCCCCCATTAAACGAGTAGAAACTCCCCAAGAGGTTCCCCACACGTGTTCTTGTTTCCCTTCAGCATTTGCAAACTTCACATCAAAAGCTTTTGCAAAGTTCTGACCTAAAAAGTGCGATGTTCCAGCTTGTAAAGCTTTACCATCCTGCATTAAAGCTTCAATACAATAAGTTTCATCAGCTCCTGCAAAACGCTCTGTTTCTGTTTTTATACCTTTAACAACCGGAATTGCCATAAAGTCCTGAACAAAATCAGCATAAACATTCATCATCTTTTCAGATTCTTCTAATGCTTCTGCCTTTGTAGCATGCGCTGTATGTCCTTCCTGCCATAAAAACTCAGCAGTTCTTAAAAACAAACGAGTACGCATTTCCCAACGTACCACATTCGCCCATTGATTGATTAGCAAAGGTAAATCTCTATAAGATTGCACCCATCCTTTATAAGTAGACCATATAATAGCCTCACTAGTAGGACGAACAATAAGCTCTTCCTCTAATTTAGCATTAGGATCCACCATTAGTTTTCCGGGTTTATCCGGATCATTTTTTAATCTATAATGTGTTACGATAGCACACTCTTTTGCAAATCCTTCTGCATTTTTCTCTTCAGCTTCAAACATGCTTTTCGGCACGAATAAAGGGAAGTACGCATTTTGATGTCCTGTTTCTTTAAACATTCGATCTAACTCCGCCTGCATTTTTTCCCAAATAGCATATCCGTATGGCTTAATAACCATACATCCTCTAACGCCTGAATTTTCGGCTAGATCTGCCTTTACAACCAGCTCGTTATACCATTTCGAATAATCTTCTGATCTTGTAGTGAGGTTCTTACTCATATTGAATAGTTTGGCACAAATTTTGTTTTATTAATTTTAACTAAATAGTTTGACAAAACTAACTATTTTTGTAATGTGCAACAATAAAAAACACCACAGATATGAAAACTTCTACATCTCTCCGCCAAAACTCAAGTCATTTTTACTTAATTGGAATATTGAGTTTTCTACTAGCATCGTGTGGTTCTTACCAAAATACTTCATATGGTGATAATGATGGAGTATATGGTGGTTCGACAAGAACGTATGCTCAAACAAATACCACAAGCACAAATAATCAATATAGAGATTACTTTAGATCATTGCAAGATGACAATCAGCCAACTGAAATTTTTACAGATGTTGACTCTTACGGCAATTATGCCGATAACGACAGCACACAAACAGTTGCAACAGCTTACCCTGCCTGGGGAAGCGCGAATACAGATGTTTCTGTAAATGTTTACACTACTCCTACATGGTCAATGGGATTCGGACTTGGTTTCGGATATCCATATTATGGATGGGGTTACGGAGGTGGTTACTGGGGCTACCCTGCATACGGTTGGGGTTACCCAGGATATTGGGGACCAGGATGGGGCTACCCAGGATACAGACCTTATTACGGATACAATAACTACTCTTACAGCTATGGAAGAAGAGGTTCTGCTGCTTATTACGGAGGAAGAAACTATGGATACGACAGAAGCTATAGCAACAGAAACTACAGCAATAGAAGCTATAATAGCAACGGAAACTTTACTAACAGAAATTATAGCAACAGAAACTATACCACAAACAGAGGAAGTTACACCACAAACAGACAAAACAACGGATATTCTGACTTTAGAAGAGGTTCTACAAACGGAAGAACATACAATTCTTCAAGCCCAACTTTTACAAACAGAAGAAGTGATGCGCAAGGACAAAGCAATAGCTATGACTATTCTAACAGAAGATCGACCAATACAAATTCAACAAGAAGCTACAATAACGGCGGCAACAACGCACCAACAAGAAGTTACTCTCCTAGCCCATCTCGTTCTATGAACAGCGGCGGAGGAAGCATGAGATCATCTGGCGGCGGCGGTGGCGGCGGTGGAAGATCATACGGAGGAGGCGGAGGTGGAAGAAGATAATATCTTCTTTCACAAATCGAACAATCACATTAAAAACTTATCCCAATGAAAAAAATATTATTCCTCCTTATTACAGGACTAACTGTTAGCGTCTCACATTCACAAGAAGTATCAGATGCAGTTCGCTATGCACAAGACAACATAACCGGAACAGCGCGTTTTAGAGCAATGAGCGGTGCATTTGGAGCAGTTGGTGGAGACCTATCCTCTATCAGCGTGAATCCTGCAGGATCTGCCATTTTTCTAAACAACCAAACCGGAATAACTTTTAGCAACCAAAACATTAAGAATAATTCTAATTATTTTGGAACACAAACAAGTGATAAAGAAAATTCGTTCATATTAAACCAAGCTGGAGTTGTTTTTGTTTTTAATGATCACAATCCAAGCAACAACTGGAAAAAGATAGTAATTGGAGCGAATTATGAAAACACTAACAATTTTAACAATTCTGTTTTTTCAGCAGGAACAAATCCAACAAATTCTATTGATAAATACTTTTTATCTTGGGCAAATGGAGTGAAATTAGGAGATATTATGCATATGGATTACCGAGATATGACTTATAAGCAACAGCAAGCATTTTTTGGTGGTGAAGGCTACGTAATCAACCCCGTTACAGCGGACCCAAATAATACTCAATATGTAAGTAACGTACCAGCAGGAGGCAATTATTATCAGGAAAATGGATATTCCACTAGTGGATACAACAGCAAATTAAGCTTTAACATTGCAACATCTTATAAAGACAGACTTTATTTTGGAGCCAATTTAAATGTACATATAACCGACTACAGAAGAACAAGCAGTTTTTATGAAGCCAATGACAATGCATTGCAGCCAACTGAAACAATATCTGATTTAACCTTTAACAACGACCTTTACACATATGGTAACGGGTTCTCATTTCAGCTTGGAGCCATTGCTAAAGTAACAGACTCTTTCAGACTTGGTTTAGCATACGAATCTAATACATGGTACGAACTATACGATGAATTATCGCAAAGTTTATATACTACAACAGATGCTATTGGAGGATCAACAAAATATTACGACGTTAATCCAAGAGTAGTAAATGTTTACGAATCATATACTATACAAACCCCCGGAAAAACAACCTTTAGCGCTGCCTATGTATTTGGAAAATCAGGATTAATTAGTGTTGACTATTCTATTAAAGATTACAGCAATTCTAAATTCAAACCAACAAGCGATCCACGCTTTAGAGGTCTAAACAACGACATTAGCGATCAATTAACTACTGCCGGCGAATTAAGAGTTGGTGCTGAATATAAAATAAAACAATTAAGCCTTCGTGGTGGATATCGTTTTGAAGCAAGCCCTTATAAAAACGGAACAACAATTGGAGATCTAAACAGTTACTCTGGAGGTTTAGGTTATAATTTTGGAGGAACAAGAGTAGATTTAGCTTACTCTTATTTAGAAAGAAAATCGAATCAGGGATTTTTCACACAAGGACTTACTGATGGCGCGAACATTACATCGAAACTAAATAATGTTTCTTTGACTTTATTATTTGAATTGTAATTAAGAATAAATAGATGAATGGAAATTTCCGTCAGGTGTTACTTGACGGATTTTTTTTTAGCCCCGATGGAAGCGGCATCCTTTTTCTTGCCCCTTTAGCAAGAAAAAGATATAGCGGACAGCGGGAATAGCTTCATAAAAAACACGTAAAAGAAAAGGAAACAAGCGGTGTTTGAATAAAAAAGTGTAATTTTGCACTCCAATTTATAAAAGTATGAGAACCAAGTCTTTAAAAAAGAACAAAATTAACGTAATCACTCTTGGGTGTTCGAAAAATGTATATGACAGTGAAGTGCTAATGGGACAACTTCGTGCAAACGGAAAAGAAGTTGAACATGAAGCGCCAGCAGAAAGAGAAGGAAACATTATCGTAATTAACACTTGTGGCTTTATTGATAACGCTAAAGCGGAATCAGTAAACATGATTTTGGAATATGCAGACAAAAAAGACAGAGGATTAGTTGACAAAGTTTTTGTGACTGGATGCTTATCTGAACGTTACAGACCAGATTTAGAAAAAGAGATCCCGAATGTAGATCAGTATTTTGGTACAACAGAATTACCTCAATTATTGAAAGCTTTAGGAGCCGACTATAAACATGAATTATTAGGAGAGCGTTTGACTACTACGCCTAAAAATTATGCTTACCTGAAAATTGCCGAAGGTTGCGACAGACCTTGCAGTTTTTGCGCTATTCCGTTAATGAGAGGATCGCATGTTTCGCAGCCAATTGAAAAATTAGTTAAGGAAGCACAAGGTTTAGCTAAAAATGGCGTTAAAGAATTAATCTTAATTGCTCAGGATTTAACGTATTATGGTCTTGATATCTATAAAAAGAGAAATCTTGCTGAACTTCTAGAAGAATTAGCAAAAGTAGAAGGTATTGAATGGATTCGTTTGCATTATGCTTATCCTACTGGTTTCCCGATGAATGTTTTGGAATTAATGAAACGCGAGCCTAAAATTTGTAATTATATTGATATTCCGTTACAACACATTTCTGATTCTATTTTGAAATCGATGCGTCGTGGTACTACTCAGGCTAAAACAACTCAGTTATTGAAAGATTTTAGAGCTGCAGTTCCGGGAATGGCTATCAGAACAACTTTAATCGTTGGCTATCCTGGAGAAACTCAGGAAGATTTTGAAATTTTGAAAGATTTTGTTCAGGAAATGAAATTTGACAGAATGGGATGTTTTGCTTATTCTCACGAAGAAAATACACATGCTTACTTATTAGAAGATGATGTTCCGGATGATGTAAAACAAGCCAGAGCAAATGAAATAATGGAATTGCAATCGCAAATTTCATGGGACCTGAATCAGGAAAAAATTGGTCAGGTTTACAAATGTATTATTGACAGAAAAGAAGGTGCTCATTTTGTTGGAAGAACAGAGTTTGATAGTCCGGATGTTGATAATGAAGTTTTGATTGATGCCTCTAAACATTACGTAAAAACAGGTGAATTTGTTAATATAAAAATAATAGAAGCAACAGAATTTGATTTATACGGAGAACCTGCTTAAATTTACGCTAAACAATTATCAATTTAAGATAAAAACATTTTTTATGAAACCTACTCAATCTTTATTTCTTTTGGTTTTTACCTTATTCTGTTTCAATTTTGCTTCGGCTCAATACGGAAACGGATATAATAATGGCTATGGCGGCGGCGGTTACGGAAATGGTTATGGACGCGGTGGCGGAATGGGAATGGACAGAAGTATGATGTCAGGACCTCAACCTAATACAAGCAAACCCAAAGAAACTCCACCCGAAGAGATGGCAGCTAAAATTGTAGAACAAATGAAGCCGGTGGTTAATCTTGATGAACTTCAGGCAATTGCAATTGCAAATGTTTTTGCTGACAGCATGAGAGAACAAGGAATTCTTTTGAAAAATGAAAGCAGTAGTCAGGATCAAAAAGTAGAGCAAATTAAAGCATTAAGAGAAAGCACTACTAAAAAAGTGACTTCTTATCTTAATCCTGATCAGGTAGAAAAATATACTGCCTTTATGGCTGACTTTAAAGAAATTAAAAAACCTTCGAAGTCAAAAAAGAAAAAAGATTCTAAAGATAAAGACACAAAAGAAGTAAAAGAAGAAACTGAAGCAACTAAAATTCAAGAATAACTGTTTCAACCTCATCTTAAAATATAAGCACTATGACAAAAAAACACTTTTGTTATCTGATTTTAGCACTTGTTATTACCGCTTGTTCGACAAACCCATATAAGACCACAGAAAAGGTCTACGATCAGCAGCTTAAAACTTTAGAAACCCAAATTACAAGCAAAGAAGCTAAACCAATACCTGCAGTTAGCCCGGTAGTTATCGACACCAGTTATGCAGCCCAACTGGGTATTGTAAAAGATACTTTATCGAAAACGGGTTCGACTTATTTACTTAATGGTGTAAATACAGAATGGGTTGGAACAGTAAACTTTAATTTAAGAAAACCGAGTTTCATCATTATTCATCATACTGCTCAGGATTCAATCCAGCAGACGATAAAAACTTTTACCTTAACGAGAACTCAGGTTAGTGCTCATTATATCATTTCTGAAAACGGAAAAGTAGTTCAGATGTTAAATGATTATTTGAGAGCATGGCATGCAGGAGCTGCAACTTGGGGAAAAAATACAGATATAAACTCTTCGTCTATAGGAATAGAACTTGACAATAATGGTTTTAAACCTTTTACAGAAGCACAGATTAGCAGTTTGGTTGCTCTTTTAACAAAATTAAAGAAAGACTACAACATTCCTACTCAAAACATATTAGGACATTCTGATATTGCGCCAGGCAGAAAACAAGATCCAAGTGCTTTGTTTCCGTGGAAAACCCTGGCAGAAAAAGGATTTGGTATCTGGCCGGATCCGATTTTAGAAGAAGCTCCATTTGATTTTAAAATCGAACCTGCTTTGAGAATTATTGGCTATAACACCAAGAATCTTTCGGCAGCAATTCAGGCTTTCAAATTACATTATATTCAAACTGATGTAACGCCTACTCTAGATCGAAAAACAATAGATACTATTTATTCGATTTACAAAAAGCAAGTTCAGTAAAAGCAAAATATAAAAAGTATAAAACGCGTTTCTAAATATTTAGGAACGCGTTTTTTTTGTGTAGTTAAATAAAGAACATTTTTTTTCAGGAGCTAATCCCGCTATCCGTTTCAATCTTTTGTGGCGAACACCGCCACAAAAGGATTTCCACTACTATCGGGGCTAGGACAATCATTTTCATAACAATATTTTATCTATTTTGTCATTTCAAGGAGACTCGAGCGATGTGAACAAAAGAAGCAAATCTTCGCGAGTAATTCTAAAAAGCCAGGATTCTCTTTGCGGAGTTTCTCGCGGGGATTTGTCCTTCGTCGAAATGACAAAATTCTGTTTAAAGCTTTCGTTTTTAACACTTACGGGATTAATATTGCTTTTTAAAAAACTTAATAAGATTGAACAATTCGAAGCAACAAAAAATAACGATCAAATAAAAAAGCTGCCAAAACATTAGTGTGTTTTGACAGCTCCAAAAAAAAAAAAAAAATATCAATCTTTATCTCTAGAAAGAGTATGTTGTAGCAATTAGAGCGTAGAATGATCCGCCTGTTGGTAAAGCATCTTTATCTAAAAAGATATCTTCTGAGGCTGCATCGTATCTTAACTCAGGAATTATAGTTAGTTTTCCAACTTTATAGTTTAAAGAAACTGTATTAGCAAAAACACTTGATCCCATTAAGGTCCCTACATTAGCGGCAGCATCTTTAGCATCAAAATATTCCATTCTGTAAGCTAAGCTCAATGACGGTTTGAAAGCATAGTTAGCATATCCTACTAATGAAAACCAATCGCCATCTAAACTGCTGTCAAAGTCATTTTTAGTTTTAGCATAAGTAGCATTAAATCCTAAAGAAAACGCATCTGTTATTGTTTTTGATGCCACAAAGTCAATTTGTGTTTTATTTTCATCCGATGGCACTACTAAAGTTCCCGGAGTAGGATTTGTACTTCCTGATGTAAAATTCAAATATGCGCTTCCTGTTTCTCCAATATAACCCAACTGAGCTATAAATGTTTTTTGAGTTGAACCGGCATCCATAGCTGATTTAAAATCAGTAGGATTTGTAATTCCTGCCATGGCAGTAAATTTTCCTGAGGTATATTGTGCTTTTACCCCGGTATTAAAGAACGGACCATAAGAAAAGGCATAAGACATACTATAGTTTTTATTTCCTATCGCATCTAATACTTCATATCCTATATGTGTACCAAAACTACCTGCCACTACTTTAAATTCATCTGTAATTTGATAAGTGAAAAACAATTGTTTAATTAAAAATTTTGCATCAATATCTTTATCTGTTGTTTCATTATATGAAAATTCTCCTGCTCTTTTTCCGAAACCTAAGTCTACAAAAACAGAGGCTTTTCCGAACGTGTGCGCTGCCTGAACTGAGGCCATTCCTAATTCGAATGAGTCTTGTGAGTTGGTAAAGCTCGTTAAGCCATTCATTTGTTTTGAAAAATCATATTTATAATAAGCATCTGCTGATCCTCCCCAAGTTGTTGCTGGCGAAGTTGTGGTTTCAGTATCATCTTGAGCAAAAGCAAAAGAACTCGTTAACATCGCGGCAAAAATGTGTAATACTTTTTTCATGTGTAATTGGTTTTTGGTTATTAATTGATTCTGGTTAGTTAATCTTTTATATGTGTATTGTAATACTATAAGTCCCTTTTTAAAACCTCTTTTCTGCCTCTAAATCATCTTCATTTTCATTAGCGAATTTATTAACTTTTGTATGAGTAGAATAATTGCAAACTACTTTTTTGATGTTTTGACAGCAGAATTATGGATTACAAAAATTAAATTAACAATAATCGTGATTTGACATAAATAGAGAATCATTTTTGAAAAATCAATAACCAAATTTTACATTTTAAACCATAAAAAATAGGGTCACAACATAAAAAACACTCAAAAACGAGATTAAACACTCATAAAAACTAACACAAAAACACTAATACCCATAAAAAAACAGGGGTGTACAAAAATAAAACACAAAAAGAACTTAAAAACCGCTGAACTAAAAAATCAAAAATCAAGCAAAAACAAACCTTGATAATTCCTACAAAAACAGAACTGCAAAAAGCCCGGTTTAAACTTAAACTTAAGGAATAAACATTTACTATTTTTCGTGATTAAAACGAAAAAAGCCCGTTCGATAACGAACAGGCTTTTCTTAAATTAAACAAGTAATACTACTACTCTTGCGTATTGTACTTTCTTAAAAACTCACGAACTTTAATTCCGGACTCTTTTAGATCTTCTTCTTTCCAATTTCCTTCTGATTTAGCTGATTTTTTTAGAATAGAGCAGGTTTCATCTTTATCAGATACAGACCACGTAATCCAGCTTAGTTTTCTGGCTTCCATCCAATCGATATATTCCTGCCAAGCTTTTAAATCAAGAGGACCATCACCGGAAGCTTCCATTCCGGCAGATTCAGATATAAAAACAGGCAGACCGCTTTGAATTGCTTTATCGGTTTTATCTCTTAAATCTTTGCCATGCGTGGCAGCATAAAAATGCATGGTATACATTATATTATGATAACCCAAAATAGGATCGGCTGCGGCAAGGTCAACATCCTGATCCCAATGTGGTGAGCCAACAAGAATAATATTTTTTGGATCATTTTCTCTGATCACTTTAATTATCTCTTCAGAATAAGCTTTAACCTCAGCCCAGCTTTCATGATCAGGTTCGTTGAATATCTCATATATAATATTGGGATATTTAGAATACTTTTTTGAAATCTCTGCAAAAAAACCTTTGGCCTCGTTGAGATTAATATTATGACTGTGCCAATCGACAATTACATAAATATCAGCTTTAATTGCTCCTTTTATAACGGCTTCAATTTTTTCTTTTGAAAATTTCGGATCTTTCATATAGGAATGTTCTCCAAGCTCAATACCCATTGCTGCTCTGACAACATTACAATTAAAATCTTTTTTTAGCCAACTTACTGCTTTCTCATTATAAAATCTGGGCCACATACTATGCCAGCCAAAACTCATTCCGCGCAAAACGATTGGGTTATTGTTTTTATCCACTAATTGTGTTCCGCTTACACCCAACTGGTCATGATGTTTTACAAACTGCGCATTCGATATAAAAAACATCAATAATAAGGTAAGGCTAAAAAAATATGTTTTTGCTTTCATCATCAATTACAATTGAGGAGTTAATTTTAAAGTAATAACATCATGAGATCCGAGTTCTGCAACAAAATTCTTTTTTGTGTTTCCGATTTCTTTATTCTTCCAAAGATCTTTCAATTTATAAACTGTTTTACTAAAATTCGCTTCATAACCAAAATCCGCGTCTTTTATAAGGTGTTTTTTCCAATCGAAATTGATCTTTTTACTCACTTCACTTCTATTTAAAAAAGTAACAGCCCAGTTTCCATCTGATAAAGGTTTTACCCAAACTTCTAAACCGTCTTCGGCTGAATACTTAAAACCCTGAATTCCTAATTTATCCTGATTGATTGCAATCAGATCTTTGTTGGTTAAAATAGCCAAAGTTTCTTTAGACATTTTTCTAAAATCATTTCCGGCAACAAGCGGAGACGAAAGCATGGACCAAATGGCAAAATGCGATTTATCTTCGGTATCATTCATTTCATTTCCAACTTCCATCATATCAAAATCATTCCAATGATCCGGACCTGAATATTTACGAATGTCTTTTCGCATTTCGGCTATTTTCATAAAACCCCAAGACGACCAATTTTCAGGATGTTTGAATTCACAATCAAAACAAGGATAAATATCCCCAGAGATTCTCCATAAATTTCCAACTGGTTTACCCCACTCCCACGGCTGATTATCTCCCCATTCGCAAAGACTAAAAACAATAGGTCTTCCGGCAGTTTTTAGCGCATTGCTCATTGTGGTGTACGCTTCTGGTGCTGTGATTCCTTTTGTATTGCACCAGTCATATTTAAGAAAGTCAATTTCTAATTTAGCATAAAATCTTGCATCCTGATATTCATAACCACGAGTTCCCGGATAGCCCGCACAGGTTTGCGTTCCTGCACAATTGTACAAACCAAACTTTAAGCCTTTGCTATGCACATAATCAACTACAGCTTTCATTCCGTTTGGAAACTTAACAGGATCCGGAACTAAATCTCCGTTAGCATCACGCTCTCTTGTCATCCAGCCATCATCAAGTACAATATAATTGTATCCGGCAGCAGCCATCCCTGACGATACCATGATATCAGCGGTTTCTTTTACTAATTTTTCGTCGATACTTGTTCCGAAGGTATTCCATGAATTCCAACCCATAGGAGGCGTCATGGCCAAACCTTCAAATTTTCCTGCTGATTGTGTATGGGTATTTCCCTGGCCAAAACTAAAGTTGCACCAGATTGTAAGGGCTAATAATATTGTTTTTTTCATTCTAATTTATTTTGATATTTTTTTTATTCTTTCTAGTTATTAAAGAATATTTAAACTTAACAATTAATGATATAAAAAACTCCAAATCGATGATCTCGAAATGGAGTTCTTTGTTTTAAGAAGAACATTTTTTTTTAATTCACAACTAAATTTTTAGTCTTAACCGTTCCATTTGGATAGGTAACCTGAACAATATAAATTCCCGGTGTCAAAGACGGCCCTACCGCTGTTTTAAGCGGAATATAAGTACTTGGTCCTAGCAAGGAAAATGTAAGTTTTAAAGCGCCTGAACTATTATAAATCCTGCAAGTCGCTGTAGCTTGCGAAGAAACGGCAGTCGCCACTATCGTTATATAGCCATCGCTATACGGATTTGGCGATACTGTAAAATCATAATTTGTTCCCGGATTAGGCGTGTTATTAGCACAACCCGTTAAATTTAAAGAAACCGAATTACCATAAGCGGTGCTGGACACGGTATTCGACTGACATCCTTCTGCTGAAGTTGTTCGTGTTACATCATACAAAAAGTAAGGCTGACCATTTAACGGCAGTTTTAATTCGAATACATTTTTCGATGTTTGTGTTACTACAATACTAGCATCTGCTATTCTTGGCGCGATTGAAAAATTGGTATTTGAGCTTGGATTTGGATCCGGTGTTACGGTTAATGTTATAATATGATATTGATAAGTACAGTAATCATTTGTTTTTGTTACCAAATAATTAGGTTGTACCGGTACTTCCGGTGCGATAAATGTAATTTGCTTTACTGCGACAACCGTTCCTGCATTTTTAAACTCTACTTTGAGAATTTCTCCTCCGGCAATACCCCCCGGATGTTTATACAAAACTTTAGAAAGCGTCAACGGCGATGGATTTCCTGAAAATGTTACTAATGGATCTGTACAAGACCACACTACTTCATCATAAGGCACGCTTGGCGCCACTACTGAATAAGATGGATTTGACGCTACACAATAAGGATTTAAACCTGAAATTTCCTGAGCATTTACTCGACAGCCCATTAAAATCAGAATAAAACCTAATAAACAAAGTTTTTGCTTTGTTGAAAATTGAAAGTCATTTTTTTTCATAAATTCTTTTTTTTGGTTTGTTAATATGAAATAAATTTAACCAGAAAAACAGATAAAAAAAGATACTATTTCCTCAAATAACAATACTAAAAAATCACATAACAAATTGATTATCAATAAATAAAATCAAAATCCATAAAAAAATATTCCCTAATCGAGTGAATTAGGGAATACTTAAAATACAACTCAAAATAAAAACTTTCTTTTATAAGAAACCTATATCATCAAGATATACGGTTCCCGGTAATCCCGAATATTCTTTCATAAATAAAGAATTAAATTCTCCATTGGTAAGCAATTCAGTATGAAGGCTTGAAAATGGTATCGAGATATTATTCCATTGTCCGGCTTTAATATCAACAGCAATACCTGTAGGATCATCCTGACCCGCTATTGAGAACAAAATTCTTGTAGAAGCTGTAGAATAAATCGAAATTTTTAAATATTGATAATCAGCAACCTTAAGACTATTAAACCCAATCATAAGACCACTCCATCCATCTTTATTTTCTCTTTTAATAGATTTGGTTCCTCTGCTTACCATTTCAGTATTTTGAAAATCTTCTGTTCCACCCCAATTCCATGTCCAGCTTGGAGCAGGCGAACCATTAAAATCATCTCCAAACAACAGGTACTTAACCCCAAGAGTAGCAACATTCGAAGTTCCGTAAACTGTTTGTACTTTTACAAGAGCATTAGAGCCATAATCTGCCGGAACTGTTACTTGTATTTCTGTTTTAGACAATACTTTAAACGTAACTGCTTTGTCTTCAAACTTAACCGTTTGCACCTGTACAAAATGTGAACCTTTTATAATTATATCTTCTCCCGGAGATGGAGATGCATTAGACACTCCGTCAATTACCGGAGCCGGAGGATCTAAAGATATCACATTGTCTAAAACATTCACAAAACCATTTGTTCCGTAATAATCTACTCCCGGAGCCGGTTTATCAGAGCCATTTACTTTTAATACTCCATTGGTAACATTTACGCCCAATAAATAAAGATCTGCATCTTCTGCATTGGCCATAGTAGCCAATTCTCCTGTGGTTAAATAATCTGCCTGTACGCCGTCTAAATATCCTACTCTCTTTTTTACTCCTTTTACAACATGGCTTAAAACCACCTCCCTTAAAACATCTACCGGAACCAAATTAATATCAGGATATCCAAGCGAATTTACATAACCGGATTTTACCAGATAAGCATCAAAAGCAGCATCGGTCGGAATGAAAAAGGTAAAATCATCCGGTTTATCAAACGTAGATTTTAATCCGGTTAACTCTACAGCTTTATTAAAAGTCGATAAATTGGTATTTGCAGCTATTAAACCATAAACCGTATTATAATTCTGCTCTGCGCCACCAACATCCTCAATCGTATCGTCGCAAGAATAAGCTGCGGCGAGCAAAAATGCACCTAAGGCAATTTGTTTTAATTTATATAGTATTTTCATAAGTTTTCTTTTTAATAATGTTTACATCTCAAGAATTAGAAGCATCATTTTAAATGTTGAAATGATACTTCTAAAACCTATTCACTATTTTAATATCAGACCTAAATCATCAATAAAAATCGTATTTCCTCCTACTTTACCTCCAAATTCCTGAATAGAAATTTTATTGAGTTCTGCAGGATTATTAAAAGCACTAAACGGAATTTCAACATACGTCCAGTCTGATGAAAAACTATATGATGGTTTAATTGCATCGCTGCCATTTAAGAAAACACCAATCTTACCCGCATTTTGCCCTCTAAGACTTACTCTGATACCTTTATATTTAGAAAGATCAATTTTAGAATTAGCCACTTTAAATTCTAATCCGCCCCACTGATTGGCTTTCCATGAAATACATTTTGAACCTTGTTTAGGATCTTTAGTATAAGCGTCATTATAAGGATCCTCTGCATTCCATAACGCATATCCATCACTTATCGAAGTATACGAATCATCGTAAATGGCACTTCCAAAAGATTGTCCTGCAACGGTAGTTCCGGATACATTGGTAATCGATAAACTTTTGTACTGAATATTATCCGGCACTTGTACAGTAAGTTCTGTCAACGAAGAAGTAATAGGTTCCACTTTTGTAGTTCCAAAATTCACAACCGGACGAAGAAAATAATCACCGGTAATTGTAATGATATCTCCCGGAGTAGGATTGATAGGAAATCCTGTAATACTCGGAAATGGAGGTCGCACTTTTACAGAGTAAACCAACGTTCCTATATTCGTAACCAATTTCATCTCATCCATTTCGTTATAATAAGGAGTAGCGGCATCTACATTTATCACAATCGCATTATCAGTAACCAGAGTTGGATTGAATATCGTTTCTAAACCATTAAACGAAATTGATTTTAAAGTCGAAAAACCTGAACCTCTAATAATATAGGTATTACCCGCATTGATAACATCTGTTGGTACATCTACTTGTCTGTCGCCTTCGACCAAAGGATCATCAATAACCGATTTGCTAATTCCTGTAATGGCCAATGTACCCGAAGAACCTCCGTCGTCATTAGAACAGGAATTAAGTAAGAAAATTGAAATTGAAGCCAGTAAATAAAACTTCAATACCATTATATTTTTTATATTTTTCATAATTGTTTTTCTTTAAGGTTTATTTAAAAACGTAAGGAACCGGAGCTTCTTTTAATTTTGGATTTTTCCTTACATCGTTGGCCGGTTTTGGAAAAATAAAATCAGTTTCTACCGGTGTATAATGTTTTTCTCCCTCATAATCAGAACCTCTGTCTTGCTTTGAAACGATATCGATAGCTTCAGCTCTTGGCAATCTGCCCAGGTCGTACCAGAATTCTCCCTCAAAAGCAAACTCTACTCTACGCTCCTGAAACAATGCTTTTTTCGTTAATGGAATATTATTATCCAATTGACTTAAACCTGCTCTTTTTCTGACTTTATTAAATGATGCTTTCGCAGAAGGATCACTGGTTTCATTAGCTCCTGCTAAAATTGCTTCGGCATGAATTAATAAAAGATCCGCGTAACGCATAATATAATTACAGTTGCTCATAGCGCCCCAATTGTCTGCCGGACCAGTTTCGCCCGTTTCCTGACCTACAACATATTTTTTTACCGCTGCACCTGTAGCATCCAGCACATTTGGATATTTTGTTTTATCTAAAGTAAACCCTACTACATCATCTCCTTTTAATGCAGGATAAGTATCTCCATAAATCATATAAGATTCTTTTCTTCTTAAATCTCCCACTTCAAAAGCTTCCTGAATATCATTAGAAGGCACATAAACTGCTCCATAAGATACTCTGTCGTTTAAAATATCGAGACCATATTGTACATTAGAAAAATTTCCTGCCTGATACTCATTAACAGCACCAGACCATTGCCATGAATAAATAGATTCTTCGTTATTGTTTTTACTTGTTAGGAACAAATCAGCATAATTAGGTAAAAGACCAAATTCTCCTGAATTAATTACTTTTTCTGCCATTAATTTGGCGTTTGGATAATCTTTCTCATAGAGATAAACTTTAGCCAAAAACGACTCAGCAGTTCCTTGCGAAACAAAAACATTCTCTGTGCTTCCCCCTCTCAATCTTACTTTTGATTTAAGATTTGCCGCAGCATATTTTAAATCATTTTCGATGAATTTATACACATCTTCAATTCTGTTCGTGTTCACCATTGGATTTTTAGCAAGAGCTAAATTGTCTTCAATAATAGGCACAGGCCCAAACAAACGAACTAAATAGAAATACGAAACAGCTCTAAAAAAGTGCGCTTCGGCAATTGTATTTTTAATAACGGCAGGACTTACGCCCGCTTTTGCATTACTATTTAAATTATTTATTAAATCATTGGATTGTGCAATAACACCAAAACACGATCTCCATGGATCAGATAAAATAAAACTATCTGACGTTAATTTAAATTGAATCACTTCATTTCCATCTACATTCGACCAGCAGTTTCCTGATGACATTTCTGAAAGAGCAAAGAAACATTTTGTAAAAAACGGCGCCCACATTCTTCCGTACATTCCGTAAGTAGTGCGTTGTACCTGCTCATCCGAAGTGTAAAAGTTATCACTAACATAACCATCCTGAGTAGGTCGATCTAAGTAATCATCACTACATGAAGCAGATAAAGCCAGTAAAACAAAAACCGCTACGCTTTTAAAATTTATTTTATATATTTTCATAATCGTTTTATTAAAATTCAACATTCATTCCGAAAGTAATGGTACGGTTTGTTGGGTAACGTCCCGAATCAATTCCACTCAATAAAGCATTTTGATTATAGTCTCCAATTTCAGGATCATAACCTGTGTATTTTGTGAAAGTGTATAAGTTCTGAACACTTGCATAAAATCTCAACTTGCTTAATTTGGCTTTAGAAATCACATCTGAAGGTAAATTATACCCAAAAGTTAACTGTGAAATTTTCAGGTAAGAACCATCTTCTACATAACGATCTGATATAGCGATGTTAGGATGCCCGTCTCCGCCATCTGGTCTTGGATATTTAGCATTCGGATTATCCGGAGTCCAGAAATCAGCCGCTTCTGCTAATTGATTTTCGTATAAACGTTGGTTTTTAGTTGCAGCTCTTCTCGTTAAATTCATTACTTTATTTCCCTGAGAACCTGTTAAGAAAATAGAAAGATCAAGATTTTTATATCTGAATTGATTGTTGAAGCTATAGATAAAATCAGCCTGAGGATTTCCAATGTATGTTAAATCCTTCTCGTCGATTAACCCATCTTTGTTTTGATCTACATATTCTACATCACCCAAAACACTTTTTACCGCTTTGTTTCCTGTATACGGAATTGGCGCATTGGCTAATTGTTCGTTTGTTCTGATGATTCCAACAGTTTCATAGCCATAAAACTGACCAATTGGCTGACCCACTTCACTTTTCGTAACGGTTTTAGTAGTATATCCGTTAACCTGAACATCTTTAATTAAATCAAAATTATCTACTAAACTCAACAATTTATTGTTGTTTTTAGAAAACATAAGAGTAGCATCCCAAGAAAAGTTTTTAGAAAAACTATTCGAATATTTAAGCGTTGCCTCAATACCCTGATTTCTCATACTTCCTAAGTTTACTGTTGGCGCTGCCAAACCACCCTGATATTGTTCTAAACCGGTAACATAAGTTGGTAAAGGCAACACAAATAAAAATCCGGAAGATTGTTTTCTGTACACATCTACAGTAGCAAACAATTTCGCTTTAAACAAACTAAAATCAAGACCTAAATTGGTATCTTCAGCTTTTTGCCATGTAAGATCCGGATTGGCAATATTACCCGCCGTAAAGAAATTTCCTAAAGCCGATTTAATGGTTTGAATGTTTGAGCTGTACAATCCACCGCCAATGTTTTGGTTTCCCGTTTCACCGTATCCCACTCTAAATTTAATATTGTCGATATACTCTTTAGTGCCTTCCATGAATTTTTCGTTAGAAAGTTTCCATGATCCTGAAATCGAAGGAAAGTAACCCCATCTTTTATCTTCGGCAAAATTAGAACTACCATCAGCTCTTATTGTAGCCTGCAAAAAGTATTTGTTATCAAAATTATAATTTAAAGATCCTAAGAAAGAGTATAAAGCATTTTCGCCTTTGTATTCGCTGGCAACCAATGTTTTTTGATCTCCCAAATTTATCGAGTGAACATCATTACTCAACAAACCACTTATAGACTGACTTCCTCCAAACCAATGTGAATCATTAGCTTCCTGAAGTCCCATAAGCGTAAAATTATGTTTTCCTGTAGCAAAGCTGTACGTCAGCATATTTTTAAGATTCAGTCCGTACCATGTATTTGATCTTTCCTGAAGTTGATTTACTTTATTTACAGCGGCTCCCCAGGCATAAGTAGGCTGAAATCCTTCGAAATTTTGAATATTGGTTGAGCCTCCAAAATCGAAACGATAATCCAATCCTTTTGCTAGCTTAATACTAGCATAAAAATTACCCTGAAAATTCTTTTGTACCAAATAATTGGTGTTCATTAAAGTACTGGCAACCGGATTAATCCAGGCACCTTGTGTACCATTTTTAGGCGGACCTGCATAAGTACCATCTAAATTTCTAACGGCAACATCAGGAGTAGATAATATGGTAGTACCAATAATACCATCGCTATAACCTTCTATAGTAATATTTTGGTTCGTAATACCTGTATTAAGCGTAACTCCAACTGTTAACCAGTCTTTGATTTTTGTATCCAGATTTACTTTAAAAGTATATCTTTTAAAATCAGAACCAATAACAACCCCATCCTGATTTAGGTATCCGCCTGAAATATAATAACTCGTATTATCCTTTGCTCCTGAGAAAGACAATTGGTGACTATTCATCAAAGCTGTTCTGTATATTTCGTCCTGCCAATTTGTTCCTTTACCCAAAACCGAAGGCACCGCAAACTCGTCTCTTGGCGCTACACCATAATATTCAGCCAATGCCGTTTGTTGCTTTGCATATTGGCTTAGATCCATAGTTTTAAGTAATCTTGTCACATTTTGAGTAGAAAAAGCAGTATCGTAGGTTATTCTTCCTGTTCCTTTTTTACCTTTTTTAGTTGTAATAATCACCACTCCATTCGACGCTCTGGAACCATATACCGCAGCAGAAGCCGCATCTTTTAAGATATCCATCGTTTCAATATCATTTGGGTTCAAAAATGCCAATGGACTATTAGTGACGCTTCCTGTATTGGTACCAATATAACCACTAACAATTGTTCCTCCTGTAGCTTGGTTTGTAGCGTCTCCAGAAATAGGAATACCATCTACAATATATAACGGTTCATTACTACCACCCAGCGATGCACTACCACGAATCTTAACGGAAACACTTCCTCCGGGTTTACCCGAGTTATTGGTTACAACAACACCGGCAGCTCTGCCTTGCAGTAATTGCTCTACCGTTACTTGCTGAGAATCTTTAAAATCCTTTGCTGTTACTGATGAAATTGCACCTGTTACATCTTTTCTTTTCTGGTTACGATATCCCACGTTTACCAGTACTTCACGCAAATCCTCAGCACTAAGCTTTAAGACTACGTTTATTTTACCTCCATTTTTTACATTGATTGTTTGAGTAACATATCCTATAAATGAAACTGAAATACTAGCGTTTGCTGGCGCATCAATAGCATAGTTTCCGTCAAAATCTGTTGAAACTGATTTTTTAGTTCCTGTTACCATGACATTTGCGCCCGGTATCGAAAGTCCCTTATCATCAGATACTACTCCTGTTACCTTAACCTGAGCCGTAATAAAATTACTGGTCAGTAACAAAAATAAAATCAAAGGAACCGCTCTGTGGTTAGCGTTCCAATGAATGAAGTTAGTCATTAGTTTTTTCATAATAAATGTTTGGTTAGTTTAAATTTGTTGTTCTAATTCAAGTCATAAAAAAGGGTTGTATTTATTTCTTAAATTATTTAACAAATCTATAACACAAGGAAACATTAAATCGATAGTATTATATCATTTGATGATAATATTTTTACTATAACGTTTTAAAAAAACACATATGAAAATAAAAAGTGTAAAAAATTACATTATTCGCAAATCAACCCCAGTAAACTACTTGATCTTATAAATAAAAATTAGCGAATTCGCAGAAAAGCAAACGATTTCGTTAAAAATAATATTTGTTTGTGTCAAAAAAGTATCATTACAAAATACGTTTTAACCCAGAAAAATCTTCTCTATATTGACTAGGAGTACAATTTTTAATAGCCTTAAAACTACGATTGAAATTGGCGATGTTATTAAATCCGGATTTAAAAGCTACCTCAGAAACGCTCATATCTTTTTCTACGAGCCAACGTGCTGCATACCCAATACGAATATCATTGATATAATTAACGAAAGTTTTTCCGGTGCGTTTTTTAATAAAACGATTAAATGAAATTATCGACATACTCGCAATATTCGCCACATCCTCTAAAGTAATTTTTTCTGCAAAATGTTTCTGCACATATTCATACACCAGCTTCATTTTATCATAATCATCAAACGTATCGTAATCTACCGTATAAGTCGAAAGCAAACGTTGATTTCTTGAATTGGCTAAATCATAAAGCAATGAAGTAATTTCTAAAAAGTAGTCCATACCATCTAATTTAGAAAGCTTTACCAGTCTTGGAGTCAATTCTTCGGCTACTTTTTTCGAAAATAAAATGCCATGAATAGATCTGTTAAACATATCACGAATAGGATTCATAATACGTCTTGACAACAGAGATTCATGAAAAAGATCATTATGAAACTGAATCGTTATTTCGTGAATTTTTTTACTTGTACATTTATTCAATTCCCAACCGTGATATAAATTCGGGCCAATTAAAACCAGCTCAACATTATCTATTTCTTCGATATTATCACCCACAACACGCTTTACTCCTTTTCCGTTTAAAATAAAATTGATCTCAAATTCCGGATGGTAATGCACCGGAAAATCAAAACTATCTTTCACTCTGTCGAAAACCAAAAAACTGTCTCCGGCCGAAAGCGGAGCAATTTCTCTGTAAAAATTTTTAGTGTTACTCATCTTTAAAAACTATTTTAGGAAGTACTATTCGTTTTTTTTATTTGCAATAATATGATATATAATTGATAAAATAATATTAATTAGACGATAAACATCCGATTATCTTTGAAAAATAGAATTATCATTTTTACAAAAAGAATATTGATATAAAACATTAATCACTTTTAATAGAATATCTTTTTAAAGTTTTGATAATTTTAATCAAAAATTAATACTGATAAACAGATTGCAAAAATGAAGGTTTTGCAAGACTTGTTTCAATTGTTACTTTTACACTTATTACACTGAAAAACAACCATTTTCCTAATGAAAAAAAACATACTAACACTAATCGCCTCGATATTTATAGGAACTTCTTGTTCATCACAGCAAATTATAAGTAATACTAATTTGTCACTATCAGATAAAAAAGCAACACCTGAAACGGTTTCTTTATATAAAAAGCTCAATCAATTGACTCAAAAAGGTTATTTATTCGGACATCAGGACGATCTTGCTTATGGCGTAAACTGGAAATACGAAGACGGTCGAAGTGATATAAAAGATGTTGTTGGCGATTATCCTGCGGTTTATGGCTGGGATCTTGCCGGCTTAGAAAATGACAGTCCGGATAATATAGATGGTATTCCCTTTACAAAAATGAAACAATATATAGAAGAAAGTCACGAAAGAGGCGGTATCACAACCATCAGCTGGCATTCTGACAATCCTGCAACCGGAAAAAGTGCCTGGGACAATACACCAAATTCACTTAAAACAGTTTTACCCGGTGGAGAAAACCATCAAAAATATACGATTTGGTTAGACAAAGCCGCAAAATATCTGCTTTCCTTAAAAGATAAAAAAGGAAAATACATTCCGATACTTTTTAGGCCGTATCACGAACTTACCGGTGGATGGTTTTGGTGGGGAAAAGGAAATGGCACACCGGATGAGTTTAAAACTTTATGGAAATTCACTTTTAATTATTTGCAAAAAAAAGGAGTTCATAATTTAATTTACATTTATAATACCAGTAGTTTCAGCTCTCAGGAAGATTTTCTGGCCAATTATCCCGGTGATCATTATGCTGATGTGATAAGTTTTGATTCTTATCAGAACAATGACGACAAAGACGGTAAAAAATTCATAGCAGAAGTGCAAAGCCAACTAAAAATTATAGATGAAATTGGTAAAAAACAACACAAACTAATTGCTATTGCTGAGGCAGGTTACGAAGCCGTTCCGGCCCCAAAATGGTGGACAGGAACTTTATCTAAAGCGATTGGCGATTATAAAATTTCTTATGTTTTATTATGGAGAAACCACGGCTGGCAGGAAAAAGAACAAAAAATGCATTATTACGCTCCATATACCGGTCAGGTAAGTGAGAAAGATTTTATTGAATATTATAAACTTGACAAGACGTTATTCGAAAAAGACATTAGAAAAAATTAAAAATTGAGAATTAAAAATTAAAAATCTGTTTAAATCTGCGAGATCCGCGTGCTAAAAAAATCAACACATAGAAATATTAAAATAATTAACCAAATCTAAATCACAACCTTTAAAAAAAGCCTAATGCACGACAAAATTAGTTTAAAAGAAAAAATAGGTTACGGCCTAGGAGATGCTGCTTCATCCATGTTCTGGAAAATTTTCAGTATGTATCTTCTATTTTTCTATACCGATGTTTTCGGACTGGCACCTGCCGTTGTAGGAACCATGTTTTTGATTACCCGAATCTGGGATTCTTGTTTTGATCCGATTGTGGGAATCATTGCCGACAGAACAAAAAGCAAATGGGGAAAATTCAGACCTTACCTTTTATGGGTTGCTGTGCCTTTTGCCGTTATCGGAGTTTTGACTTTTTATACGCCTGATTTTGATGAGAAAGGAAAAATAATTTATGCCTACGTTACCTATTCAGCAATGATGATGATTTATTCTTTAATCAATGTACCGTATGCATCTCTTTTAGGGGTAATGTCATCTGACCGAAAAGAAAGAAATACTTTGTCTTCTTACAGAATGGTTTTTGCTTTTGGAGGAAGTCTTCTGGCGCTTTGGTTAATTGAGCCTTTAGTGAATTATTTCGGCGGAAGCCTAAACTCTAAATCAGGTTGGCTGGCTACAATTGCCGTGTTCGGAATCATTACAACTATTTTTTTCTGGGCTTGTTTTTTCTTTACGAAAGAAAGGGTAAAACCAATTTCAGACGAACAAAATAATCTAAAGGAAGATTTAAAAGATCTCTTAAAAAATAAACCCTGGTGGATTTTACTGGGAGCCGGAATTGGTGCATTGGTTTTTAATTCTATCCGTGACGGAGCTGCCGTTTATTACTTTAAATATTATGTAAGCAACAGCGTGAACTTCGATTTCTCGCTTTTCGGTACAGATTTTCACATGACGCCCACTTCTATTTATTTGGTTTTAGGGCAAGCCGCCAATATTATCGGAGTCATTGCTGCTACGCCAATTGCCAACAGAATTGGTAAAAAGAAAACCTTTTTTGGCGCCATGGCATTGGCCGCAATTTTGAGCTTGATTTTCTATTTCTTTGGGAAAGAAGATGTGTTCTTAATCATGAGTTTTCAGGTTTTAATCAGTATTTGTGCAGGTTGTATTTTCCCATTAATCTGGTCGATGTATGCCGATAGCGCCGATTACTCAGAATGGAAACAAGGCCGCAGAGCAACAGGATTGGTTTTCTCTGCATCATCTATGTCACAAAAATTTGGATGGACCATTGGTGGTGCCGGAACCGGATGGCTTTTAGGCTATTATGGTTTTCAGGCTAATGTTGAGCAAACTGCCGTAACCCAGAACGGAATTCAATTAATGTTAAGCATACTTCCTGCCATTGCAGCAATAATATCAGTCGCTTTTATCTTGTTCTATCCGTTATCCGAAGATAAACTTCAGGTAATCGAACAGGATTTAAACGAAAAACGAGACCAAAACAATTAAAAAAATACAGATACAGAAATCTATTTATATGACAGCAATAGCCTCTTCGACTACATTTCAGGATAGAAAAGTAGCATTAGAAAAAGAACATACAACACTGATCGGGCAAAAAAATGCGCCACAGGATCACGCCGGAAACGGTATATACGAACGCTACAAAAATCCGGTTGTTACAGCAGCCCATGTACCATTGAACTGGCGCTTTGACCTTAACGAAAAAACCAATCCGTTTTTACAGGAAAGGATTGGGATGAATGCCGCTTTTAACGCAGGCGCCATGAAATGGAAAGGAAAGTATTTACTGGCAGTTCGTGTTGAAGGAATCGACAGAAAATCTTTTTTCGCTATTGCGGAAAGCCCAAACGGAGTTGATAATTTTAAATTTTGGGACAAACCCTGCGTGATTCCACAAACCGAAGAACCGGATACCAATGTTTATGATATGCGTTTGATTCACCATGAAGACGGCTGGATTTACGGTATTTTTTGTACGGAAAGAAAAGATCCAAAAGCGCCTAAAAGCGATACAAGTTCGGCTGTAGCCAATGCAGGAATCGTGCGTACAAAAGATTTAATAAACTGGGAAAGATTACCGGATTTGATTTCGAATACCGGACAACAGCGTAATGTGGTTTTGCATCCTGAATTTGTAAACGGGAAATATGCTTTATATACACGTCCGCAAGATGGTTTTATTGATGTTGGTGCCGGTGGAGGAATTGGTTTAGGCTACGTTGACGATATGACAAATCCGATTGTAAAAGACGAAAAAATCATCTTTGGGAAACAATATCACACGATTTATGAATTGAAAAATGGTCTTGGCCCTGCTCCTATCAAAACGGAAAAAGGCTGGCTGCATCTCGCACACGGTGTTCGAAATACCGCTGCAGGATTACGATATACACTTTATATGTTCATGACAGATTTAAACGATATTTCGAAAGTGACACACGTTCCGGCAGGGCATTTTATGGGGCCTGAAGGAATCGAAAGAGTTGGCGATGTATCGAATGTTTTGTTCTCAAACGGATGGATTGAAGATACTGACGGAACGGTTTATGTGTATTACGCATCATCTGACACCAGAATGCATGTTGCTGTTTCGTCTGTAGAAAAACTGGTCGATTATGTTGTTAATACTCCGGCAGATACTTTTATCTCAGCAGGTTCAGTGAAAACGATCATCAATCAAATAGATAAAAACAATACAATTTAAATTTACCGTGTCAGTACAACTCAAGCAACTTAAAACGGAATTATCAGACGAACTTGATGCTATTCTAAAATATTGGTCTAAACATACTTTAGACAATGAAAATGGTGGTTTTGTTGGTCAGATTGATTTCAACGATCATATCATTGCCAATACTGAAAAAGGTGCTGTTTTGAACGCCCGGATTTTATGGAGTTTTTCGGCAAGTTATAAAGTCACAAAAAATGAAAATCATAAAAAGATTGTAAAACGCGCTTTTGAATTTCTTTCGGAATACTTTTATGATGCTGAATTTGGCGGTTTATTCTGGAGTATCAATGCTGACAAAACACCAAAAAATACTAAAAATCAGATCTATGCTTTGGCTTTTGCGATTTACGGATTATCTGAATATTATGCTATTGCTAAAGACGACAAAGCTTTAGAAATAGCTATAAATTTATATTTAAAGATTCAGGAACACAGCTACGATAATGAGCACAAAGGCTATTTTGAAGCTTTAACGCGCGATTGGCAACCTATTGATGATTTGCGTTTGAGCGATAAAGATGTCAACGAAAAGAAAACCATGAACACGCATTTGCACATTGTCGAAGCTTATGCGAATTTATTCAGGGTTTGGAAAGATAAAACGCTTCAAAACGATATTATAGAGTTATTACAAACGATTGAAGAACATTTTATTAATACCGAAACAGGTCATTTACGTTTATTTTTTAATGAAAACTGGATCGAAAAACCGGACGTGATCTCTTACGGACATGATATCGAAGCGGCCTGGCTTTTATTGCAATGTGCCGAAATTTCTGAGGATGAAACGCTGATTGCCAATTATAAAAAACATGCCATTCAGATGGCCGAAGCAACAAAAGAGGGACTTGATTCTGATGGTGGTTTGTGGTACGAATTAGATCCTGAAAAGAACGAATTAGTAGCCGAAAAACATTGGTGGGTTCAGGCCGAAGCTTTAATTGGTTTTTACAACGCTTATCAATTAACCGGCGATGAAACTTATTTAGACATTGTTTACAAAAACTGGAAGTTTATAAAAAAATATATTCTGGATAAAGAAAACGGAGAATGGTTCTGGGGAATTAACCGCGATTATTCTTTGATCGAAAAAGACAAAGCCGGTTTCTGGAAATGTCCGTATCATAATAGTCGCGCTTGTTTAGAACTTATTGAGCGCATTAAAACATAAAAGATGAAAACTACATTTTTGAAAATAGCATTTTTAAGTCTGTCGATTTTAGCAATTTCAAGCTGTTCTTCAAACGACGAATCAGATCCTGAAATCATCATTGAACCGCCAGTTTTAAACCCAGGCGATCTGTTGACTACGCAAAATGTGGCAACATATATGGTCGATGCAAATGCTACCAAAGAGACTGTAGCTTTATTTTATAATTTAAAAAAGCTTGCCAAAACTAAAGTCGCGATTGGTCAGCAAGATGCTTTTAATAGTTTTTATCAGGACAATGGCGGAGATTCGGATATCAAAAAAAATACAGGTTCAGATCCTGCAATTTTAGGTTCTGATTTTATGTTTATTACTGACAAAAACAATAACAATCAGCCGGATAACTGGTTTTATCAGCAAGAAGAAAAAATTACAATCGCTACAAAAGCCGCTTACGCGAAAGGAATAATCAATAATTTTTGCTGGCATTTGAGAGAACCTATTAAAGAAGATTCTTTTTATACCGTCGATATGACGGCAGACCAAAAAGCAAATGCTTTTAAAAGTATTTTGCCCGGCGGAGCAAATCATGAATGGTATAAGAAAAAATTAGACAAAATTGCCAGTGTCCTTTTAAATCTAAAAGGTTCGAAAGGAGAATTGATTCCGATCATCTTCAGGCCTTTTCATGAATTTGACGGAAGCTGGTTTTGGTGGGGCGCTAATTTCGCTACGGCTCAGGAATATAAAACGGCTTATCAGTTCACCGTTGATTACTTAAAGAATAGTAAAGGCGTGCATAATATTCTTTACGCCTTTTCGCCTGACAACTCATATACTACAGAAGCGAATTATTTAAGCAGATATCCCGGTGATAAATATGTAGATGTTTTAGGAATGGACAATTATGGAGATTTTGATAATCAGGGACAATCTGGAGCTAACAAAGCCAATTCTAAACTAAAAATAATTGCTGATTTGGCTAAAGCCAAAGTAAAAATTGCAGCATTAACAGAAACCGGTTATCAGGTTACAAATGCAAAAATGCCAATAACAGATTGGTTTTCGACTTATTTGTACAGCGCATTGACATCGAATGATATTGAAGTTAGTTATGCCATGCTTTGGAACAATACTAAAGATGCTTATTTTGTACCAAATGGTGCTGTTTCGAATGCAGCAGATTTTAAGACGTTTACTACGAAGTCAAAAATGACATTAGTAAATTCTTTACCAAAGATGTATGAATTACCAAAGTAACGTTAGCTTTAAAATGGCACACGGATTTGAACAGATTTAAACGGGTTTACGCGGTTTTTTTGTCATTTCGACGGAGGAGAAATCACACGCTTGAATCGACAAAGATTGGCGATTTTAGCAACGGAGTTTCTAGTGTGATTTCTCCTCCGTCGAAATGACAAGATTGTCGAAAACCAAAAACTTCTAAAAACACCTAAAGCCCTAGCCCTGATAGAAGTGAAAATCCTTTTGTACCGGGGTTCGGCACAAAAGATTGAAACGGATAGCAGGAAACAGCTCCAAAAAAACAACAAATGAAAAACAGATTTCTAAAAACTCTTGGATTAATGTTATTATTTTCTGCAATCGCATGTCAGGCGCAGGAAAGAATTACGGTTAAGGGAACGCAATTTTATAAAGGCGATAAACCGTACGCCTATATTGGTACGAATTATTGGTACGGAAGTTTATTGGCTTCGAAAAAAGTGGGCGACCGAAAAAGATTGCTTCGTGAACTGGATTTGATGCAGAAAAACGGAATCGATAACCTGAGAATACTCGTTGGTGCCGATGGCGGAAAATACGATTTTACGGTTCGTCCGGCATTGCAATACGAGCAGGGAAAATACGATGAGGATTTGCTTGACGGTTTGGATTTTTTGATCAATGAAATGAGCAAACGTAAAATGTATGCAGTTTTGTATTTGACGAATAACTGGGAATGGTCGGGCGGAATGTCGCAATATTTAGAGTGGAATGGCAAAGGCGCGATTCCGGTTCCGAATATTGCTCCGAATACCTGGCCGCAATTTATGGAGTATACAGAACAATTTCATAGTTGTGAACCTTGTATGAAGGCTTTAGAAAATCATGTGAAGTTTATTATCAGCAGAACCAATAAATATTCGAAAAAGAAATATACCGAAGATAATACGATTATGGCGTGGCAAGTGGGCAACGAACCAAGGCTTTTTACGGTAGAGAATGAAACGAAATTTACGATTTGGCTGAATAATATTGTAAATCTGATTGATAGTTTAGATAAAAACCATTTGGTTTCGACAGGTTCTGAAGGGAAAAACAGCTCGAACGATAGTATGGAAATCTTCGAGAGAACACACCAAAATCCGAACATTGATTATTTGACAATGCATATCTGGCCTAAAAACTGGAACTGGTTCAAAGCTGATAGTGCCGAAAAAACGATGACAACTACACTTGAAAATGCTGGAAAATATATTGACGATCATATTAAGGTAGCCAATAACCTAAAACGCCCTATTATTATTGAAGAATTTGGTTTAGGAAGAGAAAACGAAAGTTTACTGGCAACGACATCAACAAAAAACAGGGATGTTTTTTATGATTACATTTTTAGCAGAGTTGCCAAAAGCGTTAAAAATAATGGCCCGTTGCAGGCTGCGAATTTCTGGGGATTTGGTGGCGAAGGAAAACCTGTAACCCAAGACGGAAAATGGAATCCCGGAGATCCCTTAACAACTGATCCTCCACAGGAACCACAAGGATTGAATTCGGTTTTTTCTTCGGATAAATCGACTTTGGATATTGTGAATAAGTACAATTTACAATTGAAAAAATAGATAAAGTAAAACTTTATAAATTTCAAACCCGACAGGTTTCAAAAACCTGTCGGGTTTATTGTTTCATATAAACGAAAGAGACGCACTACTGTGCGCCTCTACGATATGCGTTATTTATTTTTTACAAAATACAATTTTATACCAATATCTTTTCAATAGCATTCAATTCATCCGGAGTAAAATCAAGACTTTGTAAACAATCAATATTATTATTTAATTGTCGTACAGAACTTGCGCCTATTAAAACCGAGGTAATACGTTTGTCTTTTTGCAACCAAGCCAAAGCCATTTGTGCCAAAGATTGATTACGATTTTGTGCAATTTCGTTTAGCTGAACTAATTTATTAATACGATCGGGAGTAACCTCATCTTCTTTTAAATGTCCGTTTGGATTATGCGCTCTGGAATTTTCAGGAATTCCGTTCAGGTATTTATCTGTTAAAAGTCCTTGTGCCAAAGGAGAAAATGCGATGCAGCCTACTCCTTTTTCTTCGAGAACATCTAGTAAACCATTTTCTACCCAACGCTCTAACATCGAATATTTTGCCTGATGAATCAAACAAGGCGTGCCTAATTGTTTTAAAACATCAACCGCAACACGAGTTTGCTCTGCTGAGTAATTACTGATTCCAACATACAACGCTTTTCCGCTTCTTACGGCATAATCAAGCGCCATCATGGTTTCTTCTATTGGCGTTTCGGGATCTGGGCGATGCGAATAAAAAATATCGACATAATCGACTTTCATGCGTTTCAAACTCTGGTCTAAGCTCGATAATAAATACTTGCGAGAACCCCAATCGCCATAAGGTCCGTCCCACATTGTGTAACCTGCTTTGGTAGAAATGATGATTTCGTCACGCAAATTTCCCTGAAAATTGTGCCAAAGGATTTTACCAAAATTAGTTTCTGCAGAACCTGGAACCGGTCCGTAATTATTTGCCAAATCAAAGTGGGTAATTCCTTTATCAAAAGCTTCTACAGCAATACTTTCGGCGTTTTCAAAATTATCGACCGACCCAAAGTTATGCCACAATCCTAAAGAAATTTCAGGAAGTAATAATCCGCTTCTTCCGCATCTGTTATATTTCATTGTTTTAGTTTAATGGTTGAAAGTTTAATAGGTTTTAAAGATAAAAAAATATCAATAGCGATTAATTCAAAAGTTGCGTTTTTTTAATCTCGCAAAGACGTGAAGAAGCAAAGTTTTTTTGCCACGAATTCACGAATGAATTGCTTCAAAATTCTCGTCTATTTTGTTGCATAGCCCCTAGCTTCAGCTAGGGGAATTTATGTTCAAATAAGAAAGGGCTTTAGCCAAACCTAATTAGTTTGTCTAAAGCCCTTTCGTTTACGTATAAATCAACATCCAGTTAAAACCGGAAAGTATTTAATATCTAATAAAATTCTATAAATGAATTTTCTCTTTCAAATCATCAATTTTTTCAGGAATATCGTGTATTCTTTTTAGTTTGAAAGAAAGATAAATATAAAAAATTCCCAATGCTATAAAAGCAAAAGCAGTCCAGTATACTAATGAAAGTCCGGCAAAAAGAGGATTCCATAATAATACAAATGAAAAAATTGTTCCTAATATCCCTAAAAACAAAAGATTCTTCCAATCCGGAACAGAATAACTCTTTAGATTAAAAGCAATAACAATCGCCATTATCGAACGGAACAAAACTACAAACCCAACATATAACGGAAGTAATGTAATCGAAATTAACGGATTAGAAATCAACAATATCCCAACCACTAAACCTATAATTCCGGATGCTAATGTCCAGCCCCAATTATCAATTTTCTTTCTGTTCGAAAGAGCAAAAATGATATCAAAAACTCCACTCACCAAAAACGAAATGCTAAAAAGAAAAGCAAGTGTTAAATAAGCGGCCAAAGGAGTAATAAAAGACCAAATCCCGATTCCAACAAAAAGTAATCCTATCAATAACGGAATGTACCAATAATCAATCGCTATTCTAACTTTTTTAAATAAAGAACTTTCCATAAATACTATTTTAAAATCATGCTTACTCTGTAAAGTTTTCAGCTTACCTTTAAAAAATTGACTTCTTTAAAAAACCTGTAAACAGCTGTTTTTCAAATGAAGTTATCCCAAAGATAACGATTAAAAATAATATTTATAATTATTAACCTACAAAAATACTTTAATCAAACTCTGCGTGTTTGGCTAAAGCCTTTTTTCTATTTCAATCTAATTCCCCTAGCTGAAGCTAGGGCTATGCAAAAAAAATCGCCACCAATTCACGAATAAATTGTTTAATAATTCGTGAATTCGTGGCGAAAAAACTTTATAAATTAATAGCAAAAAAAACTTTGCGTCTCTGCTCCCGATAGCCATCGGGATTGCGAGATTATTTCTTAGCTACTTCAACTCAAAACCACCTTCTAAACCTTTATCAGAACTTCCTCCTACCATAATCTTAAAAGTTCCCGGTTCTACAAGATAATTCCCGTCATTGTCATAAAAACCTAATTCTTTATTCGTTAAAGTAAAAGTTACCGTTTTCGTTTCTCCCTTTTTCAAATTCACTAATTCAAAACCTTTCAATTCTTTTATTGGCCGAACTATACTTGCGAATTCATCATGAATATATAACTGAACAACTTCTTTTCCGTCATAATTTCCTGAGTTTGTAACCGCAACGCTAACCTCAACTTTTTCTCCTTTTGCGAAAGAAGTCTTATTCAATTTTAAATCTTTATAATCAAATTTGGTATAACTCAACCCAAAACCAAACGGATATTGAGGCGTTTTTTCCACATCCATATAATGAGACCAAAACACATTTTTATCACTATCTACAGGTCTTCCTGTACTGTATTTATTATAATAAATAGGCACCTGCCCCACATTTCTCGGAAACGAGATTGGTAATTTTCCACTTGGGTTATAATCTCCATATAAAACCTGCGCAACCGCATTTCCTGTTTGCGTTCCTAATTGCCAAGCCTCTACAATTGCCGGAACATTTTCAGCCGCCCACGGAATACTTAACGGACGACCATTATTTAAAACCAAAACTACATTCGGGTTTACCTTATAAATTTCCTCTAACAATTCCTGTTGCAAGCCTGGCAAATTCAAGTCCGTTCTGCTTCTTCCCTCCCCGCTCTGAAAACCGTATTCTCCTAAAACCATCACTACAACATCGGCATTTTTAGCTGCCGTTTTTGCAGCTTCAAATCCGCTTTTGTCTGTTGTATTAAAAACTGTTTCCGTTAAAAAAGTTGCTTTTTGTTTCAATAAATCAGCACCTTTTTCAAAAACCAATTGATTGTCTTTATATTGCTGCATGCCTTCTAAAACCGAAACGGCCGTATTGTCATCAGCCGCAATTCTCCAGCTTCCAAGCGGACTATTTTTATCATTTGCCAAAACGCCAATCAAAGCAATTTTTTGTCCGGTTTTCTTTAGCGGAAGCAAATTCTTATCGTTCTTCAACAATACGATAGATTTCTTCGCCATATCCAGAACACCGTCATTATTCGCTTTACTTCCCACAACCGCTTTTTCACGTTTTTCATCACAATATCTGTACGGATCATCAAACAAACCAAGCTCAAATTTCACACGCAAAATTCTACGAACCGCATCATCAACCAAAGCTTCTTTTACTTTTCCTTCCTTCACTAAACCCACTAATTTTGCTACGTATAAATACGATTCCATATCCATGTCAGAACCTGCAATGACTGCTTTTGCTGTTGCATCGGCTTCATCTTTTGCATATCCGTGCGCAATCATTTCGCGGATCGAAGCGTAATCAGAAATTACAAAACCATCAAACTTCCATTTTCCTTTCAGGATATCCCTTTGCAGGAAAACATTTCCCGTTGCCGGAACTCCATTCAATGTATTAAACGAATTCATAAAGGTACGAACTCCAGCTTCAACTGTCGCTTCAAAAGGTGGCAAAACCGAATTGTACAACTTAGAATTACTTATATCCACAATATTATATTCCAGTCCCGCCTCAACATAACCATACGCCGCAAAGTGTTTCGCACAAGCCGCAATCGTATTTACTTTGGCCAGATCAGCAATTGTTTCGCCCTGAAAACCGTGAACTCTTGCAATCGCAATTTTACTTCCCAAATACGGATCTTCTCCTGCGCCTTCCATCACACGTCCCCAACGCGCATCATTTGCAACGTCTACATTTGGGCCAAAAGTCCAGTTAATTCCAGATGCCGAAGCTTCATCAGCCGCAATTGCCGCTGACTTTTTAATCGCTTCCAAATCCCAACTCGCCGCTTCTGCCAACGGAATCGGACTTAACGTTTTATAACCATGAATCACATCAAAACCTATAATCAACGGAATCCCCAATCTCGTTTCTTCAACCGCAATTTTCTGCACGGCACGAACTTCCTTAACACCACGCACCGTCAGCATCGAACCCACCCAGCCTTTACGCAAATGTTCATATTTCAACTCAGCCGTTCCGCCTTTCGGAGCAGGCCCCGTAACATCCCAAAATCCGTTATATTGATTCATTTGCCCCACCTTTTCCTCCAAAGTCATCAAAGGCAAAAGCAAATCGATACGTTGTTCAATAGTTTTATTTTTATCCAGATATGGCTTTTTTTGTGCATTCATATTTCCAACAGTAAACAGGGCAAAAACCCCGATTGTTATTATTTTATTTTTCATTGGTTAGTTTTTTTTTAAAGCTGCTAAGGTTCTAAGATTCTGAGTTGCTAAGTTTTCTTTTTGGGCGTGTCCCTCCCGGCCGGGCTATTCGTTGCAAGTCCTCGCACTTCCTTCGTCAGGCTGTGGGCTTTTCACTACTATCCCTCACGCGAACGGTTAAAAGAACTTTTAGTTTTTAAACTCAATCTTGTCATCCTGAGGAACGAAGGATCACACAAGAGATTCCGCACAGTAATTCTCCAATCTTTGTCGAGTTTCTAGTGTGATCCTTCGTTCCTCAGGATGACAAACTGTATGTTTCACTTTACGGGGCTTGACTCCACTCAGCCTGACAAAGGCAAACAAAAAACCAGCGTCAATCCGTTACATCAGTAAAATCCGTGGGCAAAAAATCTAAAATCTACATTCTAAAATCTAAAATCCTCTTACTCCGTAACAAAACAAGAAGCTGGTAAATTCGCTTTATTAAACAAATCCGACTGAATTGTATTTCCCCACGCAAATCTCACTTTTACAGGATTTACAACTTTCTTGCTTACCAAAACCACTTCATTATTTTTTATCAAAGCTTCTGCGGGATAGAAAACACTATCGGCTCCAGCCACTTCAAACTGATTTGATGTTTTGTTCTTAAAATACAATCCATCAGCATAATCGAACGAAACGATAACTTTGTTTTTATCTACTTTAAAATCTTTAAAAAGCGGTCCATTTACCAAATTAGAATTGACTTTATAAGTATCCGCCAAAGCCAAATTCGCCAAACGAATCCCAACCGATTTTTTGTTTTTTGGATGAATATCAATAGTATCCGAAATATCACTCGTCAAAACCATTCCCGTTTTAGAAACTTCTTTCAATACTTTTCGTTGAGAATTTCTTACCGTAACATTCGAGAAGTTATTACTGCCTGTTTTATAAGGCGCGATTTGAACGTAATAAAACGGAAAATCATCATTCCAGGCTTTTCTCCACGAAGTAATCAAAGCCGATAAAGTTTGGTCGTACACCAAAGAACCTACATTCGATTCTCCCTGATACCAAAGTGTTCCTGCAATCTTAAAACCTACAAAAGGATAAATCATGGCATTATAAGCACGTCCGGGTTGACGTGGTCCGTATTCTTGCTCGTTTAGTTTTTTAGCATTTTCCAACAAAACCGGATCATTTTGAACCACTTCTTCCGGCATCCAGATTTCAGCCGGAGTTCCACCCCAATTCGAAGAAATCAATCCTATCGGAACATTTTTTAAATCTTCCTTTAAGCGTTTGGCAAAAAAGTAACCAATCGCACTGAAGTTTTTCATGGTTTCCGGAGTCGACTCGACCCAGTTTCCTAATAGATTATTTTGAGGACTTGTAGCCGTTAATTTCGGAACGGTAAAAAAACGAATATTATGATTTGTAGCATTTTTAGCTTCTTCTTCCCCATTATCAATTCCCCAACTTACCGACATTTCCATGTTCGATTGTCCCGAACAAACCCAAACTTCACCAATTAAAATATTTTTAAGAATCACTTCATTGTATCCTTTTATAGAAATAATATAAGGTCCTCCGGCTTCGGGCGTTTTAATATTCAATTCCCATTGCGCCTGATTGTTTGCAACAACTTTATATTCCTGATTGTTCCAGCTCGAAACCAATTTGATTTCTTCTTTTGGATTCGCCCAACCCCAAATCTTAACCTGAGAGTTGCGTTGTAAAACCATATTATCGCCAAAAATATTCGGAAGTGTAACGTTTGCCATCATAGTACTGGAAATCATCAGAATGAAAACAAACTTAAATATATTATTGTTCATTTAACAACTTTTTTAAAAACGGAGCATATTCATCAGCCAAAACCTTATGATCTGCCACATCAGGATGTCCGGAACAACCTTTTGGAGTCATGGGTTTAAATTTGAAAATTAAAATGGGTTTATGGATTTTATCTTCCGCGAAAGCGTTCTTCACTTTATTCAGACAATCTTCAAAAACAATCGCTCTTTCTCCATTTATCATCGGACTATTTGTAATCACGATCTGAGCTTTTGGATTGTGCTGGTACAACATTTTAATAAAGTTGATGTAATTCGAAACGTACTTTTCAGGGTTAAAAGGCAAACGTTCTTTTTTGCCATCTCCGCCAGAAAAATCATTCGTCCCTAATGCAATGCTGATAATATCAGGCTGAAAAGCAAAATCGTATTTAGGTTTAGAATTATCTTTCGTCAAATACAAATTCGGATAAACGTCAGGCATAATTCCTTCTTCTTTATTCTCGTCGTTCCAGTTTCTGTACATTCCAATTCCCGAAACAGAACTCATCAAATAATCGACACCAATTTCCCTCGAAAGTACTGGACCATAAGCATAATATCCGTTATGATGATCAAAGTATTCTCCTTTATCACACGGAATATCCGATGGATCGCTAGCTGCCCCGCAGGTAATAGAATCGCCAATAAATTCGATTTTCTTTTTCTTTTTAGCAGTAATTGAAGTGAGTTTTGCCGTAGTTCCTGCAAATAAAATTCCGCCGCTATGAGCCTCTGTAGTTTTGTAAATCTCTAAAGTATGTTCCTTTTTATTCGACGTTATTTTTACTGGAAAAGATTGTACTGCTCCTTTTTCGATTCTCAATTTCCCTATATATTTCCCGTCTAAAACCAGTGAAACATAATTATGATGTTCCCACGAATCTACACTTTGCAATGCAATCGAACATTCATTTCCTGTAAAATTAAACGAAACCGACGAAGCCGTTCCTATTAAAACTACATTGTTATCGGGGAGTTTTTCAACACGACCCTGATATAAAAAAGTATTGGTTTTGTTTTGTGAACTCGAAACGATTGAAATCAGTAAAAACGAAATCAAAAATGATATTTTTTTGAGAAACATAATTTATTTGTTAAAATATAAATACGATTCACAAATATATTTGAAATATGAGATACACAAAGATACTAAAACATCAAATAGTAATATAAAATCACCAAACTCATAAGACTATTTCCTGGTTCTTACCGTTAATTAATAAGCTATCTTGCAAAACATATCCTTTGATATTCTAAAGCAACGGTCTATCTTTATCAATTAAATCTTACAACACTTCTTAAAAATGAAATCATCTCTATATATCGCATTTTTTGTTACTATTTTATGTTCTTCATTTACATTAAAAAAAAATCAAGTTGAAGCAAACCGAATTGAAACCGCTCAAAGTAAAATTGATCGGGATTCTATAATTGTTTATGCAAAACAATATTTAGGAATTCCTTATCTCTACGCAGGAAACGATCCTAAAAAAGGATTTGATTGTTCGGGTTTTGTCAATTATATTTTTAAAAATTATGGTATTACATTACCCAGAAGTTCAAGCGGTTTTAAAAATTTAGGAACAAAGTTAGCTCCCGAAGATTTTAAAGTGGGGGATGTTTTGGTTTTTTACGGTTATAGAAACAAAAACATCGTTGGGCATGTTGGTATTATTTGTGAAGCAAATGGGATGCATTCAAAATTTATTCATGCTTCTTCAGGGAAAGCAGGCAGTGTAACGATTAGCGATCTTGATTCTGATCATTATAGCAAACGTTATTATAAGTGTATTAATGTATTGCATTGATATATAGCCACAAATTACACAAATTAGCACGAATTATTTTTCTATAAATTAGTGGAAATTCGTGTAATTCGTGGCAAAAAATCTTCTTATTCTTCAGTCAATAGTTTTATCAAACTTTCGTCTCTTTTATAAACATCTTTATAAAAATTCAAATTGCCATCGCGATCTACCCAAGCGGTAAAATAACCGATATAAACCGGAATTTTCTTTTTTAGCGTATACCAGCTTTCTTTACCGGCATGCATAGCTTTATCGATTCTTTCCGTAGTCATACTTGGATCTTGTTTTAAAAGTTCTATTGCCAATTCTCTTGGTTTACCAACACGAACGCATCCGTGACTAAAAGCCCTGTTTTCTCTTTCGAACAAACTTTTTGAAGGAGTATCATGTAAGTAAATATTGTTTGAATTTGGAAATAAAAACTTTACCAAACCAAGCGAATTGTTTTTTCCCGGTAACTGACGAACTGCGCCATTATTCCATTCCAGATTTTTCTGAGCCAGATAATTTTTGTTCTTAGCCATTCCCGGTTTTATTTCGCTTTTAATAATGCTTGGAGGTACATTCCAATACGGGCTGAAAACAATATTATTCATCATTCCGCTAAAAATTACGGTTTTGTTCATTGCTCTTCCCACTACAACTGGCGATACAAATGCAATTTCATGATTGCGAATCAAATACAATTTAAACTCCGGAATATTAACTTCGATGTATTCTTTTCCTTTTTCGAGTTCAGGGTCAATCCATCTGCAACGTTCCATGTTGGCAATAATAGTTTTTATTCTATCCGAAACAGGAACATTTAATTCCGCAATATGTTCCGGTAAAATAATGTTTTTCGGCGTTAATCCGTGGTGCAGTTCGTAAGTCCTGATTCCTTTTATCAATGTTGAATCACAAATATTGCTTTTGTTATTTTCTTTAAGATCGCCCGTTATATACAATCTTTCTCTGATTTGCCCAATCGTAGCGACAGAATCTCCCAATTTCAGACTTTTAAAATCTTCGGCAGTTTCGATAGTTTTCCATCCGCCTTTTTTCTCAATCTCTCTATATCGGTGAAGTGCATCACGAAGTTTATAGTACTGACTGAACATTTTGCTCTTTTTGTCGTCACTAATAGTCGCTTTTTTATAAATAGAATCTGAAAAAACCTGATAATTAACTTTTTTTCGGGGTAAAAGCCATTCTAATGATCTGGTCGTTTTTTCGTCAACGCCCGAAACTTTCTGTACATAATAAAAGTACAGGTTCGTAATCATCAAATCGGTGTCTTTTTGTGACAATTTATTTTCGGCTGTATGCTCAAAAATAGGACTGATTTTTTCATTGTAAGGAAAATTAGCTTTCAAACCTTCCTGATCTAATCCTTTGTATTTATTAAACAAAGTATTTGCGTATTCTACAACGCCCCTATTATCCAGCCACAATTGAGTCGATTTGTTTTTTTTGTATAAAGCCAGAACCTCATTCTGAAATTTAACCAATTTAGGATACGACTGATAAAATGTCGAAATGCCAGAACTATCAATTGTAATTTTAAGTTCAGGAACCACTTTCTCTGAAGCTTTTTTTGATTCTTCTGTTTTCTTGTCTGCTTTTTTATTACAGGAAACAGCAGCAAAAAGAAGTACAACAGCAACAAGCGAATACAAAATTTTCATAATAATTTTTTTAATAAAAATAGAAAAGTTTTGGAGAAAACAAACCATTTAAAAAAAAATTAATACTGACTTTACAATCTGTGCATTCCTTCAAAAAAAGGCATAAAAAAAACTCCAGCAACATGGCTCAACTGGAGTTTTTCATTTTATAACCAACCTTTATTTTTAAATTACTGTACCTTTTAAAGTAAGTACTTTTGGAGTTGTCTCCGCACTTGTTGTTACAGTAACTGTTTTTGTAAAACCACCTTTGTTTGCTGCGTTATACGTTGCTGTTACTTTAGCTGATTTTCCAGGTAAAATAGGCTCTTTTGTATAATCTGTTGCAGTACAACCACAAGATCCCTGAACGTTTGTAATTACAACCGCTGTTTTTCCAGTATTTTTAAATTCGTACACAATTGCTTTTGGTGTTCCCTGAGGAATTTGGCCTACATCAATTGTTTCTGCTTTCCATACAATTGTAGAAGCAGCTTCTGCCTCAACTTTTGTTTCAGCTGTAATCGATTTTATCGGAGCAATTGCCGAAAAAGACATTAAACTTAAAGCTAAAGCTAACATCGAAATTTTGATCATTTTCATAATTATTTATATTAATGGTTTATAGTTCTAATTTTGCTTTACAAAGATATTTCAGACAAATCTTAATCGCTGTTAACCGCTTTCAAATCTTTGTTAATGACTTGTTAATCGGTGTTTTTAAACCTAATTTTGATTAATATTACACTCTAAAATACCCTTTTCTTGAAAATCAATAAACTCAATAGTATTATCCTTCTGGGACTTGTAGCCATTATTAGCATACTGGTGGCACAATTGCTTTGGACAAAAGAGGCTTTTACTTTAGAACAAAAAAAATTAAGCCAAAAGGCAAACATTGCTTTACTCGAAGTTGCCCGAAAATTATATGAAGGAAAGGATCACGAATCGTCGTGTCAGAATCCTGTGCAAAAAATTTCGAACGATTATTATATTGTAAATATTCAAAATGCTTTTGAACCGGATATCTTAGAATTTTATCTAAGATCTGAGTTTAAGAAAATGAATATTACCACTGATTTTGAATACGCCGTATACAATTGTCAGAGTGATGAAATGGTGTACGGAAAGTATATTTCGTTTTCTGAAAAAGAAAAAGAGAAAAAGACGGTTTCGTTTCCTAAACACAAAAATTTAGTTTACTATTTTGCGATTCGCTTCCCGAACGAAACGACATATTTATTTAGTTCAATGCGTTTTTGGTTTATCCTTTCGATTGCTTTAATTCTTATTTTATTGATTTATGTGTATTCGATTTTTACACTTTTGCAGCAAAAAAAATACTCTGAATTGCAACGGGATTTTATCAATAATATGACGCATGAATTTAAAACGCCTTTATCCTCTATACTAATTGCTTCAAAATATCTTAGCGAACAAAATCCGATTAAGGACGATAAAAAACTTCACACGTATACCAATATCATCATCAATCAGAGTCATAAACTGAACAATCATATCGAGAAGATTTTAAATGTTGCCAAATCAGATTCTGCTCCTTTAGCATTAAAAAAAGAAATGATTTTAATTGTTCCTATTATCGAGGAAGTAATCGAAAATATTCAGTTAAAATATCCTGATGCAACCATTAAAATTGAAACTTTATCACACGATTATAAAATAGAGATTGATGTTTTTCATTTTACGAATTTAGTCTATAATTTATTAGATAATGCGGTGAAATATTGCAACGAAAAACCGGAAATTACGATTGCAATATCATCAGAAAATAATATCTTAAAACTTGCTTTTATTGATAACGGAATCGGAATTTTACCTAAAAATTTATCGTTTATCTTTGATAAGTTTTATCGTGCACAAAACGAGAAAAGTAATGAAGTGAATGGTTTTGGACTTGGCTTGTATTATGTAAAAGAAATTTGCAACTTGCATAACTGGAAAATAAAAGTCGAAAACAATCTCGCAAATGGTATTACAATAACCTTGTCTATTCCTCATAAAAAATGAAACAATTCAAAATACTTTATACTGAAGACGATGAAACTTTAGCTTTTTTGACTAAAGACAATCTGGAACAAAATAACTATGAAGTTATTCATTGTTGCGACGGACAATTGGGTTTGGAAACCTTTAAAAAAGAAAATTTTGACATTTGTATCTTTGATATCATGATGCCAAAAATGGATGGTTTTGAATTGGCTACAGAAGTTAGAAAATTAAATACCGATATTCCGATTATCTTTCTCTCGGCAAAAACATTAAAAGAAGATCGTATCAAAGGTTTGCGTCTGGGCGCCGATGATTATTTGGTAAAGCCTTTTAGCATCGAAGAACTACTACTGAAAATTGAAATATTCCTGAAGCGTTCTCAGAAAAATATTCCGATGGAAAAATCTGTTTATGAAATTGGGAAGTATCAATTTGACACGAATAATTTTATTTTATTTAATGAAACTGAAAAAATAAGCCTTACACAACGTGAAGCCGAATTATTGAAATTATTTCTGGACAATAAGAATTCAGTTTTAAAAAGAGAGCAAATTTTGACTTCGCTTTGGGGAACTGATGATTATTTTATGGGAAGAAGTCTGGATGTTTTTATTTCGCGACTGCGTAAAATTTTAGTTAATGAAAAAGGCATTTCTATCGAAAATCTTCACGGAATTGGGTTTAGGTTTACGGTGTAAATTTTGTTTATAATTGTTTTTACAGTGCTATAAAACATTTTTAGCATTAACAAAGCATCCTAAAAATATAATAATTACGAAAACCTTCTTATAAATACATTATCCTGAAAAGTTATATTTTTAATACAAATTAGAAAAAAACTGTAAAATTAATTTTAAAAAACTTTCGTATTTTTAATATCTAATTTTCCTGGATATGAAATTACATCACTTACGCAACGCCACTTTAGTTATTGAAACTGAAACCGATGTTATATTGGTTGATCCCATGTTAGGAAAAAGAAAAACCATTGCTCCTTTTACTGTTTTTCGTTATAAACCTCACAGAAACCCGCTGGTTTCTTTGCCTAAAAATAGCAGGGATATTTTAAGCCGTGTTACCATTTGCCTGATTACCCATTTACATCCTGATCATATTGACAAAGCCGGAGAAGTTTTTCTTCGACGAAAAAGCATTCCGGTAATTTGCAGTTCAAAAGATGAAAATGCTTTGAGCGCAAGAGGATTAAACATTCTTCAGACTTTAAATTATTGGGAATCGGAGGATTTTTTGGGAGGTAAAATCACAGGTATTCCGGCGATTCATGGTTATGGATTTATTGCCAAACTTATGGGAAACGTAATGGGTTTTCATATCGAATTACCAAATGAAAAATCGATTTACATAAGTTCTGACACTGTTTTTACTGAACATGTACAAAAAGTTCTGGTTGAATTTAAACCGGAAATTGCTGTAGTAGCCTGCGGAACAGCAAGATTAGATATTGGTCAGCCTTTACTAATGCAAATGAACGATATCCTGAAATTTGTTGCCTTAGCGCCTAAATATGTTTTGGCAAATCATTTAGAAGCCTTAAATCATTGCCCAACAAAAAGATCTGAATTGAGATTAGCCTTAGAACAAAATGGCCTTTTAAATAAAGTATCTATTCCAGAAGATGGAGAAACTGTTTCTTATTAAAATTATAAAACCAGCAAACCAAATTCGCGTAAAGTGTTTATAGGTTTTGAATACCAGAACAATTCAAAATCATCTAAATTCGTTTCAAAATCAGCTTTTACTTCCTGAAAAGTATAATTTTTAGCATTCGAAATCGTGATTTTGGTTAAAATTTCTACCAGCCATTCACCTTCTTCTTTATTGGTCTGAATGTTGAAACTTTCTTTTTTATCATGAAAAGTAAAAGTCATCATTTCCCAGGATCTGCCTTTTTTAGATTTTGTAAAATGTTCTGTAAATGGCTTTCCTCCTAACCAAACTACTTTTGCATTTGGTTTTGTATTAAAGTCATTTCCTTCTTCGAGCGCATTAAAAATAAAATCGGGATCAATTTTCGTCTTCGGAATTTTAAAGTCGAACCAATCCTGCAATTCGTAGTCAAAACAAATTCCGTGCATGAAATTAAAGAGCGATTTCTTTAATCCGAAACTAAATTTATCGTGGTTGATTCCAGTAGAATCGGTATAATCAATATCATTATTGGCGAAGGTTCCAATAGCTTCGGTCTTTTTTGTTACGCCAAATTTTTCCGGATACAATCCAACCGGACTATGCGCCGTCATGGCAAATTGATGCCAAAATCCCGATTGTAAAATTCCAGCTTCAAATAATTGACGTACCATTTCGAGACTATCCACCGTTTCCTGAATGGTTTGAGTTGGATATCCGTACATTAAATAAGCGTGAACCATGATTCCGGCTTCGGTAAAGTTGCGTGTTACTTTTGCCACTTGTTCTACGGTTACGCCTTTGTCTATTAATTTTAATAATCGATCAGAAGCAACTTCTAAACCTCCTGAAACAGCAATACAACCGGAAGCTTTTAGTAATAAACACAAATCTTTAGAAAAGCTTTTTTCAAATCGAATATTCGTCCACCAGGTTACGGCTAATTTTCTTCGCAGAATTTCTAATGCCAAAGCGCGCATCAAAGCAGGCGGTGCCGCTTCATCAACAAAATGAAATCCGTTTTGACCTGTTTGCAGCATCATATCTTCCATACGATCGCACAACAAATTGGCTGCAACGGGTTCGTAAACTTTGATATAATCTAACGAAATATCACAAAAAGTACATTTTCCCCAATAACAACCGTGTGCCATGGTAAGTTTATTCCAGCGGCCGTCACTCCACATTCTATGCATCGGATTTACAATTTCGATAACCGAAATGTATTTATCCAAAGACAAATCAGAGTAATCCGGAGTTCCTACGTAAGCTTGTTTGTAATCGTGTTTTAATGAATCGTTTTTGTAAACTACTTTTCCGTCTTCTAAAAGAAAGGTTCGTTTGTATAAATTGTAATTTGGATTTTCGAGATTGAAAATTAACTCTTCTATCGGAACTTCTCCATCATCTAAGGTAATAAAATCGAAAAACTCAAAAACGCGTGCGTCAGAAAGCGAACGCAATTCGGTATTTGGAAAACCACCTCCCATCGAAATTTTAATCTCGGGATGATGTTTCTTAATCCATTGTGCCGATCTAAAAGCGCTATATAAATTCCCAGGAAAGGGAACCGAAATTAAAAATAAAGTAGGCTGAACAGCTTCAATTTTTGCTTTTAAAATCGAAATTAAAATCTTGTCTATATAAGTGGGTTCTTGCTGTAAAGCATCATATAATTCATCAAATGAATTGGCGCTTCGGCCTAAACGTTCAGCATATCGGCTAAAGCCAAAATTTTCATCGACACATTCTACAATATAATCGGATATATCTTCAAGATATAAAGTTGCCAAATGTTTGGCTTTGTCCTGCGTTCCCATGGTCCCGAAAGCCCAATCGAGTTCTTCTAATTGTGCAAAACGAGAAGCTTCCGGCAGAAAATCTTCCTGACAAATTTGTAATGCCAATGTTGGATTTTTTCCCTGCAAAAACTGAATTACGGCATCAATTGTTTTGATATATTCGTCCTGTAAAGCAAAAATACGCTTTGAATTATCAGATATGTCCTGATTCAATCCTTCAAATCTGAAACCTGAAAATTCAAACAAATCCATTAATCCTTTTTTCGAAAACAGTTCTAAAATAACATCGATACCTAAATCCGCCTGAACCGATTCGATATTTTTTGTATTCAGAAACCCTTTTATATACGCCGTTGCTGGATACGGTGTATTCAGTTGTGTAAAAGGCGGCGTAACGACAAAAAGTTTGGTTTTCAAGGCAACATTATTTTTTGCAAAAATACACCATATTTCATGACTTTTCAGGAAAAGATTCAACTTGTGATTTTAGTTTTATCTTGTAGATATTTAATTACATTTGTTGCTATCCAAATAATTCTGATGAAGCAAACTTTACTTTTATTTTTTCTATTATTAACAACTCATTTGTTTTCTCAAAACAAAAATCAATCTATTGGTTTTAAAGAAAATAAAGGTCAAATATTCGATCAAAAAGGAAAACCAAATACTGCGGTAAAATATCTATTAAACTCTAATGGATTAAATGTTCAGCTTAAAAAAAATGGATTTTCTTACGACGTTTACGAAGTTAAGCAGACTCCAATTGTTCTTTCTCAAACACGAAAAACACTTCCTTATCAGATTCCCGAAAAAGACAAAGAGAAACCAGAATATAATTTAGAATACACTTTTCATAGAATTGATATTGATTTTTTAAACTCAAATTCGAAAGTTGAATTAATTACAGAACAAAAATCAGCCGATTTTGATAATTACTATAATATTCCAAATAAACCGGAAGGAATTACTGGCGTTTATCAATTCAAGCAAATCACTTACAAAAACATTTACCCTAATATTGATGTTGTTTTTACGATTCCGAATGATCCTAAAAAAGTTGTTGAATATAATTTTGTTATTCATCCAAAAGGAAAAATCTCTGATATTCAACTAAAATTTAATGGAGCTGAAACTGATTTGGTTGATAATAAAATTCAAATGAATGTTCGTTTCGGAAAAATGGAAGAGACACTACCTGCAAGCTGGATTGAAGAAGGAAATCGTAAAAAGGAGATTGAGGTTGGATATAGAAAAATTAAAAAAGATGTTTATGGGTTTAGTAGCTTAGAAGCTGTTTCCGGAAAAACTATTGTTATTGATCCCGTGCCAACTAGACTTTGGGGAACTTTTTATGGAGATGAAAGTGGAAGTTCTGGTTCAAACTGGTACGAAGTTGATTTAACAACTGACTCTCTTGGCAATGCATATGTTTCAGGATCTACAATGTCGCAAAGCCCTTCTTATGCAACGTCTGGAGCACATCAAACAGGCGGAAGTCATCAGTATATCAATTCAATTGCAAATGGGATTATATTTAAGTTTGACAAAAACGGCAATAGGCTATGGGGAACCTACTATGCTGGTACACAATTTGTTTATATTTATGGCGTAAAAACTGATTCACAAAATAATATTTTAATTACAGGCTATACAGGGTCAGAAACAAACATCAGTACTGTGGGATCTTTTCAGCCAAATTTAAGAGGATCTTCAGATGCTTTCTTAGTAAAATTTGATAGTAGTGGCGTAAGGCAATGGGGAACTTATTTTGGTGGTGAAGATAGCGATTATGCAACTAAATTGGATATTGACATTAATGATAATGTTTACATTGTTGGTACAACTTCCAGTAAAACAAATATAGCTATAAATAGTAATTTTCAAACTGAATTAAGTTATTCATCAAATCCATATGGGATAAATACAGACGCGTTTATTGCAAAATTTAATACAAATGGAAATTTAGTATGGGGTACTTATGTTGGAGGGGATGGAAATGATAATTTAACTGCTATTGCAATAAAGGATTCTTACTTAGTTGCTGGAGGATCTACTAAAAGTACAAACAATATGGCAACTACTGGTGTTTTTCAGGAAAAACCAAACTCTAATTTTCTCGGAGATGGATACGTTTGTAAATTTTCCTTAAACGGAGAAAGAATTTGGGGTTCTTATTATGGCGGCAGCTCACCCATGGAAGAAATTCGATCGGTAGTAATTGATAATGACGAAAATATTTATATCGGAGGATATACTTATAGTAGCGATAACATTGCTACATCTGGAACATTTGAAGACTCAAATGCAAATCTTTATAAAGGTTTATTAGCAAAACTAAATGCTCAAGGACAAAGAATATGGGGTACTTACGTTGGAGATATTAACATTTCTTCTATAGTCTTTCAAAATAATTCACTTTACATTGGAGGTGGAAATATGGATTTTAGAACTGACTTAAAACTCACAACTCCCTGCTCTTATAAACCTAACCGAATTAGAACTCATTATGGATATGCAGGTAAATTTTCTAAAGAAGGACTTTTTATTTGGGGAACATATATCGGTAATGATAATACTTTAAAAATAGCTTTACATACTGACGGTGCAATTTTTGTAGCTGGATTATCAAGTTTCAATGATGATATTGCCGATGGAAGTTCTTATCAATCTAATATTTTGGGCGATAAAAATTTTTTTTTAATGAAATTTTCTGAAGATCTTTCCTTTAAAATTCCAGAAATTTCATCAAATTCTCCAATCTGTACCAACAAAACATTACAGCTTAAAGCATCTGGAGGAACGAATTATTCGTGGACAGGTCCAAATGGTTTTATATCAACAGATCAAAACCCAATCATTACAAATGCTACAACTCTCAATAGCGGAGAGTATAGTTGCTTAATTACTGGAACAGGCGGTTGTGACGATACTAAAAAAATTACTGTAGTTATAGGAGATATCGAAAAACCAGTTCCTGATGTTGTAAATCTTCCAACAATAACCGGAGATTGTAATACAACAGTAACAACAATTCCAACAGCAACAGATGTTTGCACAGGAATTATTACAGGTACAACCACAAATCCATTATCTTATAGTTTACCAGGAACCTACACAATTGTTTGGAATTATAATGACGGAAACGGAAATATTTCTACACAAAATCAAACTGTTAAAATTAATAGTCAACCCCTTGCTACTGCCAATTCTCCACAAACATTTTGTCTCAACCAAAATGCAACCTTAGATGATATTGTCGTAACTGGACAAAATAAAAAATGGTATAATGCTCTAACAGCCGGAGTTATTTTACCAAATACTACAATATTACAAAATGATATAACTTACTATGTTTCACAAACTATAGATGGGTGCGAAAGTGACCGAATACCTGTAACAACAAAAATTCAAAATACATTAGCACCAACCGGAAATTCAAATCAACTATTTTGCACAGGGCAAAATCCAACAATAGCCAATATTCAAATAACCGGTGATTTAGTAAAATGGTATGATTCTGTTACAAATGGAAATCTTCTGTCAGCTTCAACAACTCTCGAAGATGGTAAAATATATTATGCTTCGCAAACGGTAAATGGCTGCGAAAGTGAAAGATTTGGAATCACAATTTCTATTGTCAATATGCCTACTGCTCCAACAGGAACTGGAAATCAGGCTTTTTGCAAAAACGAAAATGCAACAATAAACAGTATTCAAACTTTAGGACAAAACATACAATGGTATGATACTAATTTTTCTGCCGCAGTTTTACCTAATACAACTTTTTTAGAAGATAATAAAACTTACTATGCGTCGCAAACTATAGGATGCGAAAGTGACAGAACTCCTTTTTTTATTCATGTTTATAATACTGCATTACCAACAGGCAGCACTAATCAACAATTCTGTATTGATGAAATTGCAACTATCGAGAATCTTAATGTAACCGGAACAGATTTAAAATGGTATGACGCTGCAACAAACGGAAATATTCTACCAGAAACCACTTTATTAGAAAACAAAATCTATTACGTTTCTCAAACATTAAATAGCTGTGAAAGTCAGAGATTAGCGGTAAATGTAAAAATTCAGGATACTCCAATTCCAATATCAGATTCGCCACAAACATTCTGCGTGCAACAAAATGCTTCAATAAAAAGTATCAAAATTACAGGGCAGAATATAAAGTGGTATCAAAGCACAGCTTCAAGCACTACATTGTCTGAAACAACATCTCTCGAAAACGGAATCACCTACTATGCTTCGCAAACGATAAGTAATTGCGAAAGCGACAGAATACCTGTTACGATTCATGTTCTTGCAGCAACAGAAGGAAATTGCATTAATTATGTGGATGAATTGCCTTATCCAAAATTCTTTACACCAAATAACGATGGTTATAACGATACCTGGTCAATAGATTTTGCTTATTTAAAACCTGATATCGGAATTAAAATTTTTGACCGCTACGGAAAATTCATCAAAGAAATAAATCAAAATAATTCGTGGGACGGAACTTACCTCGGTACAAATGAACCCGCATCCGATTATTGGTTTACCACAATAAGATTAAACGGAAAAGAATACAGAGGACATTTTAGCCTGAAACGATAAAAAAATAACCGCAAAGTAAATTTGCGGTTATTTTTTATTTAGAACTTATGCATCTTATTTTGTTTGTACTAAAAGCCAATTGGATATTTCTTCTAGAGCTATAGGAGAAAATGTCTGCTCAATCGAATCATATTCCATAGGAGAACCGGTTTTACATTCCTGAAACAAATGATTTAAACCAGGAAGCTCTTTGATTGTTGTATTTTTATTCCCTGCCTTAATTAAAACTTTTTTAATCGTATCTAAATTAACAGTTGCAGGAACTTGTAAATCTTTGCTGCCATTAAGAGCTAAAACAGGGCACTTTACTTTTACTAAAGCTACTGCCGGATCAATTCTTAAAAAATTATACCACCATACATTTGTAATTTGATCTACGAATGATTTTGCCGTTTTATCATCAAATTTTGAGTGAGCGTAGCTGCTTAAATTATTTTTTAAGTTTTCATCGTTTGCAGTCGAAGCCAAAATAATTTCATAAGCTCCTTTAAAAATTTCCTGTCCTTTTTTAATATCATTTTCAGGAACTCCAAATTGCTTTTCAAGTATTTCTTTTTGTAATAATAACAATTTATCCCCACGAAGACCAGGCGCGGCTAACAAAACAATAAAGTCAATATCTTTTGAATTTCCTGCAATCATTGGGGCGATTACCCCTCCCTCACTGTGTCCTATTAATCCAATTTTGCTTTTATTAATTTCTTTTCTGGTTTTTAAATAGTCAACGCCAGCCTGAACATCTCTCGCAAAATCGATTGTTGATGCTTTTGTATAATCACCAGTAGATTCACCAGCACCACGATCATCAAAACGTAAAACAGCGATTCCTTTTTTAGTTAAATAATCAGACAACACTAAAAATGGTTTATGTCTTAGTATTTCTTCATCTCTATTTTGTTTCCCGCTTCCGGTAATTAAAATCACAGCTGGAAAATTACCCTCTTTTTTAGGTAAAGACAATGTTCCTGCTAAAGTTACATGATCTGTTTTATTCTCAAATTTCACTTCCTCAGTATAATACGGAAAAGGTTTTTGCGGTTCTTGCGGTCTTGCATATACCTGTTTTTGAATTACATCTTTTGATAAATTCATCTCGAAAGATTGTCCTCCTTGGGTAAAAGTACCTTCAATAACATTCTCTTTATTTAATGTTCCCAGATAAGAAATTTGAGCATTTGGTATTTCTAATTTTAAAATTGAACTTTCAAAAGTTGCTTTCTCAATAGGAATTCCAGTTACTTTCTGATCCGGACTATCCATTGTTGCTTTATAACCATTTTCTGTTGGAGTCACATTAAACGACACTCTTAATTGAGTGCCCTGAACTTTTAAAACGCCATTCCATTTTCCTGAAATTTCTTGTCCCATCATTAAAAAAGAGCTTAAAATGGTTATTAAAATAAGTACTATTTTTGTCATTTGTTTTGAATGATTGTGTGATTTAATTAATTTGATTGACGATCTCTTTTTTGTATTTGCTTGAATTTTATAAAAGAATAAACTACAGGAATTAAGGCCAAAACCACAATGATAAAAACAAATACTTTACCAAACACATTGTTTAAAAGCAAACCTCCCAGTATTAGTAGAAAACCTCCAATAACCCAAATCTTGCCAGCACATACATGAGTAGCTTTCCAGACTTCATTATTTTCTAATGTCCATGGTGTACGTATTCCTATAAAATAATTGGGTTGAATTACTTTAAAATAATTTCCGAAAATGATCAGTAAAACGCCCAACAATGCGAAGACTAAATTAGGATTATTCACAGATCGCTCCTTGGTAGTATACACAATCAATAGTGCAACTAAAGACATGAACAACACCAAAAAAAACTTAAGCTGGTAGAATTTTCCTCCCATTAAAGAAATCCTGTTCTTAGGATCTATTCTTGGAATAAAAGTCATCAAGACATACATCAAAACCGGTAATAGCAACAACATCAAAATAAGCGAAAACTTGTCGCCCCAATTATCAATTTCTCCCTTATAATTCCAATGTATTGGAACCCTCTGAGGAAGGCTATCCCAAATAATAGCTAAATACACAAAAGGTGTCAAAACAATTCCAATTATTGGAAGCTCTTTTTTCAGTTCTAAATTCATTTTTATTTTTTAAAGGTTAGTATCCATTGCAAAACATCTTCCATTATGGTGGTATTGATGGAGTAAATGATGAATTGCCCGTTTTTTTCAGAAGTAATTAAATCAGCACGTTTCAAAATATCCAAATGATGCGAAATACTAGGTTTTGAAATATTAAACGCGTCAGCAATTTCTCCGGCAGACAAATCTTTCTCTTTTAAAAGTTCGAGAATTTCTCTTCGGGTTGCGTCGTTTAATGCTTTAAAAATATCATTCATCATTTATATATTTAGACAAATATCTAAATACTTTTTTAATTAACAAAAAAAGAGACTATAATATTAAATTACAGTCTCTTTAGAAATTTTATTTTAAATAGTTTTTTTTAAAACTTATGTTCTTCTTTGCTAATTACTAAAAATGCAAATAAAGAAATACATGCCGCAATGGTTAAATACAAACCTACATAGCTCACACTATAAGTAGAAGCCAGCCAAATTGCGATCATTGGCGCGAATGCTGCTCCAAGAATTCCTGCCATATTAAAAGTTAAGGATGCTCCGGAATAACGAACGTTTGTTGGAAACAACTCTGATAAAAAAGTTCCTAAAGGTCCATAAGTGAATCCCATTAAAGCCATTCCGATACAAGCAAAAATGGTTACCAGAACAATGTTTCCTGAACTTAAAAAATAAGAAAAGAAAAATCCAAAAATTGCAATAGCCACTGTAGCTATAATAAGCATTTTACGGCGGCCAATTTTATCAGCCACTACAGCAGAAACCGGAATAAAAATAGCAAAAAACAATACCGAAAATAATTGTATTAATAGTCCGTCTCGTTTCACAATTCCTAAATCTGAAGTCGCCCAGCTCAACGTAAAAACGGTCATTAAATAAAAAACCAAGAAAGTTGTAATGGCTGCAAACGTTCCGAAAATAAGTTGGTTTTTATATGATTTTACCAATTCTAAAAAAGGAACTTTCACTTCTTCCTGTTCTTTTTTAGAATTTTCGAAAGAAGGGGTTTCAGTAATTTTTGTTCGAATATAAAATCCAACAATTACCAAAAGTGAACTCGCAATAAAAGGAATTCTCCATCCATAATCCATAAAAGCTTCGTTGCTCATAGAATCGGTTAATAATAAAAAAGTTCCACCTGAAAGTAACAATCCTATTGGAGCTCCCAATTGCGGAAACATTCCGTACCAGGCACGTTTGTTTGGCGGTGCGTTTTCTATAGCTAGTAAAACAGCTCCTCCCCACTCGCCTCCTAAACCTACGCCCTGCCCAAAGCGACACAACATCAACAATAACGGCGCGGCCACACCAATACTGGCATAACTTGGTAAAAACCCAATAGTAACGGTAGAAATACCCATCGTTAATAAAGCGGCTACTAAAGTAAATTTACGTCCAATTTTATCTCCATAATGTCCAAAAAAAGCAGAACCTAGAGGACGAGATAAAAAAGCTATTGAAAAAGTAGCCAAAGATTCTAAAGTCGCTATAGTCGAATTAGAACCGGGAAAAAATAATTGCGGAAAAACCAATACTGCCGCATTAGCATAAATATAAAAGTCAAAAAATTCAATTGTAGTTCCTATTAAGGAGCCAAAAAGAACATGTTTTAAGGAGTTCTTTTTTTTCAGGTTATTTTCCATGTAAAATAGATATATCTTTTTTTTGATTACAAAAATATAGTTTCGCTATTAATATTTTACATTTACAAGCATTAGTTTCAAAACAACACTGTATTTTTAACAAATTTGATGTATTTTACATTTTAAAAAACATTCCGTCAGCCAAAATTAAAAACCTGATTACGGGAACTTTAAAATAAAATTTAAAAATCAAATCATAAGCAATAGTTAAAACCGTTTTTAACTGCATATTTTCATTAAATTTACAGCTGTCAAAAATAAATATAAAATTATGCCTACCGACTGTATCAGCTACCAAACTTCAGGATATTTCTCTAAATTGATGCAAGATTATTTAGATCAAAAACCAGAATTAAAACCGCTGTACAACCATTTTCCTACTTTAGAAAATTTCGAAAAACAAATTGCAGAGAAAGCGGCAAATTTTGATAACAACAACCGAATTCCGCTGGTTGAGACTTTAAAAAAACAATATCAGAATATCGAAATCTCTGATTTAACGAAACAAAATATTGAACTTTTAGGGCTTCAAAACACTTATACCATTACAACCGGTCATCAATTAAATCTATTTAGCGGTCCGTTATACTTTTTATATAAAATCATCTCGACGATTAATCTTACGAAGGAATTAAAATTAAAGTATCCAACGAATAATTTTGTTCCAATTTATTGGATGGCAACCGAAGATCATGATTTTGAAGAGATCAACTATTTTAATTTTAAAGGAAAAAAATTCAGATGGAACAAAGAAAGTACTGGCCCGGTTGGCAGACTTTCTACAGAAGGTTTAGCTGAATTTTTTGAAATCTATTCAAAAGAATTAGGATCAAGCACCAATGCCAATGTTCTGAAAAAACTTTTTGAAGAGGCTTATTTAAAACACGAAAACTTAGCCGATGCTACCCGTTTTCTAGCCAATAGTTTATTTTCTGCTTATGGTTTGGTAATTTTAGATGCTGATGATGCGAATTTAAAACAAGCGTTTATTCCGTATATCAAAGAAGAATTATTAGAGCAAACTTCGTTTAAGGCGGTTCAGGAAACTATCGATCAGCTAAAAGACTATACCGTTCAGGTGAATCCTCGGGAAATAAATTTATTTTATATCGAAGATGATTTACGCGAACGAATTATTTTCGAGAATGATAAATACTTTGTCAACAATACTAAAATCTCATTTTCTAAAGATGAAATCTTAGTGTTACTAGAAAGTAATCCGGAGAAATTCAGTCCAAATGTGATCATGCGCCCGTTGTATCAGGAAATTATTTTACCTAATTTATGCTACATTGGCGGAGGCGGAGAAATTGCGTATTGGTTAGAATTAAAATCTTTTTTCGAAGCTGTAAATATTAATTTTCCAATGCTTTTGGTTCGTAACTCAGTACTTTTATCTACTGAAAAACAAGCCCAAAAAGCAGACAAATTAAACCTTACATGGGCGGATTTATTTACAAAACCAGCCGAATTAATCAATACCATTACACACAAATTATCTGCTTTCCCTATTGATTTAACACCTCAAAAAGAAGCATTAGAAAAACAATTTGAATATCTTTATGAACTTGCAGAGCAAACCGATAAATCATTTACCGGAGCTGTAAAAGCACAGGAAGTAAAACAAAAGAAAGGCTTAGACAATCTTGAAAAAAGATTATTAAAAGCACAAAAACGAAAATTAGACAATGAACTGCAGCGTGTTGCAGATTTGCAATTCGAATTGTTCCCGAATCAGAGTTTACAGGAACGTCATACCAATTTTTCAGAATTTTATCTGGAAAAAGGCGAACAACTAGTGCCTCTTTTGCTGCAAAAACTGAAACCTTTAGAAATGAATTTTAACATTATAACAATATAAAAAGCAAGCTGCGAATTCACGAATTAATCAAATAAAAATTCTTGAATTCGTGGCTGAAAAATAATAAAGTAATAATTACTGAGAGCCAAATAACCACCTATCTTCTCAAAATTATTATTTCAAACCAAATAGCGATTTAAAAATTATTAACTAACCAATTTACCCAAAACCAATGGTAAAAGAACGCTTAATTTCGCTAGATGTCTTTCGCGGACTCACTATTTTATTAATGACAATCGTAAACAATCCAGGAGACTGGGGCAATGTTTACCCGCCATTATTACACGCCGAATGGCACGGCTGCACACCAACCGATTTAGTATTTCCGTTTTTTATTTTTATAATGGGAGTTGCCGTTCCGCTGGCAATGCCGGACAAATTTTACGACGGCACCACATTCAACAAAATATTAGTTCGTTCTTTGCGAATGCTTTGTTTGGGTATTTTCTTCAACTTTTTTGGAAAAATCCAGTTATTTGGGTTTGAAGGCATTCCGCTTCTTATTGGCCGACTGGCTATTACCATTGCAGTAGGTTATGCCTTAATGGGCACTTTCAGCTCAAAAGTCAAAAATATTCTTGCCTTTTCAATTCTGTTTATTTATCTATTTCTGGCGTATAGTGGTATCGAAGCGTATCATGACGTGAGACTTCCGGGCGTTTTACAACGAATTGCCATTGTATACTTTGTAGTTTCGCTTTTGTATTTAAAAACATCTCAGAGAACACAAATCATAACCGGAATTGTTTTGCTTTTAGGCTATTGGGCAGTTATGACTTTAATTCCTGTTCCCGGAATTGGCGAAGCTAATCTTGATAAAGGAACCAATCTAGCTTCATGGCTTGACAGCGTTTTACTAAAAGGACATATGTACCGCGGCACCGTAACCTGGGATCCGGAAGGAATTTTAAGCACCATTCCGTCAATCGTAAACGGAATCATTGGTTTGCTTATCGGGCAACTTTTGCAAGCAGATACCATCAAGATTCAAAAAGCACAAAAAATGGGTATTATCGGTACGATATTGATCTTTTTTGGCTTAATCTGGGATATTATTTTTCCAATAAACAAATCCCTTTGGACCAGTAGTTACGTCTTGTACACAACAGGATTGGCAACCGTTTTTCTTACTATTTTATATTACACCATTGATATCGCCAATTACAAAAAAGGCTTTAAACCGTTCCTGATTTGGGGAGTAAATCCAATGATTGTTTTCTTTACCTCGCAGATCATTCCGCAGGCTTTAGTCATGATTCAATTTAAAAACCCACATAATCCCGAAGAACAAATCAATCTTTTAAGTTATTTATATACTTTCGGGATTGCTCCATTTTTCAACAATCCAATGACCGCTTCTTTGGCCGGAGCATTGGTATATGTTGGTATATGGACGTTTATTTTGTGGATATTCTACAAAAACAAATTGATATTCAAGGTTTAAAGTTTTTACCATATAAGTTATATAAGTTCATTTTAGAAATACGTTATACTTTACGGAGATATTCTGCACGTGGTATTTAAATGAACTTATATCACTTATATGGTTTCTTTTTTTACTTAAAAAATCATTAAAACATTTTTTAATTACGAATTAATTAAAAACAATTAAAAAAAAAAGTAAACTTTTTAAAAAA
>NZ_CADCSU010000096.1 GCF_902804475.1 Flavobacterium bizetiae
TAATAAAAGGATTAGAATTATATTTTTCAAAATCAATTTATAAAATTATTAAAACCTGCTTTCTAAATAATTTATATTATTATCAGCCAAAGCTTTTAAATATCCAATTGTTGTCTCTTTGCTTTGATCAAGCAAGTCAGAGGTATAATTATTATTTAATTTTTCGCTAAAACCAAACCAGGTTTTTTGAACTTTTGGCCTTTTAAAAAAGATGTAAAATTCATATTGATCCGGAGTTCCAATAGCAGAAATCGCTAAAGCATTTTTATTGCTTAAATTCTCAAATTCAATCGAAGGAGAGTAATAAACATTTTTTGCATTCTCCATTTTTTCTAAATGCAACTTCCACGGAAAACGCTCAAATATTTGCACTATTTCCGAAGAATCAATCTTTCCCTTTTCAATAATTTCAGGATTTACAGGCTCGCAAATGCTATATCTAAAATTGCTCATTTTCTATTCTTTATATTCTCTTAGTTAAATTTTTAGGTTATTTCAATCTAAAATCTAAATTCTAAAATTAGCGATTATCACTCATAACCTCAGACTTATTCTGAGCATATTCATAACCTTGCTCCCACCATTCTTTCATTACTTCTTTATTAAAAATCAAAGCATTATCTGTTAGTTTTGTGGGCGTGTAATATAAGTTAAGTTTTACATTCTTATTGTTTGCCATTAGTTTTCCTATGGCAATATCATGTTTTTCAACCTGATCTAATGCAATTCGGAACAAGTCGATCATTAACGAAAACGGATTTTTACCAATAACGGTTTTATTCATATTGACTTCGGTTTCCAGAATAATTACATCAATTTCGGTGGCTCCGCGATTAATCGCCTCACGAATAGGAACCAAGCTCGAAAATCCTCCGTCGCCATATTCGAAATTATCTTTCTCGACCAAACTCATAAACGGAACATAATTACTTGAAATCCAAGACCAATCGCAAAACTCTTCGTAAGTACAATCTTTTATCGATTTATATTCTGATTCGTTTTTGGTAAAATTGGTAACAGTAATCACAACATCGTTTTTTAATTTCTTTAGTTTATTAAAATCCGATAACGAGAAGTTGTTTCTAATGTATTTCTTTAATCCTTTACTTTCTCCAAAAGTTCTTTTTCCTTTAAAAAACTGACGCAGTACATTGAAGTGATTTATCGTTACGATATCGACCCCATCTTTAGTTTTAACTACAAACGGACAAATATTAAAAATACTTGCCATAGTAACATTGGTATAAACAGAATGAATTTTTTTGATGTGACCTAACGCCAAATGCGGAATAAGTAAGCTACCTGTAGAAGTTCCTATAAAAAGATCATATTCGTGATTTTTCTCTTCTATTAAATATTGCGCTACACCACCGGCAAACGCGCCTTTACTTCCTCCACCAGAAATAACCAATGCTCTCATAAATATTATTGTAGGTTTTGTTTTTGGATAATCTTTTAAGAAAATAGAATCAAGAGTAAAAAATAAAGACTAAAATCCATCATCTTTATTCTATTTTCTATTCTCTTGCATCTTTCTTCTTGCTTCTATTCTCTATAATCTACTCTTTCAACAAACGATTCAATTGAAATTGTTCTTCGGGGTTCAAATTAGGCAAAATTCTTTCAAACGAAGCACGCATTTCTGAATTTTTTAATAAAACGCGTATCGTATCTCTTCCGTACTTTGAAAATTGCCACATATGATGCGTCGTCGCACTAACTAAATTACTCAAAACCTGATCGTTAATTATTTTAAAAGCGATAAGTTTTTCAAGTGCATTTTGTCTCGTTGTAGCTTCGTATTTTGTAGACGAAAATGAAATTAATTCATTGACTAAAGCCTCTGGATTTTCGCTATAATTGGGAGTTGATAATGCTAATGAAAGCCACAAAGTGCGAAGATTAAAATCATTAAAACCAACCCAATCTTTAGATTTATTTAAATATGCTGTTCGATGCTCGGGGAAATTTCTCCATAAATAAAACAAGGCTATTTCCTGTGTTTGATATGATTTATCGTCTAGTAAAGTTTCATAATTTGTTCTGAAATCTTCCGGAATTTTAGACAATGAACTAGCAACAGCCTGACGAACCTGTACATTATTGGTTTGCAACGCTATTAGCAAAAGTTCTTTTTTTGCCTCGTATTTTTCAGGTTCAATCTGACTCACAATTGCTTCTTTTACAGTTTCGTAAACATCAGATTCTAATGTATTTTTTAAAAACTCTATTTTCTCTGGTAATGGTGTCTTCTTTAATTTATCTACTTCTAAACGAGTCTGAATTGCTTTGTTTTTGCTCAATAAAGCATTTGCTGCAGGCGTATCAAAAGCAGTAGATTCTAACCAGGTTTTCTGAAATTGATCAAGATCAAAATCAGATACTTTTTTTATTTCGTCGAAGAAATTTTGAGTATTTACATTTTGATAAGCATACTTTTTCAAGTAACTTTTTATGGCTTTTTTGAATGCTTTATCGCCAATAGATTCGTGCAAAACGAATAAAGCCCAGGCTCCTTTTTCGTAAAAAGTAAGTGAACTTGCTTTGGCATTCAGAACCGGAATCGAATCGTTTCTAGAAGCGAATTTAATTTGCTGGGCCGTTTCGTATAATTTTGAATAGAAAAAATCTTCGCCATAAATCTCTCTTTCGGCTAATGCTGCATAGTACGTTGCAAAACCTTCCTGAAGCCAATGATGTTTACTGCTTTCAGCCGTAATTAAATCTCCAAACCAGTGATGCGCCAATTCGTGAGCGTCAACATTTGTATAGTTTCTATCTGTAAAACCTATTGAGTCTACTACATAACGGGTTGCAAAAAGCGTTGTCGTGGTGTTTTCCATTCCTGCGTATAAGAAATCACGAACCGGAATTTCTCTATAAATCCCCCACGGATATTTAACGCTTATTTCTTTTTCTAAAAAATCAAAAATACGTTTTGAGTATCTGTAAGTAGGTTCAAAACGATTTGCATCTTTATTTTCTAAATAATATTCTAGCGGAATTTTAGATTTTGCCTTAAATTCTTTTTTGTCATATTTTCCAATGGCAAGCATCAACAAGTACGAACTCATAGGATTTTGCATTTGGTATTGCCAATGCGTTGAATTTCCTTCTGATTTTTTTTCTTTTAAAATTCCGTTTGAAACAACCTGATAATCAATATCGTAAGTAACTCCTAAACTAAAAATAACTTTTTCGTTTACATCGTCGAAACTAGGAAACCAATTACTGGTATATCTTCCCTGACCTTGTGTCCAGATTTGAGTTTCTGAATTATCAATATTTACAAAATAAAGAGCCTGTTTTGGTTTAACCGAATATTCAAAAGTTAGACGATTTTCACCTTTTTCAAAATGATTCACAATTTGTAGTTCCTTGCCTGTGTTGATATAAAGAACGTCTTTATTGTCAATCTGAACATGAGAAAACTCCATGTTTTTAGCATCGATTTTAATGGTATCAATTGGTTTTAAAACCTCAAAACGATAATCGACAGTTCCTGAAACTGATTTTTCGACGGCATTTAATTTCAATTGTCCTGAAACCGATTTAAAATCGACAAATTGGGTTTGTTGTGCGAAAACGAAACTGGTGATAAAAAGAAAGATGTATTTCATTGAAATAAATTTGAAGGCGAAAATCCAAAGTTACAAAGGTTTCACCAACAAATCGAATGAAATTTGTATGTTTACCTTAGAAAATTATAACAACGTGCCTACACCTCAAAAAGCTATATTTAACTGGAGCAGCGGAAAAGATTCTGCTCTGGCATTGTATAAAACATTACAAAATCCTGATTTTAAAATCGAATATTTACTTACGAGCGTCAATCAGCAATTTCAGCGAATTTCAATGCATGGTGTTCGTGTCGAATTGTTAGAAGCTCAGGCAAAAAGCATTGGTTTGCCGCTTAAAATCATGCAAATTCCTGAAATACCTACCATGGAAGTGTATGAAAATGTGATGACCAAAACTTTAAGCGAATTAAAAAACGAAGGAATTACACATTCTGTTTTTGGTGATATTTTCCTTGAAGATCTACGTAAATACCGAGAAGATCAATTGCTTAAAATTGGTTTTGAAGCTGTTTTTCCTTTATGGAAAATTCCAACGAAGGATTTGATTCAGGAGTTTATTTCCTTAGGATTTAAAACAATTGTGGTTTGTGTAAACGAACGTTATCTGGATAAAAGTTTTGTGGGCCGAATTATCGATCAGGAATTTATAACTGATTTACCTGAAAATGTAGATGTTTGCGGAGAAAACGGCGAATTTCATACCTTTACTTTTGATGGTCCTATTTTTTCCGAACCTATTCAATTTGAAATTGGAGAAATTGTTTATCGCAAATATGAACAACCCAAAACGGAAGATTCCTCAAATACCGTTTGTGATACCAATACCAGTGAAGTTTTTGATTTTGGGTTTTGGTATTGTGATTTAATCTAGTATTTGGTTTCAAAATAAAATATTATTTTTACTTAAAATCATCGTAATATGCCTGCAAAACAGAAAGATGTAAAAATAGAGAAAGTGCTATCTTTCCTGAACGAAATAGGAATTGATGTCGTTGAAAAAGAGCTTGAGGATACTTTTTTACCAGGATTAAGTTTGGGTTCCAATTGCATTTATATCGATTATGATAAATTATTATATCCTGGCGATATCTTACACGAAGCAGGACATTTGGCAGTTACCACTTCTTCCGAAAGAAAATTAGTTGGTTCAAGCGAAATGTCACCAGAATGGCCTACTCAGTCTGAAGAAATAGTGGCGATTCTATGGTCTTTTGCTGCGGCAAATCATCTGCAATTGCCTTTAGATTTTGTATTTCATCCTAATGGTTACAAAGGCGATTCGGATTGGTTTATTTCGAATTTTAGCAATAAAAATTACATAGGATTACCCTTTTTAGAATGGATTGGACTTACCTTAAGCGATGATCGCGCACTTAAAGAAGGTAAGGAAGCTTTTCCTGTAATGCAAAAATGGTTAAGAGATTAGTAATTAGAAAATTTGGCAATTAGAAAATGAGATAATGATGTTGTTATCTTTATCTGATAATTCAAAAATCAGTAAATTGATTTTTGAATTATCTAATTATCACATTTTCTAATTATCTAATTATCTAATTAAAAGTTATACAATTCAAGCAAATTAGTTACTGTATTCCAGTTTCTGATTGTTGCGGTAACATTTAGTTTTTTCTCAATATACTTTTGATCAAATCTTGTTTTTCCTGCTCCAACGGCGTATTTAATAAAAATTCTGTTTCCATCAATACTAGCTTCGTCTGGCTTGAACTGACTGATTTTTAAATCGTTTATATTTTCGCTTTTTAAAGCTACCGAAACAAAAGCAACATATAGTTTTTTAGTGTCAACATCTTTTTCCTTTAAAAAAGGACTGTTTTTAAAACACAATTCCAGATCTTCTTTGGTAATGACGATCGTAGGAACTTCATGTCCGAATACTTTAAAAATTTCCTGTTTGATCATGAAACCCACTTTTGCAGCATCTTCTTCGCTGTCTACAAAAACATTTCCGGATTGTAGATACGTGCGGACATTTTGAAAACCAATATTTTCTAACATTGCTTTCAAAGCCTCCATTTTCATCATGTTGTGGCCAGAAACGTTGATTCCGCGTAAGAGTGCTAAATGTGTTGTCATTACTTAAGTTTTGTTCAAAGATAAAAATTCATTTGGTGATTATAGAAGAACTACTCTTCATCTTCTCCAATTTCTATATCAAAACTGATTAAGAAGTCGTTTAATCGTTTTTTATATTTTGCTTTGGCCTCGTTTACAATCTCTTCCGTTCCTTCGTTTGTTTCTATTGGATCAAGATTAAATTCTTTTTTAACCCATTGCTGAAACTCTTCTTTATTTTCATTTTCTTCGTAATATTCCTCATCTTTAAAAAAATAAGCCGAATCAAAATCAACTGAAATTTCTGTATCTAAAGTTAAAAGATGAATTAATTTGCGTGTGTTTTCGGCTACGACATGAATACCACCTTCATCTCCAAAAACAACTATAGGACAATTCTTTAAATCATTGTCTATAACCCAATAAGCATAAGAACTTCCGGAACCATTTGCTCCTGCAAATTCAATAAAACTATTGTAAAATTCTTCTTTTTCAGACCAGGTTTTTATTCCTGTTTTTTCATTTGTTATAGTAAGTCCAAAACATTGAGAATAGGTTTCTGCACTAAATTCCTGTTCGAATTCATATAATTTTAATAAATCTTCTGGTATAGCATAGTTACCAAACTGAACAGAAAAATCTTCTAATGAAAAACTGCTGTCATACTCAGCATATTCTGTTTCATCTTCATCATTATCTTCTTCTTCAGAAGTTGCTGCCGTAAGCACTTCAAAAGCTTTAATAACAGCACATTTTACACAGAACATTTCAATTCCGGGAGCTGTTTCATTGTTAGCCCATTGGTATTTTGGATTTCCATCTTCATGTAAATATTCTAATAAAAGCGTAATTTCTTCGGTATCATGACACCACAAAGCGCGTAATCTAATATTAAAACCATTTGCAATATCTTCAGAAATCTGACTGTATTTCTTTCCTTGGTATTCAAACGGAATAAACGAATACTCATTTCCTTCACTTTCTTTGCTGATTTTGCCTATAAATTCCTGTTCAGACAAAACGTTGATTATTTCTATAAACTGATCTCGAAAATTAGTATACATATACTTTTCCGTTTTTTCGTAATCAAGAATCGAAAGCCCTTGTTTAAAGGCGTCTTCGTGATAATTATTTCCTAAAATCTCTGTTCCATAATCTGAAATTTCGATAAAAGAATCATGTACAATATCTGATAATTTATGAGTCGACGGAAAGTAATTTTCAATGGTCATCACTGCTCCATTTTCATCCGCAACATTACTGCATATTAAAATATCAGGTCGGTTTGCACTAATTATCGCCTGAACATCTGTAAAACGTTCAAAATGCATGAGCATATCATCGCTATAAATTAACCAGGCTGTAACATCGCCTTTTACAAAAAGTTCTCCGTGATTGTATTCTCCTAAAAGCGCATCACATTGTACACCGCCTCCCAAATAATGCACGCTTCCAAACAGAGTAATATTTACGCTTGTTGTTTCTCCCAAAACGATTAAAGCGGGCGAATTATCTGTATCAAAAGAACTTATAAGTTTTTTAACCGCAAGATTTCCTTTAAAAATAAATCCTAATATAAAAACATCAGGATGTTCTTCTGTACTAAAATCCATTTCAAACGAATCCATTTCTACATCATCTTCTGCTAACAGAAAAATTGGATTTTCTTCATAGTCAGGAAAACGCCAGGTATCTTCAAAGACATTATAGATTTTTTCGTCGTTAAAATTGGTAAGATTTCCAATAATATCGTGAGCTGCGTGTCGATTAATCACTTTAAATGTAACGCCGGCAAACTCTAAGGTTTCAAAAGGAACTTTTTCTTCGTTAATCATATCAAGAGCTTATATTTTAAACATTTAACAAATCTAATAATTATCTTTATTTGTTAAAATACTTATTCAATTATTTCAGGCTTTCAAATTTCCTATTTTAAATTTATCTTCGCTTTTCTAAAAGAGAACCGAAAATAGAAGAAAGAATACGGATCAAAATCTTTTTTCTTCACTCTATATTTTTTGTTCTATTATCTATATTCTAAAATCTAAAATAATTAATGTCTAATAATCTCCTGGAAACCCCAATCGAATACTTAAAAGGTGTTGGCCCAAGTCGCGGTCAATTGCTTCGTAAGGAATTGGGTATTCATAAATACAGGGATTTAGTTAATTTTTTTCCGAACCGATATATCGACAGAACGCGTTATTATAAGATAAACGAACTGCAAAATACCGGTGCCGAAGTTCAGATTATTGGAAAAATCATCAATATAAAAACAGTCGAATTTGCTAAAAACAAAAAAAGACTGGTGGCCACTTTCGTGGATGATACCGGGCAAATTGACTTAAACTGGTTTCAGGGCCACAAATGGATTCGGGAAAGTTTAAAACTCAATGAAGTTTGTGTTATTTTTGGAAAATGTTCGCTTTACGGAAGTCAGTTTAGTATGGCGCATCCCGAAATTGAATTGTTGAGCGAGCACGAAAAAAGCCTTCGTTCTGCCATGCAGCCTGTTTATCCTTCAACTGAAACCCTGACAAATAGAGGGATTTCAAATCGTACGATTAATAAGATGATGGAGCAATTGTTTCTTGAAACACAGGCATTATTTACAGAAACTTTTCCTCCTTATTTAATAGAAGAATTAAAGCTAATTTCGAAAAGAGCTGCTTTATTCAACATACATTTTCCTAAAAGCACTGACGCTTTGGCGAAAGCCCAATTTCGATTGAAATTTGAAGAATTGTTCTTTATTCAGTTGCAATTGATTACTAAAAACCTCATTAGAAAACACAAAATAAAAGGTCATCCTTTTACAAAAGTGGGGGAGTTTTTTAATGATTTTTACCAGCATCATTTGCCGTTTCAACTTACAAACGCTCAAAAACGAGTGGTAAAAGAAATTCGTTCAGACATGGGTAGTAATGCCCAAATGAACCGATTACTACAAGGAGACGTAGGTTCAGGAAAAACAATTGTGGCTTTTTTGAGCATGCTTCTGGCTATCGACAATGGTTTTCAGGCTTGTTTGATGGCGCCAACAGAAATTCTTGCCAATCAGCATTTTATTGGATTATCTGAGTTGGCTCAAACTTTAAACCTTAATATAAAAATATTAACCGGATCTACTAAAATTGCAGCGCGAAGAATAATTCACGAGGAACTCGAAAACGGAAGTTTACATATTCTTATTGGTACTCATGCTTTACTTGAAGACAAAGTAAAATTTCAGAACTTAGGTTTGGCCGTAATTGACGAACAACATCGTTTTGGAGTAGAACAAAGATCGAAATTGTGGAAGAAAAACGACATTCCGCCACACGTTTTGGTCATGACCGCCACTCCTATCCCGAGAACTTTAGCGATGAGTTTATACGGAGATTTAGATATTTCGGTAATTGATGAGTTGCCTCCGGGCAGAAAACCCATTCAGACTGTACATCGTTTTGATAGTAACCGATTGAAGGTGTGGAAATTCCTAAGGGATGAAATTGCTTTGGGAAGACAAATTTATATCGTTTATCCGTTGATTCAGGAATCTGAAAAAATGGATTACAAGGATTTAATGGACGGTTACGAAAGTATATCACGTGATTTTCCATTACCTCAATATTCGATTTCGATCTTGCACGGCAAAATGAAACCTGCTGATAAAGATGCCGAAATGAAACGTTTCTCTGAAGGAAAAACGAACATTATGGTGGCGACTACTGTAATTGAAGTAGGTGTAAATGTACCTAACGCGAGTGTAATGATTATTGAAAGCGCAGAACGTTTTGGATTGTCTCAACTACACCAATTGCGTGGCCGTGTAGGTCGTGGTGCCGAACAAAGTTATTGTATTTTAATGACAGGCCACAAATTAAGTGACGACAGTAAAACCCGAATGCAAACCATGGTGCAAACCAATGATGGTTTCGAAATTGCCGAAGTAGACCTTAAACTACGTGGCCCGGGAGATTTAATGGGAACGCAGCAAAGTGGTGTTTTGAACCTTCAAATTGCTGATATTGTTCGCGATCGCGAGATTTTAGGCCTCGCCAGAAACTACGCCATGAAAATCTTAAAAGAAGACGGTCCTTTGCAAAAACCAGAACACGCGATACTAAAAGCTGTTTTTATCGAGCTCACGAAGAAGAAAAATATTTGGAATTATATTAGTTAAGGTTCTAAGGCTCTAAGTTGCTAAGGTTCTGAGTTTTCTTTGTAGAGGCGCACAGCAGTGCGTCTAACACGGGGTATGAGTAATTGGAACGTAAACGCGCTGATGTGCGTTTCTATAGAAAAATATTTTGAATGTCTCTGTTTTCTTAAAATAACAAAAAACAAAAAGGAAAAAAACTTAGAACCTTAGCAACTTAGAAACTCAGAAGCTTAGAAAAAAATATACTTCACTGCAATAATCTAAACATTCAATAACTTTTTCAGGGTGATTTAGATTTGTTGGGGGACAAATTTTAAGTTTGAATTTTCAGTTACGCAATGAAGCATATAGTATTGTATTGCTTATTTTTTAGGCGTGGTTTTCTTTTCGAATAATCCGCTAAAAAGACCTTTGCTTATTTTATTTTTATCATCTTTTCCGGTTGCGATCAGATGATCAACATATTCGTTGTACGTTTTTTTTCGCTCTTCGAGAAAACCTATTAAGTAATCTTCTGAAGCGCCGAGACCGCTAACTTCTTCGATATGAAGCAGTTTTTTATATAAAGGCTCGATAAACTTGGTTATGATTTCTTCAGGAACTGATTTGCGGGTACCAAAATAACCGGCAATTTCGCCATCGCCATCAGCAATTATTTTAAAATCGGTCACTACCCAATAATACCTTCCGGTCTTCGACATGTTTTTAATAATTACATGGATATTCTCGCTCGATTTTATGCTATCCCACATAAATTTAAAAATCACTTTAGGCATATCAGGATGACGTATAACATTGTGAGGCTGACCAATTAGCTCATGTTCGTCATATCCTGATACGTCAATAAAGTTTTCGTTAGCATATAAAATAGTTCCTTTTGTGTCTGTTTTACTTAATAATACTTTAGTTTTATTCCAATCAACTTCTCTGTCTGATGGAGTCGGGCGATTAAATCTGATATCCATAATTTTTGTATTTTAAATTAATATGCAATTGTATTTTGCGTATAAACTGAGGCCTGTAAAGTATTGTATAATTAAGTTTTATATATCGATTAACTTTGGCCTCTGCTATTTGTTGATTTAACGTGAATATCATTCACTAAATCGTCAATTTTTTTAGCACTTTCTCTCATCATTTCCAGATAGCTCAAAAGCTGATCATTATCTGTATGTCCTTTAGAAACATCAATAAGTTTTAAAACTGAATTAACAGGCATTTTTAAATCAAGAGTAGTTCTGTGAATGAAATCATTGTAATCTTTTGTAGCGCTCATCGAACTGTATTTTGCAGAAGCTAGTTTGATGTTTTCTAATTCATACTCATCAGAAATTTTCGAAATATGATTTTGGCTGTGTTCTTTAAAATAATACGCCCAATATCCGTTCATGAAGAAAACAACTGCGGCTAAAACGACATGAATAATAAAAGTTTCTAAATCGAAATTGACCTGCGAAAAATACAATTGTAATCCTTTTGGATCCGTATAAATATAGTTTTGCATATACGCCAAAGCACCGTGATGCAAAACCACCAAAAGTGTAAGCGGAATTTGCAGCTTCCAGTTTTGATAGATAATTAAAATAGTGCTGGCAATAAAAACTGTAAAATGCATTTCGAATAATCCGTGCATCTGATAGATATACTGCGCCATAAATATCGCCAGAACAACCGCTAAAACGTATTGATAAAAATTAGAATTTTTAATGAAAAATTTAGCCGAATAGTACAATAAAAGATTCAATGTCCCTACTCCAACTCCAATTTCAAATGTGTCGTACTTAAAGGCTAATGCAATTCCAAGAAGGAAATAAATAGCAAGAACATAATTGATAATCGTATCTGATTTTTGTGTCATCGTAGACATAAAATTGTGCAGATAATCACGTTCATTCAAACTGGCTTTTGTTTTCATAAATTAAAGAGATTTAGGTTAAGAAATAGATTTATTTAGTGCATTTTGGTAGCGAACATCCATAAGCTCTCAGAGCTAAAGCATCAAACGAAGGGGTCTTGGTTTGTTTTAATAAAGCGTCAATTGCCATTTGCGCATAATTACTGTCTTCATTGGTGCAATATCTTGTTTTGTTGTAGTTTCCGCGGTAATACAAATCTCCCGAAGTATCAATAATAACAGCCTGAGGCGTAGAAAAAACACCACAGCTTTTGGCTATGCCTTCATCAAAATAAACGGGGATTTTAGCATCAAATTTCTCCTGAATTTCTTCTATCGTAAAGTTCTTTAGTTTATTAAGAACCACAATCTTAAAATTTACCTGATCTCCGTATTTCTTAATCAAACCACTTACATGAGGAATATTAAAGCGGGAACAAGGGCAGTCAGGATTAAAAAAGTGAATAAAAACTGGTCTGGTATCTGTAGAGCAACACTTCAGATCAATTTTACTTCCCATGGCTATATCATGGTAGTTTTTAGGAACTGGTGTAGGTAAACTATATTTAAATTCGTTTTGCCAGAATAAAACTGAAATAGCAGCGCACAACAATAGCATCCATAAGCCAACAAGTAATTTTCTTAGCATAAAAGGCAGATTTTAGGGTTACAATAAAAAAATGTTTAAACGATTGTTAAATAATTTATTTTAATATGAAATAATTTTAACTTAAAAACAAATAAAAAACCTACACATTTTATCGCTTAATACCCAAAAACATTACTATTCGTACAAAAAAATCATCATTTTGTTTAAGCATATCAATGTTACGAATAAAATCGATAAACTGCAAAAAAAATCAGACAAAATGCTAAAATTTTCATAAAAGAAAGAATAAGATTACTTTATATAAATTTTTCAAGTAAAAATACGTAAGCAAAAACATATAAAAATGACTAAAACACACACTAAAAGATAGTTAGCGAAAATCATAAAAATAAAAATCATAAAATAAATTCAACACGATTAAACCATTTTACAGAAAGCATATCTAATTACAAAAAAACGGCGGATACCGCTGTTAAAAGACATTTAAAATTAATATTATACAAGTGTTAAATAAAACCCAACATCTTTCGTTTTCGTTTCAAAAAGTTAAATTTGTAGGCTTACTAAAAACACATACCCAAAAAACATTTACCTCAATTTTATGAAAGTAAAAAACCTTATTTATGCCTTGCTGATTATATGCATCGGAGGATTTATAACCTATAGAATAGTTTCTAATAAAAAGAAAAACGAAGAATCTAAAAATTTTGGCGGCAAGGATAAGCCAACTACAGTTACAGGCATTGTTGTAAAAACAGCTACTTTCGATAATAACCTGTCACTTTCAGGATCTATTGAGGCAAATGAACAAATCGAAATTCACAGTGAGGTTTCGGGAATTGTTGAAGGAATTTATTTTACTGAAGGTAGTTTTGTAAATAAAGGTCAGGTTCTTTTTAAGGTAAATGATATTGAACTTAAAGCACAATTAAGACAGGCAGTAACCAAAGAAGGTCTGGCTGCTGAAAACGAAAGAAGAGCAAAATTATTACTTCAGAAAGAAGCGATAAGTCAGGAAGAATTTGATATTGCAAATGCTGATTATGCTTCGATGAAAGCACAAACGCAATTAATAAAAGCTCAAATTGCAAAAACTTCGGTAAAAGCGCCATTCTCAGGTAAAATTGGTTTGCGCTCTATATCTCCGGGAACGTATATTACGCCAACCGTTTTGGTGGCTAAATTGGTAAATACAGGAAAATTAAAAATTACATTTTCAATCCCTGAAAAATATGCTGCACAAGTAAAATCAGGTTCAACAATCGATTTTTCGGTTTCGGGATCAGATAAAGTATACAATGCTAAAATTTATGCCATCGAACCGGAAGTTGAAGTTGCTACCCGTACTTTAAAAATTCGCGCTATTGCAGATAATATTGACGGAAAACTTTTCCCTGGAACTTTTGCTGATGTAAAATTACCATTAAACATCATCAAAGACGCTATTGTTGTTCCAACTGAAGCTATTATTCCGGTACAAAGCGGTAAAAAAGTTTATATTGCCAATATGGGCAAAGCCAAAGAAGTAATGGTTGATGCTGCTACAAGAACTGATTCTTCTATTTTGATTTTGTCAGGATTAAAAGCCGGAGATACTTTGATTACCAGCGGTGTAATGTCGTTAAAAAATGAAGCGCCAATAAAAGTTCAAGTAAAAAAATAGATTTTTTGAGTTATGAGTTTTGAATTATAAATTATGAGTTTAGAAAATCTATTTTCTTTATTCTATAATCTAATATCTAAGCTCAAAAAATCAACAATCTAAACTCTAAAATCTAAAATCCTAAATCAAAACATGAGTTTATCAACTACTAGTATAAAAAGACCTGTTTTAACCATAGTACTGAATCTTTTGATTATTCTATTCGGTTTTATTGGTTATACCTTTTTGGGTGTTCGTGAATTTCCTTCGATCGATCCCGCACAGGTTTCTATTAGAACCAATTATACAGGAGCCAATTCTGATATTATAGAATCACAAATTACAGAACCCCTTGAAAAAGCAGTAAATGCAATTGACGGAATTCGAAACATTACATCATCAAGTAATCAGGGAAGCAGTAATATTACAATCGAGTTTAATCTGGATAAAAACTTAGAAGAAGCTGCAAATGATGTTCGTGACAAAGTTTCGCAGGCCGTTCGAAGTTTACCGCAGGATATTGATGCGCCGCCGGTAGTTTCTAAAGCCGATGCCGATAGTGAATCTATTATTTCGATGACGGTTCAGAGTGACACCAGAAGCTCTCTGGAATTAAGTGATTATGCAGAAAATGTAATTTCACAGCGATTAGAAACGATTCCCGGAGTAAGTGGAGTTCAAATCTGGGGGCAAAAACGTTACGCGATGCGTTTGTGGATCGATCCTGTAAAACTAACCGCTTACGGCTGTACAGTTGCAGAAGTTCGTGATGCATTAAACGCTCAAAATGTCGAATTGCCTTCTGGAAAACTAACCGGAAATAATACTGAATTGACTGTAAAAACAATCGGGAATTTATCTACACCTGAAGAATTTAATAATATTATCATTCGAACAGACGGAGATAAAATTGTTCGTTTAAGCGATGTTGGAGGTGCTGAATTAGGACCTGAAAATATCGAAACTTCTTTAACATCATCAGGACTTCCGATGATCGGGTTAGCGATTGTACCAATGCCCGGTGCTAATTACCTTGATATTTCAAAAGAATTTTATAAAAAATATGATGCCCTAAAGAAAGATCTTCCAAAGGACATCAAATTAAACATTGCACTTGATAATACGTTATTCGTAAAGAAATCAGTACTTGAAGTTGCTGAAACTTTAGGAATTTCGATTATTCTGGTAATCATTATTATTTATCTGTTTTTTAGAGACTGGGCAATTGCTTTTAGACCTTTAATTGATATTCCGGTATCATTAATCGCGACATTTTTTATCATGTGGCTTTTTGGATTCTCTATAAATGTATTAACCCTTTTGGCTATTGTTTTAGCTACCGGTCTGGTGGTAGATGACGGAATTGTAGTAACCGAAAATATCTTCAAAAAAGTCGAAGAAGGAATGTCTCCAATCGAAGCAGCTATCAAAGGTTCTAATGAAATTTTCTATGCTGTAATCTCGATTTCGGTAACACTTGCTGCGGTATTTTTGCCTGTAATTTTCTTAGAAGGTTTCGTAGGCCGACTCTTTAGGGAGTTTGGTGTCGTCATCGGTGCTGCGGTATTAATTTCGGCTTTTGTATCCCTGACTTTAACGCCAATGCTGAACGCTTATTTAATGAAAGGCGGAGAACAGAAAAAATCAAAATTCTATATTAAAACTGAACCGTTTTTCGAAAAATTAAATAGCGGATATGCTGAATCTTTAGCGCGTTTCATGGAGAAAAAATGGATCTCCTTCCCTATTCTGATTGCTTGTTTCGGATTGATTTATTTATTCTTTACCATATTACCAAAAGAAACGGCTCCGTATGATGACCGTAGTTCTGTAACGATGCGTATGACTACTCCTGAAGGTTCATCTTACGAATATACCAGCCGTTTTATGCAGGAAATGTCAAGATTGGTTGATGATTCTATTCCGGAGAAAAAAGTAAGTCTGGTAATTACAGCCGGAGGTTCGGGAGGTTCTGCAACAAATTCAGGTTTTATCAGGCTTTCATTAAAAGAACCGGATGAAAGATCCAGATCTCAAAAAGATATTGCTGATCAATTAACCAAATGGACTAAAAAATATCCGGATGCTAAAACATCTGTAATTCAACAGCCTACAATTTCGGTAAACCGACGTGGAGGTTTGCCTATTCAGTATATTATTCAGGCTCCTACTTTTGAAAAACTGAGAGAAAAAATTCCTGTTTTTATGGATGAAGTCGGTAAAAGTGATGTATTCTCTACGACTGATGTGAACTTGAAATTCAATAAACCGGAAATCAATGTAAGTATTGATCGTGCAAAAGCGGAGAGTTTAGGAATTTCGATTATGGATATTGCACAAACGCTGCAACTTTCTTTGAGCGGACAACGTTTTGGATATTTCATTAAAAACGGAAAACAATATCAGGTTATTGGACAGTTTGATCAAAAAGACCGTTCTAAACCGCTAGATTTGACTTCAATATTTGTAAAAAGCAAAAACGGACAATTGATTCAGATGGATAACGTTGTAAAAGTCGAAGAACAAAGTAATCCGCCACAATTGTACCACAATAACCGATACATGTCGGCAACGGTTTCTGCTGGTTTAGCGCCAGGAAAAAGTATCAGCGATGGTATTGAAGAAATGGACAGAATTAAAGCAAAAGTTCTGGATCAGAGTTTTACCACCGATTTAAGTGGAGAATCACGAGATTTTGTCGAAAGTAGCTCGAATACTTCTTTTGCTTTTGGATTGGCTTTATTATTAATATTTCTGATTCTTGCAGCGCAATTTGAGAGTTTTATCGATCCGCTTATTATTATTTTAACTGTGCCTATGGCGGTTGCAGGGGCTTTATTTTCGTTATGGTTATTCAATCAAACCTGGAATATCTTTAGTCAGATTGGTACCGTAATGCTTATTGGTCTGGTAACCAAAAATGGTATTTTGATTGTAGAATTTGCCAATCAGTTACGAGAACAGGGAAAACCAAAAATGGAAGCCATACTTGAAGCTTCAGAAGCGCGTTTGCGTCCTATTTTAATGACGAGTTTGGCCATTGCTTTAGGAGCTTTACCAATTGCAATGTCTCTTGGAGCGGCTTCTACCAGTAGAATTGGTATGGGAGTTGTAATTGTGGGAGGAACGATTTTCTCTTTAGCTTTAACGCTTTTCGTAATTCCTGCTATTTATTTTATGTGGTCTAAAGCAAGAAAACATTATCCAGAATTTGATCATATCGAAGAATATGAAAGAGAAAGTATTAAATAGGAATTAAAATTTGAAATAATATACAAGCAACGAATTTCGTTCTAAAATGTAATTCGTTGCTAATCAATTCATAATATGAAAACTAAAACAACATTAATAAGTCTGGTTTTATTTTTGTTTTGTATAACAAAAAGTAGCGCTCAAGAGGTACTGACTATTGAAGACGCTATGAAAGTAGCTTTAGATAATAATTTCGAAATTAAAATTGCTAAAAATAATTCGACAATAAGCGAAACAAACGTTACCATTGGAAATGCGGGTCTTCTGCCAACGGCAACAGCTAATATTGTAGACAACAATAGTGTTACAAACTCTACACAGGTACGTCAGGACGGAACATCTACTACATTGAATAATGCAAAAAACAACAGTTTAACGTATGGAGTAAGTTTGGGCTGGACTGTTTTTGACGGAATGAGAATGTTTGCCCGATACGATCAATTAAAAGAGCTTCAAAAATTAGGCGATGCCGAACTAAAGAGAACTATTTTGGTTAAAATTGGTCAGGTAAATTCTGCTTACTATGATTTAGTGCAGCAACAACACCAATTGGCGGCTTTAGATACTACAATCGTAATTTCTAAGCAAAGAGTTCAATTGGCACAAAACCGTTTCACTATTGGTAAAGCTTCGAAATTAGAAGTTCTAAATGCTCAGGTTGATTTAAATACCGACCAGGTTGGTTTATTAAGACAAAAAGAATCGTATAAAAATGCCAAAATTTTATTGAATCAATATTTGGCGCGTGATCCTCAAATTGATTTTACAGTAACTGATTTGGTTACCGTAGATAACAAACTGGTATTGATCGATTTAATGGATCTGGCAAAAAAACAAAATCCGGCTTTAGAATCGCAAATTATCAACAAACGTATTGCAGAATTACAGCTTAAACAAGTAAAAGCAAGCCGCTATCCAACAGTAAATTTAACTTCAGGTTATAATTTTTCTGAAAGTCAGTCGAGTTTAGGATTTACAAGCGAAAACTCTTCAAAAGGTTTTACATACGGTTTTAACGCTTCGTTGAATATTTTTGACGGATTTAATCAGCATCGCAATGAGAAAGTAGCAAAACTTCAAATAGAAAATTCTCAAATTGCCATTGACCAGCAAAATATGATTTTGAATACGCAATTGAGTACGGCTTTTCAAACGTATTTAACCAACTTAGAATTAATTGATCTTGAAGAAGATAATCAGGCTATTGCCAAACAAAACTTAGATATTACGCTGGATAAATTTAGAATTGGAACAATTACTACGCTTGATTTCAGAACTGCTCAGCTTAATTATGTAAATGCAAAAGTACGTTACAGTAACGCACAATATGAGGCTAAATTATCTGAAATTGCTTTGAAAGAATTAGCTGGAAATATTAATTTTTAAAGTAAATTTGTTTCAAAACAAACTTAAATGATCTCATATAATACCAAAGATTGGTTTACTTTTATCTTTCATGTTCATAAATCAGACACCGTAAGAAAACTGTTTCCGATCATGATTGCCATCGGAATTTATTCTTGTATCATTGGATATCTGGAAATCGCGTATTTTAAATTTGGTAAAAACGATTACATCCATAACATTCCGATCATGCACGGAATGTTGGGTTTTGTAATTTCTCTTTTGCTTGTTTTCAGAACTAATACTGCTTATGATCGCTGGTGGGAAGGACGAAAATTATGGGGTGGTTTGGTAAACAATAGCCGTAATCTTGCTATTAAACTTTCGGCCATGCTGAAAGATGAAAATGATCGAAAATTCTTTAGAAAATTCATTCCGACTTATGCTTCAATTTTACACAAGCATCTGCATGATTCTGAGACGAGTAAACAACTTTTTGATGATGTCGATTTAGAAATTGATCATCATAAACATAAGCCCAATCAGGTAAAAAGAATGATGTTTCATAAAATCAATGATTTGTATGATGCTAAAAAGATTACCGGAGATCAGCTTATTATCCTAAACGAAGAATTACAAGCTTTTACAGATATTTGCGGGGCTTGCGAGAGAATAAAAAACACGCCTATTCCCTACTCTTACAGTGCTTTTATTAAAAAGTTCATCTTCTTTTATACGATGACACTTCCTTTTGGCTATTCAATTAGTTTGGGATATTTTGTCGCTCCTGTTGTGGTGTTTATTTTTTATGTATTGGCGAGTTTAGAACTTATTGCCGAAGAAATCGAAGATCCGTTTGGTGATGATGAAAATGATTTGCCAACGAAAAAGATTTCAGAAAATATCAAAAAACACGTTGAAGAACTGATTTAATTAAACGTTAAATCTGAGGTTGTTATTCATTTTTTTATTAAATTTAAAGTTTCCACTTAAAAATTTAATCACAATGAATAACCAACGTGCTTTAATAAATCCTCCACATTTGTCGAATGAAAAATCATTAAAAACACTTGTCGAAAACAGGACTGTTTACACATTAAATCATTGTGAGTTAAACATTTTTGAAACTTATGAATCTTCTGAACTGGTTCCGTTAAAATTTAACGATTTGGTGGTAACCAGTATGCTGAGAGGTAAAAAAATAATGCATCTTTTTGATGATCCCGGATTTGATTATTTGCCAGGAGAAACAGTTGTTATTCCGCCAAATGTCGAGATGAAAATTGATTTTCCTGAAGCTTCAAGAGAAAACCCAACGCAATGTCTGGCGCTGGCAATTGACAAATCTAAAATAAACCATACTTTAAATTTCCTTAACGAACATTATCCTAAAGAAGGAAGCGATTCCTACTGGCAATTGAATCACCAAAACTACTTTTTTTATAATAATATCGATCTTGCCCTTACCATCAATAAACTGATTAAAGAATGCATGGGGACTTCGATGACAAAGGATGCTTTGGCTGATTTAACTTTGCAGGAATTATTAATCAGAATTATACAAACACAAACTTTAAAATCTCTTGATCAGGGAGTTTCTGTTTCTTCTAATAATCCAATTTTTGAAGTAACTGAATTCATCAGACTTAATTTGAAAGAAAATATAAATCTGAAAAGCTTAAGCGAAAAAGCCTGTATGAGTACAGCTTCTTTTTATCGTTTCTTCAAACGTGAATTAGGCATGAGTCCGATTGAGTATGTTTTGAATGAAAAAATAAAACACGCTAAAAAACTCCTGAAAAACCCCGGAATTCAGATCAATGAAGTTTGCTATCTGTCCGGTTTTGAAGATGCGAATTACTTTATAAGATTGTTTAAAAAACATGAGGGAATTACGCCTAAGCAGTATCAGCTTTTATATGTTAATTAAAGGGGCTGAGGGGCTAAGGTTCTGAGATGCTAAGATTAAAAGGCACAAAGGTTCAGAGTTGCAAAGGTTCAGAGGTTTTTCTGTAGAGACGCACAGCAGTGCGTCTGGCGTTTGACATATGAAAAAGATGATTTGAATGTAGTCGCAATGCTGTGCTTCTTTACGATAAATATTGCTTTAAAATACAAACACCATCCTTAAATATAGCCCGTAGTTTCAACCATAGGAACGCAATGTATATCGCCAAAATTATTACCCGCTATTATTTACCACAAAATCCCGTGGTTGAAACCACGGGCTATGAAAAAAAAAAGAAACAAAATCGAAAGAAAAAAACCTTTGTCCCTTTGCAACTCTGAACCTTTGAACCTCTAAACCTACTCTATAAACTTAACAGGCTCCAAATCCTTTTCTTCTTCTTCAGTAAAAATTCTATATTCGATTTGGAATGTCTTTTTTAAAGGTGTTTCTAATGAAAAGCCTCCAACGCCAAAAGCATCAATTACTTTTAAAGTAAAATGTGCATGTTTCCAGTATTCGAATAAATCTTTATCGACCCAGAATTCTGTGTCTTCGATTGTTCCAATACAAACATCACCCATTCGCTGATAATATCCTCCTTTTTCAAAACACTGTGGCTGCGTTCCTTCGCAACAGCCTCCGGCTTGATAAAACATTAAATCACCGTGTTTCTCTTTTAGAGTTTTTATCAATTCAATCGCTTCGGCAGTAGCATCAATTCTTTTTATCATGGCTATTATATTAAAAAAAGCAACAAACATATTAGGTTTGTTGCTTTCATGATTACTTTAAGGCTTTGCAATTTCAAGAACTACCCTTCCTTCTATCTGACCTTTTTTCATTTTATCAAAAACGTCATTTACATCTTCTAGTTTTGCAGGGGTTATTGTTGCTTTTACTTTTCCTTCTGTAGCAAATTCAATTGCTTCTTTCATGTCTTTACGTGTACCAACAATCGAACCGCGAATTGTTATCCTGTTTAAAACAGTATCAAAAATTGATAAATCAAAATTTCCTGGAGGTAGTCCGTTTAATGCCATTGTACCTTTTCGTCTTAAAGTTTCAAGTCCTTGCTTGAAAGCTATAGGCGAAACAGCTGTAACCAATGCCCCGTGCATTCCACCAACTTCTTTTTTCAAGAATTCTCCAGGATTTTGATTTTTTGCGTTTACTACTAAATCGGCACCAAGTCTTTTGGCTAAGTCAAGTTTGTCATCCGCAACGTCTATTGCGGCAACGTGCATTCCCATTGCTTTAGCATATTGTACAGCAACGTGTCCTAAACCTCCAATACCTGAAATCGCTACCCATTCTCCCGGCTTTACTTCTGTTTCTTTAAGACCTTTATATACAGTTACACCAGCGCAAAGTATAGGAGCCATTTCCATAAAATTTACATTTGATGGTAAAATCCCAACATATCTGGCATCCGCAATTACGTATTCGGCAAATCCGCCGTCTACGCTATAACCGCCATTTTGCTGCGTATCGCATAAAGTTTCCCAACCTGTAATACATTGGTCACAACCGCCACAAGCACTGTAAAGCCATGGCACACCAACTGCATCGCCTTCCTTTACATTTTTTACATCCTGACCAACTGCTACCACATAACCTACGGCTTCGTGCCCCGGTATTAATGGCATTTTTGGTTTTACGGGCCAATCTCCTTCAACAGCATGTAAATCGGTATGGCAAACTCCACTTGCAATTACTTTTACAAGAATTTCATTTTTACCCGGGCGTTTTACTTCAACTTCTTCAATTTTTAAAAGAGAACCAAATTCTCTTACAACTGCGGCTTTCATTGTTTTTGGCAACATAGTTTTATTGATTTGCAAGCTCAGTAAGTAATTCGTTTACTGAGCTTTGGTTTATACAACTCTTTAAAAGAAACCTAATTTCTTTTTATCATAAGAAATCAGCATGTTTTTAGTCTGACGATATTGTCCCAGCATCATTTTATGATTTTCACGTCCAATTCCGGATTGTTTATATCCTCCAAAAGGAGCACCGGCAGGATAAGAATGGTATTGGTTGATCCAGACACGACCTGACTGAATCGCTCTTGGAACCTGATAAATTTCATGTGCGTCACGCGTCCAGACACCAGCGCCTAAACCGTACATGGTATCGTTGGCAATTTCGATGGCTTCTTCGGTGGTTTTAAAAGTGGTAACTGCGAGAACAGGTCCGAAAATTTCTTCCTGAAAAATCCTCATTTTATTATGACCTTTAAACAACGTTGGCTTGATATAATAACCTCCTTCAAGATCTCCACCTAAATGATTTTCGTCTCCCCCTGTTAAAAGCTCTGCTCCTTCTTCTTTACCTAATTTTATATAAGACATGATTTTTTCTTTCTGAACCAATGAAGTCTGAGCGCCAATCATTGTGGACTTATCCAAAGGATTTCCTGCAATAATCGCTTCGGTTCTTTCGATTACTCTAGCAATAAACTTGTCGTAAATATCTTCGTGAATTAGCAATCTTGACGGGCAAGTACAGATTTCACCCTGATTCAAAGCAAATAATACTGCGCCTTCAATCGCTTTATCAAAGAAATCATCATCATGATCCGCTACCGATGGAAAGAAAATATTTGGAGATTTACCTCCAAGTTCTAACGTTACCGGAATAATATTTTCTGTAGCGTATTGCATTACCAAACGTCCTGTAGTAGTTGATCCTGTAAATGCTGCTTTGGCTACTTTTTTGTTTGTAACTAACGGACGGCCAAGTTCTGCACCGAAACCGTTTACGATATTTAAAACTCCCGGAGGCAAAATATCACCTATTAATTCCATTAAAACTAGGATAGAAATTGGCGTGCTTTCTGCCGGTTTCAAAACGATTGTATTTCCTGCGGCCAATGCCGGAGCGATTTTCCATACCGCCATTAAAATCGGGAAATTCCACGGGATAATCTGCGCAACCACGCCCAAAGGTTCGCTTAAAGCAATCGAAACGGTTTGAGAATCAAGTTCTGCAATAGAGCTTTCTTCGGCACGAATAACACCCGCAAAATATCTAAAGTGATCTATTGCCAATGGAATATCTGCTGCTAGTGTTTCACGAATTGGTTTTCCGTTATCGATGGTTTCAACAGTAGCGATATACTCAAGATTGTCTTCTATTTTTTGCGCAATCTTATTTAATAAAATACTTCTTTCGGTTACAGAGGTTTTTCCCCATGTTTTGAAAGCTTCATAAGCAGCATCAACCGCTATCTCTAAATCTTCTTTGCCAGAATGAGCGGCTTTTGTAAATACTTTTCCATCAATTGGAGATAGAACATCAAAATATTCTCCTTTTACCGGAGCTGTAAATTTTCCGTTGATATAATTATCATATTTTACCTTAAATTCAGGTTTTTGTGTGGCAGTGTTCATAATTTGTTTTTTTTGATTCATTTCAAATTTAGTTTCATAAATCGAAACAGAATAGCACTTTTCATTCATCTAGTAGCACAAAAATTACACATTCGTTTTTATAAGCTTATTTTAATAATTAATTAGTAAAATATTAGCATTAAAATTATAAACTACACAATAACAGAGGGTTTTATACAAAATAAAAACAGCTCGAAAAAACCAAATAAATTGTTTCTTACTACCATACGCAATCCTTATATTTGTATCCTTATACAAGAATAAAAAAGTTAACATGAAAATATCTTACAACTGGTTAAAACAATTTATTAAAACAGACTGGACATCTGAGCAAACTTCAGAATTACTTACAGATTTAGGTCTTGAAGTAGAAGTTGTCGAAAAATACCAATCAGTTAAAGGTGGTTTAGAAGGAGTGGTTGTAGGGCACGTACTTACTTGCGAAAAGCACCCTGATGCGGATAGATTAAACATTACAACTGTAAATATTGGTCTTGAAAATCCAATACAAATTGTTTGCGGCGCAGCAAATGTTGCAGCCGGACAAAAAGTTCCTGTAGCGACTATAGGAACAGTTTTATACGATAAAGACGGTGGTGAATTCACCATTAAAAAAGGAAAAATTCGCGGACAGGAAAGCCACGGAATGATTTGTGCCGAAGATGAATTAGGTTTAGGTACAAGCCATGACGGAATTATGGTGCTGGATGAAAAGCTGGTTCCAGGAACAGCGGCTTCAGAAGTTTTTCAAATTGCGAATGATGAAGTATTCGAAATTGGTTTAACTCCAAATCGTGCGGATGCCATGAGTCATCTTGGAACTGCACGTGATTTAAGAGCCGGAATGCTTCAGCGTGGCGTAAACGTAGAATTAATCACGCCATCTGTGAGTAATTTTAGAGTAGACATGCGTACTTTAAAAATAGATGTGAATGTCGAAGAGCCTCTTTTAGCGCCAAGATATTGCGGTGTAACTATTTCAGGAATTTCTGTTCAGGAATCTCCGGCATGGTTACAAGATCGTTTAAAAGCGATTGGATTAACTCCAAAAAATAATATTGTCGATGTTACTAATTATGTTTTGCATGAATTAGGACAGCCTTTACATGCTTTTGATGCTGCGAAGATTAACGGAAAAGTAATTGTAAAAACACTTCCTGAAGGTACTAAATTTGTGACTTTAGACGATGTTGAAAGAACATTACACAAAGAAGATTTAATGATTTGTGATGAAAAAGGCCCGCTTTGTATTGCAGGAGTTTTTGGAGGAAAAAAATCTGGTGTATCAGACGGTACAACAACAATATTCTTAGAAAGTGCTTATTTTGATGCTGTAAGTGTTCGTAAAACGGCAAAAAGACATCAATTGAATACGGATGCTTCTTTTAGATTTGAAAGAGGAATTGACCCTACGATTACAGAATATGCATTGAAACGTGCAGCACTATTAATTTTAGAAGTTGCAGGTGGAAAAATAACATCTGACGTTGTAGAAGTTTATCCTAAGAAAATAGAAGATTTTTCAGTTCTATTGAATTTTAGCCATGTGTCTAAAATCATCGGACAGGAAATTCCAAAAGATACGATCAAGAAAATCCTGGTTTCTTTAGATATAAAAGTAAACAGCGTTTCTGATTCTGGTTTAGGATTAACTATTCCTGCTTATCGTGTAGACGTACAGCGCGAAATTGATGTTATTGAAGAAATTTTGAGAGTTTACGGTTATAACAACATTAACTTCTCTAAAAAATTCAATGCAACAGTTTCTAATTCGCCAAGAACGGAAGATTATAAAGTACAAAATGTAATAGCATCTCAATTGAATTCTCAGGGATTTCATGAAATGATGGCCAATTCTTTGACCACTGCATCGTATGCTAAATTATCGACTGCTTTAAAAGAAGAGCACAACGTTACGATGCTGAATCCGCTAAGTAGTGATTTGTCTACTATGCGTCAATCTTTATTGTTCTCAGGTTTAGAAGCGATCTCATATAATATTAACAGAAGGAATTCTGATTTAAAATTATTCGAATTCGGAAAATCATACCACAAATATCTTAACGGATACGAAGAGCACAAACATTTGACTTTGTTGATTTCCGGAAACAGAAACAAAGAAAGCTGGACAACTCCGCAAAAAACTACTGATTTCTTTTTATTAAAAGGATATGTAAAAGGAATTTTGGCTCGTTTAGGAATTGATAAAATTTCGAATGCTCCGGTACAATCTGATATTTTCTCAGAAGGAACTGCTATTTGCTACAATAATGATACATTGGTAGAAATGGGTGTGATTAAAAAATCAATTCTAAAGCATTTCGGAATCAAACAAGATGTTTATTTTGCCGATTTCAACTGGGATTTGGTTTTAAAAATCATCACAGGAAAAATCAAATATTCTGAAATTCCTAAATATCCAGAAGTTCGTAGAGATTTAGCTTTATTAATTGATAAGAGCACTACTTACGAAAGCATTTTTAACCTTGCTAAGCAGACAGAAAAGTCGCTTTTGAAAGATGTTAACCTATTTGATGTTTACGAAGGAAGCAAGCTTCCTGAGGGCAAAAAATCATACGCATTGAGCTTTACCATTCAGGATAACACAAAAACGCTTACAGATGCTCAAATTGACAAAATCATGTCGAAATTACAACATACTTTTGAGACAGAGCTTGGAGCGACTTTGAGATAAAATCGTTTTATATAAAATAAAAATCCCAATTTTGAATTATTTCAGAATTGGGATTTTTTTATTTCTATTGCTCTGTCTAAAACTACTAATAAGTAATAGCGGCAAAAATAGGATGTTCTTTAATTTTTTCCCTTCCGTTTAAAAATGTAAGCTCCATCAGGAAATTGCATTGTACAATTACGCCGCCTAATTTCGCTACCAGTTCGCAAACTGCTTTAGCCGTCCCTCCTGTCGCTAAAACATCATCATGGATCAAAACCCTGTCTCCCTTTTTTATTGCGTCTGTGTGCATTTCTAAGCTATCTGTGCCGTATTCTAACTCATAAGTAGCCGAAATGGTATCATAAGGTAGTTTTTTAGGCTTTCGAACCGGAACAAAACCTGCATTTAATTCCTGGGCCAATAATATCCCAAAGAAAAACCCCCGACTTTCTGCTCCCACCACTTTATCTATTTTTTGTCCTTTTAAAGATTCAACTAAAACAGAAACGGTATTTTTTGTCGCAATTGGGTCATTTAACAGTGGAGTGATATCTTTAAACAAAATTTCTTTTTTTGGAAAATCTTGAATATCACGTATATAACTTTCAATCTTCATTTTTTTTTATTTTTATGTTATTTTATGCTTGTATATCTCACATTTATGCCTATCTTTGCACCCGCAATAAGCAATCAACGAAGTTACAAAAAAATAACTAATTGATAACAAAAAGGCCTCGTGGCGCAACTGAATAGCGCATCTGATTACGGCTCAGAAGGTTACTGGTTTGAATCCAGTCGAGGTCACTTAAGGAGACAACTATATAATAGTTGTCTCTTTTTTTTATACATAAATTTATAGCTTTTTTAAGCCTTTACGCCCTAATATTTTATGGTTCGAATTTTTTACAAGGAATCTTTAGTCTATTCTAAATAAACAGTCTAAAAGTGGCTTTATCTGAGATTTAATCGAAACTAAACGATGGTTTGAAGTCACGTTAAGGATATAAGATTTTTTCTCTTTTGGTTTATCGTAATTTTTTAATACCAAATATAGTAATTCCAAAATAATTTTAGCTTCCTTCTCATCTACCTGAACCTTTTTCCATAAAACCTTTTCTAAATTGATAAAATTTTACTTCAAACATTTTTAAATCAAATCATTTTACATTCTACTAAACAGTCGATGGTTTATTCCAATGAACTTTAAAACTTTCCAAAAATTCCCATTGACTAGCAAAAGGTATTTTCTAGTGCTTCTATCTCCTTAGAAGAAAAATCTTTTAATAGTTTAAAAGTTGTCTCGTCAAATTTAAAGTGATAAAGTCCTGAGACATTGCTAAATGCAGCAACTCCTTCTATATCATTGCTTTTTTTTATTGCCATTACGGAAATACGTAAAGTATTGCAAAAAAAAATCTATATGTTTACAGATAATTTAAGCGATTTTTTTGCAGATCAGCCATAATCCATTTGCACTGAGTCTTTTTAGTATAAAATGCCTGAAGGCAGGCATCATTCTTTAATTGCAAACTTTATGTTAAAACAATTTTATTTTTCTTTAGCCGCAGCTCTGATTCATTCAGGCTTATGGGCACAGGCTCCAAATATTAGCTATACCACACCAAAAAGTTATGTATTAGGCATAGCAATACCTTCCCTGTCCCCTACAAACACAGGAGGTTTAGTAACGTATGGAGTAACAGCCAGCTTCGCAGGAAGCGGAGAATTAGGCTGGAACGATGGCAGTGCTGCCGCAACGAGCTTTGACCGGCCTAAAGGAGTGGCATCAGATGCTGAAGGCAATATTTACGTGGCAGACACTTACAATAATAAAATAAGAAAAATAACCCCTACGGGAACTGTAAGCACGCTGGCAGGAAGCGGAATAGCCGGCATGGCCGACGCAAGCGGCGCAGTGGCGAGCTTTAACCTGCCTAGCGCAGTGGCAGTTGATGCCGCTGGCAATGTCTATGTAGCAGATACCAACAACCATAAAATAAGAAAGATAACGCCTCAGGGAGCCGTAACCACACTGGCAGGAAGTGGCATAGCAGGCTCTGCTAACGGTACTGGGGCAGCAGCGCGCTTTTATTCCCCTCAGGGAATAGCTGTTGACGCTTCGGGCAATATCTATGTCGCAGACACTTACAACAATAAAATCAGAAAAATAACTCCCAGCAGAGAGGTAAGCACATTAGCAGGAACAGGCTCATTAGGCTATCAGGACGGCTACAGCAGCTCATCGCGATTTTATAGCCCATATGGAGTAGCGGTTGACGCTTCGGGAACTGTTTATGTCGCTGACACCTATAATAACAGAATCAGAAAAATCACTCCTGAAGGAATGGTCAGCACTTTGGCCGGAAGCGGAACAAAGGATGATGCAGACGGTAAAGGCAAACTGGCAGGTTTCAATTATCCGAAAGCAGTAGCGATCGATGCAGCGGGCACCCTTTTTGTGGCAGATGGCGACAACTATAAAATAAGGCAGATCAACCCTGAAGGGCAGGTTAGCACATTAGCGGGAAGCGGCCTGAAAGGCAGTGCTGACGGCACTGGCGGCGCAGCAAGCTTTTACAGTCCTTCTGCGGTGGCAATAGATGCGATAGGCAGCGTCTATGTGGCCGATACGGATATCAATAAGATCAGAAAAATAAATTACGGATGCTTTACTGTGGAGCCGGCCTTACCTGCCGGCCTGAGCATCGATATCAGAACCGGAGCCATTAGTGGTACACCCATAGTAGCCACTCCGCAAACCGTTTATAAAGTATCCGCACGCAATACTTCGGGAACAGGCATATTTAATCTTGAAATTGAAACAAAAATAGAGAAGCCTATCTTCAGTTATGCTTCTCCTCAAAACTATGAAATCAACACCGTAATCGCTCCTCTTTCTCCTGTCAATACCGGTGGACCGATCCCTTTGGGAACAAGGACGCCCTTATCAGGAAGCGGCGCGACAGGAAGTGCTGACGGGGACGGTGCTTCGGCAAGCTTTTTTGATCTGACAGGAGCTGCCATGGATGATTCGGGCAACATTTATGTGGCGGATTACAATAACCATAAAATACGCAAAATAGCTCCTGATGGAGCAACGACAACTTTTGCCGGGAACGGAAAAGCCTATTTTGCTGACGGAAGCGCTGCTCAAGCAAGCTTTAACGGACCGATAGGAGTAGCTGTAGATGCTGCGGGAAATGTATATGTGGCCGATAGCGCAAACCATAGAATAAGAAAAATCACCCCAGAGGGAACTGTCAGTACTTTAGCAGGAAGCGGAACAGCTGGTTTTCAAAACGGAGCAGGTACAGGGGCACGCTTTTTATTTCCAAGCGGAGTAGCCGTTGATGCGCGGGGCAATGTCTATGTCGCCGATACCAATAATCAGAGAATCAGAAAGATTACACCTGCGGGGGAGACAACTACCTTCGCGGGTAATGGGACAGTTGGATCCAGGGACTTTACAGGCATTAGCGCAAGTTTTAATTACCCTAGAGGAATAGCGATTGATGCTTCGAGCAATCTCTATATCGGTGACGTTGATAACAACAGGGTAAGAAAGATAAATCCTTCGGGACGCGTAAGCACCTTAGCAGGAAGTTCAACCATCGGCGATGTCAATGGCACCGGCTTAAGCGCTCTTTTTTATCACCCTTCTGAATTGGCTGTTGATGCTTCAGGAACAGTTTATCTTGCAGACAGGAGCAACGCGAAAATAAAAAAGATATCCCGAACAGGAGTGGTGACTACTTTTGCAGAAAACCAGCCCGGGAATCCTAGCCAAAACTATTATTACCCTTCTGGAATAGTGGTTGATCCTTCGAACAACGTCTATGTGGCAAATGGCAACAATATAATCTACAAAATAAAACCGAGCTATACCATAACCCCGAAGCTGCCGGAAGGCTTATATCTGGACGCTTCAACCGGAGCCATTAGTGGCATGCCTAAAACAGCCGCTCCAGCAAGAACCTATACAATAACGGCAACCAATTCTTCGGGATCGGGAACTTTTAACATTACGATCGGAACATTTAAAAAAGCCCCAATTATAAGCTACCCATCACCTGTAAACTATGCGATTAATACAGCAATCCCACCTTTGTCCCCTACCAATGCCGGAGGACAGATTACAGGCGGATATACTTCCACCTATGCAGGAAGCGGTTCAGGCAATAGCACTGACGGGAGCGCCGATATAGCAGGCTTTAATATGCCCAGAGGAATAGCAGTGGATGCTTCGGGCAATGTCTATGTTGCAGATTTGGGCGGCAATAAAATACGCAAAATAACTCCGGATGGCACTGTCAGCACTTTGGCGGGAAACGGGACTTTTGGCTATGCTGAAGGCCTTGGCGCTGAAGCAGAATTCAAACATCCCAATGCAGTAGCCGTTGATCCTTCAGGCAATGTTTATGTGGCAGATACCGAAAACAATATGGTCAGGAAGATCACACCGGCAGGCGTTGTTAGCGGATTTGCCGGAAACGGAAAGAAGGGAAGTGCTGATGGTACGGGGACAGCAGCGAGTTTTGACACTCCTTTCGGAATAGCCGCCGATGCTTCGGGCAATATTTATGTCGCCGATACATACAATGGTGCGATACGCAAAATAACTCCCGAAAGAGTAGTAAGCACATTGCCTGCCACCGGCTTTAATCCTGTCTCAATAGCACTTGACGCGTTAGGCACTATTTATGTTGCAGACAGCAGAAACTATAAAGTGAAAAAGATAGCACCGGACGGAACAGTAAGCACCTTGGCAGGAAATGGAACCCAAGCCGTTGTCGACGGCATCGGGACCGAAGCCAGCTTCTATAGTCCTAGCGGAATAGCAATAGATGCTTGGGGAACCGTCTACCTGTCGGAAAACTATAAAAATATCATAAGAAAAATCACTCCCCAAGGAACCGTAAGCACTTGGGCAGGAAATGGAATAGCGGGAGAAGATAACGGATTCGGTTCTGCAGCAAGCTTTGCAGCGCCAAAAGGAGTTACTGTCGATGCTTCAGGAAACCTCTATGTGGCGGATGACGAAAACTATATCATCAGAAAGATAAGCCCAGCCTACACTGTAACCCCTCCCCTTCCTGCAGGCTTACAGATGGATCCTACAACAGGAATAATTACCGGCACGCCAATTCAGGCTATTGCTGCAAAATCCTATAGCATTAAGGCAACCAATGCTTCGGGAACAGGAACTTTTGATATTACGATAGGGACAATAGTTTCAGACCAGCCGAAAATTACAGCTCCATCAAACCTAAGCTCATCCGGGACTACAGCCACGACCACGATGCTGTCCTGGAGTGCTTCAGAAATTGCAGGAGCTGGAATGTCTAAGAAAAAGGATGAGGCAATAATAACGTATTCCATCTACAAAGATGGCATGCTGCTGACCTCTGTAACAGAAACAAGCTATGCCATTACGGGACTAAATCCCAGCACCAGCTATTCCTTTACCGTTTCAGCAAAAGATAGTGAAGGAAACGTTTCAGCAGCCAGTCATGCCTTTTCGGTAACCACTCTGGCAGGCAATCTGGGAACAGGGGATTTTGAAGAAAAAAATGCTCTCAGATTCTATCCAAACCCAACAGCTGGAAATATTACAATTGAAAAAGGCGCACTGGAGAATGCAAACCTGAACATTTTTGACATCTTGGGCCGTGTTCTCTTTTCAAAAAAACTCGAAGGCCCATCCACAATCATCGACGTGTCCAATTTACCGATTGGAGTCTATATGTTCCAAATTTTGTCTGATTCAGGAACCATAGTAAAAAAAGTGGTCCGAAAATAAATAAATCATATCTTCATATAATTAACATTTTTTAACATTTAATCTCTATGATAAATACAAACCGCTTCTTATTGACAAAACAATTATCTTACAAATCAACTTGAAAATAGGCTATTTTTTTAAAATCTTGTATAAAAT
>NZ_CADCSU010000097.1 GCF_902804475.1 Flavobacterium bizetiae
AACTTATAAAAGAAAAACACCTGCAATAAAAAATATTACAGGTGTTTAATTAAATATAATTTGTTTAATAATCTGTATCGATTATTTAGGACTACTCAATATTCCAAAAACAAATTCTAAAATAAATTAATAATTAATTATTAAAGTAAAATCCGTTTGGATTAACGCCTACGCTAAATTCATTAGTAAGTTTTCCTGTTAGAGAATAGATATAAATATCTCCGTTATCTACATTATTTACTTTGTCTGCAACATATATTTTGCTGTTTTTTACTGCCAGTCCGTAAAGTGAGGTAACCTCAGTAGCCTTGAAAATTGGAGCGGTTGGTAAAGTTGTAGCGCTTGTAGCAAGAGAATAAATATTACTGTCGATAGTGTAATATAATTTATCGTTTTCAATATCTAAATATCCCGGATGTGTTATACCGTCAAAACTAAGAGTTGAAGTAATAGTATTCGTGCTTAGACTGACTTTTACCAATTTACCAGCTGTTTGTTTCTCAGCATAGTAAGGATATCCTTCGCATAAAATATACAAGCTTCCATTGTCTTTTACCAATCCTGCAGGCATGTCACCTACCTCAAAGTTAGTTACTACCGAGTTAGTTGCAGCATTAATTACAGTTAATGAATTTCCGAAGTTGTAACCTCCTTTGTGAGTAACATAAAGTTTACCACCGTTTTCAATTATTTTTTCAGGTCCTTCAACTACAGAAATTTTAGATGTAATTGTGTTTGTAGTAAGATCAAGAATCCCTACATAATCATCTTTTGAATCATTTCCGTCTCCCCAGTTTGTAACATATCCTTTTCCGTTTGCAAAAGCAATATATCTTGGGGTTTTGATGTCTGTAGTAACAGTCGCAACGCTTTTGAAAGTGTATCTGTTTACTACTTCAATTTTATTCGTATTATTTACAATCAAATAAGCGAAGTTTCCGTTAAAACCAATGCATTGGATAATGTCGTTTTTTGTTTTTTCAGGATTCAATAAAGAAAAAATATTGTTTTCAATTTTTAAATCATCTGATAAATAAGATACATTTCCATTCGATTTCAAAAATTGACCTTCATTTGCAATAAATAATCCCCCTTCGTAATTGCCACGTGGTTCCGGTGTTGTATCATCATTATCGCTGCTACATGACACAAAAAATGCCGAGCTTAATATGACAGTTAAAAATAGTTTGTTAAATCTTTTCATTGTATTTAAAAATTAAGGTTTATGTATATTGTAAAATTTCTTCCCGGCATTTGTCTGTTAGAAACGGGTTGGTAATTTTCATTCCAGATATTTAAAACTTGAACACCAAGTTTGTAACTGTTCTTTTTTCCAAAATCGTAATCAACACCAACGTTACCAATATTATAATCTTTTACTTTGGTTGCAGGATTATTAAAAGGTGTTGTATAAGCATCTCCGTTGTATAAATATTGAAAATAAGAAGATACTTTTCTCCAATTATAAGAAACCGATCCTGTTAGTTTATGGTAAGGAACATAAATCAATTGCTTATAAACAGATTCTCCTTTTATCATTTGTTTACTTTCAGAAACCGTGTAAGCATAAGTTCCGTTTACCGTAAAATTATTGTTGCCTATTTTTGGTTTCCATTCTAAAAGTATTTCGGCACCATACGCTCTTACTTTATCTGTGTTTTCAGGCGCCCAGGCACCACCGCTTCCTTCAGTAGGAACCCAGCGTAATAAGTCTTTGATCGAATTATAATAAGTTGTCAGAGAGACAGAGAAATTCTTTGTAAAAAACTCATTACCAATTTCTGCCTGATAAGAAGTTTCAGGTCTTAGATCAGGATTACCACTTCCTTCCCAAAACAAATCATTGTATGTAGGCATTCTGAAATTTTTTGAAGCATTAAATTTCAAACGATAAAAATCAGTGAATTGATAACGTGTTCCAAAAGAAAACAGGAATGGATTTCCAAAATTATCCGTTACTTCCTGACGTATACTGGCATTATAATCCCATTTATCGGTAACCAAATGACTTAACAGTAAACTAGCCGAACCAACTTCTCTTTTGGCCTGATCGATGCTCGAACCATATCCTTTATTACGATTGTAATCGACAATACCATTCAGTTTGATTTTATCATTTACATCAAAAGCCAAATCATATTTTATGATAGAAGTTTCAACTTTTCCGTACGTAAATAGTTCAGAATCTATATTAGCAAAATACTTATACGATTCTCCAATATAGGCTAATTTCAATTTTGATGTAAAACGATTCAATACACTTTCCCATTCTAATAAATTTCGGGTATTAAAATCGTTGTATTTTGTTTTGGTTTCTGTGGGTACAATTAAAGAAAAATGACGTTCTGCATCATAAAACTGACTGTATGCTTTTATGGTGTTTTTAGCATCTATTTTATATCCAAAAGTGGTATTCATGCTGGTGTTATAATATTCACCATTTATGTTTCTCTCATCTTTTGTGCCGGGATATTTAAAATCATTATCAGAGCTATTTCTGGAGATGTTGACTTGTAAACTATATTTTTCAGAAGAGGCATTAATGCGATAGTTGGCACTCAAAGCATTGTAACTTCCTAAGCTAAAAAATACCTGATTAGAGAATTCATTTTTAAATCTCAAATCATTATTTAGGTGAATGCTTCCGCCGATGGCACTGCTTCCGTATAAAACACTTCCTCCACCGGCTTTCACAGAGATAGAATTAAAATCTCTTGTTCCGATGGTGTTGAAATCAGTTTGACCTAAAAATTGTGAATTAATGTTGATGCCATTCCAGATAACTGCTGTTTGTGCTGCAGTAGTTCCTCTAAAAGAAGGTCCGGATGTCATACCAAGACCATTTTCTTTAAAATAAATGACAGTATTGAAATTTAAAAGAGATGTTAAAGAAGAGGCGTTTTTATTGATAACGGAATCATTTAATACCTGAACCGATTGTGAGGCAGAGTATTTTTTAAGATTCGCATCAGAAACGATGACTTCTTTTAACTTATTAATAGAATCATTCTGCGCCACAACAATCTGGCACAATAGCAATAAACAAAACGCGAAAAGCTTTTTTAAAGTCATAATTTCTGCACTCTTTTTCCCGAGAGTTCGATATTGGTTACAAAGGCAGGTCTCCTGGCTTGCGTTTTGCTGTTTACCTTCCCATTCGCCGGGGCGAGCAGTGGTATTGGAGATAACAACAAACATTCTTTTCAGAACTAAGCTTACAGTTGCGGGTACAGCTCAAGATTTTCTACTGATAACTTGATTCCCTTTTAATGTGTTTCGAAATAACACAACCTTAATTGTTTGCAAAGATAAAGTTAAAAATGTCGATTTTTCTAATTTGTTTGATTATAAAGAAGATATTCTCAACAAAAGGCCATTTAAAGTACTATTTTTATTACCTCGCCAAAATCTACATTATTATTAAAAGCATCTTTTAAGGGTAAAGAAGTATGGTGACATAAAATGCTGCGAATCGCTCCGGCATGGGCTACAATAATTATTGGCGTAGTTGTTTCTTTTGAAAGTTGAGAAAAAAAGTCACCCACACGTTCGTGCAACGCAATAAAAGATTCACCGTTTGAAACACTAATGTTTACAAAATCTTCCATCCAGGGATTGAGTTCTTCTGGCGGGATTTCGTTCCAGTTTTTCATTTCCCAATCGCCAAAATTCATTTCCATTAAGCGATCTTCTTTTTCAAATGAAATTGTCTTAATAGTTTGCTGAATGTATTCGGCTAAAATAACGCAACGTTTTAAAGGGCTTGAAAAAATGATCGCTTCAGAAGGTAATTGCGAAACGATATTTTCAAAAACCGAATCAAAAGGTTCTGCCAGACCCACATCAGATTGTCCGTAACAAACCCCTTTTTCGCAAATTGTTTCGGTATGACGAACTAAATAAATTTCCATATAAAAAGAATACTTAAATAATAAACAACTTCACAAACTTGTTGTGTCGCACCAAGGCAATCTCCTGTGTAGCCATCAATCCATTTCTGAAAATAACGAGCTAAAAAATAACGCATGATAAAAACCGGAACCAAAGTCAAAAGAAATTGATAATGGAAATACGAGAAAACTAATAACGGAACTAACCCGAAGAAAAATGAACCTGAAATTTCTTTCCAGGTGTGATTCTTAGCAATGGGTTTGCTTTTGCTCGACGCATCATCCCGGGAATATTCATGCGTAAAAATAATAGAGATTGCCGCCAAACGGCTTAAAGCATGAGCCGAAATAAATAAAAGGTAAACCTGAATAGGCGCCATAGCATTATCTCCTTTAAAAAGCGCAAGAGATTCTGAAAGTAATTTAAATTTTAGTAAAAAAAGTAAAACCAAACCAATTGCTCCGTAAGCGCCAATAGCGCTATCCTTCATAATTATCAGGATTTTCTCTTTGGTCCATCCTCCGCCAAAACCATCGCAAACATCAGCAAAGCCATCTTCGTGAAAAGCTCCCGTAGTAAGTACAGAAATAATCAGCGCAAAAATCACCGCAGTTTCTGTTGAAAGAAAAAGAGAAAAAAGATAAAAAGCCAAAAATGATATACTGCCAACAATCCATCCAATTAAAGGGAAATATCGAGTGGCTTTGTTTAAATAATCAGAATGGTGATCAATGTTTTTAGGACACGGAATTCGGGTGTAAAACATTAGAGAGGTAAAGAAAATATGTAGTTCTTTTTTCATTTAAATGATGTAGAATTATTTGGCTAAAGCCATTTTTGATTGCCAATTTATGTTCCAACATCTAAAGATGTTGTCTATTCAATTTAGATTGTGCAAAAAACTTTATGTATTAATAATAATGTATTTTTTTGTATAGCCCCCAGATTTATATGGGGTATAAAATTTATAATCAGAAGAGGCTTTAGCCAAATTCTATTTATTCATTACCTTTTGAAATCCAAATTTGCTGATAATCTCATCATATTCTTCTTTAAAAGTTTTTTTCTTATGATGTATTTCTTGATTTTTAATATAATCTCTGACTTTATCTATTAAAGATTCTGAAACTGAAACTGCAAAATACTCATCTTGCCATTCAAATTTTTCTTTTGTTAATTTATTTTTATTGATCCAAAATGAAGATTCGCCTTTTAATAATTGTATTATTTTTTTAATATTTTGATCAACACCTAAAGAAATTATGCAATGACAATGATCTGAATATCCATTTATAAAATCAACATAAATTCCTTTTTCTTTTGCATTCTCTCTAATATGATTCCAAACTTTTTGTCTTAATTCGACTGAATTTAAAAATGGAAATCTGTTTTTTGTACTCCAAACAAAATGGATGTATACTTTTATCAATGGCATAATTATAGTGTTTTTTCTTACTTAACGAAAAAACACAACTTAAATTACTTCCTACTAACCCCCGCACTTTCAAAACTTGCCATATCATTCAAAAAAGCTTCTGCCGATTTTAAAATAGGAAAAGCAATCGCGCAACCTGTTCCTTCGCCCAGGCGTAAATCAAGATTTAAAATAGGTTTTGCGCCTAAATAATTCAATAATTTATCGTGCGCTTTTTCGGCAGAACAATGACAGAAAAGAGCATTGTCTTTAATATCAGGATTAATTTTCGAAGCAATCAAAAAAGCGACGCTGCAAATAAAACCGTCAACTAGAATCAGCATTTTGTTATCGTAAGCTGCTAACATTCCGCTCGCGATTTGTATAATTTCGAAACCCCCAAAATAGGCGAGTTGCTGTTTTAATTCGGCTTGACCGGAATAATTTTCAATTGCCTTTTTTAGAATATCCTGTTTCTGAGATAGTTTTTCATTTTCAACTCCGGTTCCTTTTCCAACACAATCTTCAATAGGTAAACCCGTTAAAAGACTCATTAAAACCGAAGCCGTAGAAGTATTTCCAATTCCCATTTCGCCAAAACCAATGCAATTAGAACCTGTTTGAGCAACTTCATCAACAATCGATTTGCCTTTTTCAAAACACAATTGCAATTCAGTTTCGCTCATCGCAGGAATATGCAAAAATGATTGCGTTCCTTTTGCGATTTTGGCATTAATTAAATTAGCATTCGTTGGGAAATCATAATTAACTCCCGCATCAACAATCGATAATTTAATCTCGTTCTGATTGCAAAAAACGTTTATCGCCGCACCACCTTCCAGAAAATTACCCACCATTTGTCGCGTAACATCTTGCGGATAAGCGCTCACACCATGATTTGCAATTCCGTGATCTGCGGCAAAAACTATTATACTGGGATTTATTATTTTAGGATTCAGCGTTTCAAAAATCGTCGCCATCTGATAAGCCAGCGTTTCTAAAGTGCCTAAAGAACCAATAGGTTTTGTTTTAGAATCTATTTTTTCTTGCAAAAGTCTCCTAAAATCAGGTTTAGATTCAGATGACTTTTCGATTTTCAAGTCAAAATCTAAAACAACATCTTCAGTAACATTTTTAATTTCGGTACAAATCGGAGCTTCAGATTTCTGTTTCCAATGCAACTGTTGCAACATTGGTTGATTATCATAATTCGTTGCCGGTTTTCCTATACAGAAATAACCCAACGGTTCAATATTGTCAGGTAAATCAAGAATCTTTTTGAATTGGTGATAATTCAAAATTGAAACCCAACCCATTCCATAACCTTGTTCTGTTAGCGAAAGCCAAATATTCTGTGCTGCACAAACTGAGCTAAATTTTACCGCTTCGTTACTACCCACAGTCCCAATCGTAAACTGATTAAGGACAGATCTGTCATAAGCAATAATAAGCCCGATTGGCGCTTCTTCAATCGCTTCAAGTTTCAAAGATTTGTAATGTTCTTTTTGTTCCGGATTATCAGTAAGTTCCTCAGCTTTTTTATTATAATCTAAAAAGAGATTCTTTACCGCCGTTTTAACTTTATTAGATTTAATGATAAAATATCTCGTAGCATCAGTCAACCCAACCGATGGCGCCCAATGTCCGGCCTGCAAAGCTTTTTCGATCACTTCATCCGGAACTTCATCAGCAGTAAAATGTCGGGTGTCTCGTCGTGATTTTAAAATATCATCTAAATAACTCATTGTTTAATTCCAATTTGGTTGAAAATTCCAAACTTTTAAATTCCAAATTCCAATTTGACAGAAATCTCATTAAAGAATTTAAAAAATTTAAAGATTTAAGTAAAGATAAGCTATCACGTTCGAATTTGGAATTTAAAAGTTTGGAATTTCCTCTCCAGTTTTGGAATTTGGAGTTTATATTTTGGAATTTAATTATTTAATTTTAACTGGAATTCCAGAAACCATCAATACCACTTCATCAGCATTAGATGCCAAAAACTGATTCATCCAGCCTTGCAATTCGGTAAATTTTCTGCCAATGTGAGTTTCGGCATGAACGCCCATTCCAATTTCGTTGGTTACAATAATTAAGGTAGCATTTTCCTGATTCGCGATCGAAAGAAATTCTTTTTTAGCTTCTTCCAGACTTAAATTCACATCATATTGATGGTCAGTAAAAAAGTTGGTTAACCAAAGCGTCACACAATCGATCAACGCTACTTTTCCGGTAAAATCAATTTTACTTAAATATTTTTCCTCTTCAGTATTCGTCCATCGTTCATCACGTTCTTGCTGATGACGATCGATTCTGTTCTGGAAATCAGCATCCCATTTTCTCGCCGTTGCCACATAAATAGGCGAATTTGAAAGTTGCAACGCCAAGTTTTGAGCATAACTGCTTTTTCCTGATCGCTCGCCGCCGGTAATTAAGTAAATCATTTTAATTGTGAATTGTTAGTTGTGAAATGTAAATTGTTAGGACGTTCCCTACGGTCGGGCTATCCACTATATCTTTTATTTTTTAAAGAAAAAAATAAAAGGATATCGCTACTATCCCTAACGCAAAAGACCAATCGTAGAAAAACAGTTATAAATTTATCACTAATAATTCATAACTCATAACAATTTAATAAGGGCAATGTCTGCAGTCATTTCCGCAGCAAGAACCTCTTTTTAAGTGAAACCAGGTTTTAAAAACATAATTTCCATTTTCGATATAATAATCAATTCCTTCAATTAGTTTTTCTTGTTTGGGTAAAGTTATGGCTTTGTTTTTAAGCGCTTTTTGAGGCGTAATCGTTTCTACATAAGCATCAATTTTGTCTTCGCAAGCTTCTTTAAAGCAAACCGGACAAAGGCAATCGCCACCATCAGAAAGGTTAAAAATAGGAGGGAAATCATTGCACCAACATTTGCTTTCTGCTGAAATATCTCCACAAGTAAAAGAAGATTCACAGCTGGAACAAACTTTTGTTTTTATGCTATTCATAGGTTAAATGTAGTATTTATTGCTTTTTGTAAGAATAAAGATAAATAAAAAAAATAGAAATTGCCTTACCTTTGTCACTATCAAAATGCAAATTACGAAATGGTCATGATTTAAGTTAAACGTCAAAATCCAGAAATCAAAAACTATTCCTTAAAATAAGATAACCTATTTATGAAAAAATTATTCCCTAAATTAATTTTTATTTTACCTCTTTTTCTTCTTGTTGGATGTAAAAAAAATGAGACTGAAACCGTTGCAAAAGATACTAATGCAAAAAATAGTATCGAATATGCATCCGGGCTTTCTATTGTTAAACACGAAGGATATTCAATAGTAACCGTAACAGAACCATGGCCAAATGCCAATGCAAAATTTACTTATGTCCTAAAAGAAAAAGAAGCTAAAGTTCCGGACAGTTTACAAAAATACACCACCATAAAAGTACCTTTAGAATCTGTTGTGGTAACTTCAACAACCAATATTCCGTTTCTTGAAATGTTAGAAATAGAAGATAAATTGGTTGGTTTTCCTCATACTGATTACGTTTCATCAGAAAAAACAAGAGCTTTAATCGACAAAGGCTCCGTTAAAAATGTAGGTGAAAACGAAAAATTAAATATCGAGCAATTAATCGAATTATCTCCGGATCTGATTGTAACTTTTGGTGTAGACAACAACAATCCAACATTGGATAATTTAAAGAAAAGCGGACTAAACGTACTGATCCAAGCCGATTGGATGGAGCAATCTCCACTAGGAAAAGCAGAATGGATCAAACTTTACGGAGCTTTATTTGGTAAAGAAGACAAAGCCAAAGAATTGTTTGATAAAATTGTATTAAGCTACGATCAGGCCAAAAAATTAGTGGCAGATAAACCTGCGACTTCAACTGTTTTATATGGCTCTATGTATGAAGATGTTTGGTATGTAGCCAAAGGAAATAGTTGGGTTGCCCAGTTTATGAAAGATGCTCAGGCCAATTATTTATGGTCAGACTTAAAAGGAACCGGAAGCGAAGGTTTGTCTTTTGAAAAAGTATTGGTAAAAGCCAAAACGGCCAATTTCTGGATTGCTTCAGGATCATTCAAAACGTTAGAAGAATTTGGAAAAACGAATCCGCATTACAGTCAATTTGATGCTTTTAAAAATAAAACCGTTTATACTTTCGAAGGTAAAGTAGGAGCAACTGGTGGAACTGTTTATTATGAATTAGCACCAAGTCGCCCGGATTTAGTACTAAAAGATTATATCAAGATTTTTCATCCTGACTTATTGCCAAGCTATGAATTTACTTTTGCATCAAAATTAAATTAAGCGTATTGATCAATAAAAAGCGAAATATAATCCTGTTTTCGGTACTTGCCCTGGCACTTTTATTTATGTTTTTTCTGGACATTAGTTTGGGGTCAATCACCATTCCGTTCAAAGAAGTATATACGAGTTTAACGGGCGGTCATGCCAGCAAATCGACCTGGGAATATATCATCATCAACTATCGTTTGCCAAAGGCGATTACAGCAATGTTAGTAGGCGTGGGATTATCCATAAGCGGACTATTAATGCAAACCTTATTTCGAAATCCGTTGGCGGGACCAGATGTTTTAGGATTAAGTTCCGGAGCAATTTTGGCCGTAGCCATTGTAATTTTAGGAGCGGGCTTTTTGCCGACATTTCTAAACGTAATTTTATTATCGCCATACGGAATTGTATTTGCTTCAACATTAGGAAGTGTTTTGGTTTTAATGCTGGTTTTGTTAGTAGCACAACGCTTGCGAAATACGATGGCAATTTTAATTGTGGGACTTATGTTTGGTAGTTTTACCAGCGCGATTGTTGGGGTTTTAACTTATTTTAGTTCGGCAGAACAATTGCAAAAATTTACCTTTTGGTCATTAGGAAGCTTAGGAAATCTCTCCTGGACATCTATTTCGATTTTGGCAGTTTGTGTTAGTTTTGGTTTGCTTTTAAGTGCTAGTAGCATCAAACCTTTAAATGCATTGCTTTTAGGCGAAAACTATGCTAAAAGCATGGGATTGAATTATAAAAAAGCAAGATTGGTTATCATATTTGCTACTAGTATTTTAGCCGGCAGCGTTACTGCTTTTGCCGGTCCAATTGCTTTTATTGGTTTAGCTGTTCCGCATATTGCAAAACTAACATTTCAAACCAGCAATCACGCGGTTTTATATTGGAGTACTTTTTTTTACGGAGGTATTATTATGCTTTTTTGTGATATTGCCTCGCAATTACCGGGATTAGATACCACATTGCCAATTAATGCCATAACATCAATAATTGGGGCGCCAGTTGTTGTATATTTATTAATGCGAAAAAGAAATTTTCAGTAAAATATTAAGAAAATTATTACTTTTATTTTTTAAACACATAGAAACATAGTTTTTATTTCAATTAAAAAAATTAATGATTACGCAAAAGTATTTAGACGAATTAACTTATGAAGTTATTGGAGCTTCTATAGAAGTACATAAAATAATTGGAAAAGGATTGCTTGAAAATGTATATCACCAATGCCTGAAAGAAGAACTTTCACAAAGAAAATTAAATTTTTTCACAGAGATGAAAGTGCCGATAACATATAAAGGACAAGAATTGATTACAGATTTTAGATGTGATTTATTTGTTGAAAATTGTCTGGTTGTTGAATTAAAAACCGTTTCTGAAATAAATCCGGTTCATAAAGCACAGCTCTTAACTTATATGAAGCTTTTAAAAGCTCCAAAAGGAATTATAATTAATTTTAATTGTTTTAATATATTTAAAGAAGGTCAAAAAACATTTGTAAATGAATATTTCAACTTATTCCCAAAGTTTTAAATAATTTGAACTATGTGTAATTTACGAGTAAATTTAAAATATAACTCTTACGAAAAAGAAAATCCTATGTTTCTATGTGTTTAAAAAACAAACCACAATGAGCACCATCCTAAAAACTTCAAATTTAAGCATTGGCTATAAGTCCAAGAAAGAAACTGTGACTATTGCCGAGAATCTTAATTTGAACTTATCTGCAGGGAAACTCATTTCATTAATAGGAGCAAACGGAATTGGGAAATCGACTTTATTGCGAACCATTACAGGAATTCAGGAACCATTATCAGGAAATGTTTTTCTGAATGAAAAAAGCATCAACACCTACAATCCTTTAGATTTAGCACAAAATCTAAGTTTGGTCTTAACCGAAAAACTACCACCAAGTAATCTTTCCGTTTTTGAGTTAGTGGCACTAGGCCGCCAGCCTTACACCAACTGGATAGGCACTTTGACCCAAACCGACATCGAGAAAGTTCAGGAAGCACTACAGCTGACTCAAATCGAACATTTAGCACAGAAAAAACATTTCGAAATTAGCGACGGACAATTGCAAAAAGTATTAATCGCCAGAGCTTTGGCACAAGATACCCCGCTTATTATTTTGGATGAACCCACAACCCATCTCGATTTACTGCACAAAGTTTCACTGTTTAAATTACTGAAAAAACTCACACAAGAAACTCAAAAGTGTATTTTATTCTCGACACATGATATCGATTTGGCGATTCAGTTAAGCGACGAAATGATCATCATGACACCGGAAGTAATTGTTCAGGATGAACCTTGTCATCTTATCTCAAACGGAAGTTTTGCAAATTTGTTCAAAGACGAACACATCGCTTTTGATGCGGAGAAAGGCAAGTTTATAATAACTTAATTGTTGTTCTCAAAGCGTACTCTGTAAACCTGAAGTAATTTTTCTAATTCTTCAAATTTTACAGTTAATTCACCAATGTTAATCATCTCATTATTAAATGCGAGATAATTTGTAGAGCTTTTTCCGCTGTTTTGTGTAAACACTCTATCGTCATAAATTTTATCCCAGGAAACCATTTTCTTATTTTTTAATTTTATTCCCTTAGCATTAATTGTGATTTGAGGATCGCTGTCTCTTAATTTTTTAGTTTGATCATAGCCAAGATATAAACCAACCACAACCAGAATGGACATGAAATAATCGTTATCTAAAAGAAAATATATTCCAAGAGAGATCATGCCTACACTAATAATTAATAAAAATACTAACGTAGTTTTCGAATAATAAATTAAAGTTTCTTTGGGGATATTGATGTCATCTTCATAAACATCTTTTTCAAGGAATTTTTTTTCCAGTGATTTCAGTTTTGTTTTTTGCTCAAGACTTTTAAATTCTGTTTTTTCGAACCAACTGTCACTGTTCCAGATTAATTTTTGCTCAATTGCTTTTCGTTTTAATTCACGAACATTTCGGACATTTTCAAATGCCCAGACTTTCCATCTATTTACAAAATAACTCCAGGTAAGCCAGCCGAATAAAAAACCAGAAAAAAAACCGATTAGAATAATCCAAGTGGAAACTATTTCATAAACACTCAAAACAATACTAGCAACGATGAATGTAAAAGTGACAAACATGGGTAGATAAACCAGTTGCCCTTTTCCTTTAGCTAATGCTTCATTGACTGTAACTTCTCTCTCCATTTTAACTCTTCAACCCAATTTGTCTTTTAGCCTCACCAACCACAAAAGCTACAGAATTTGCGATATTAAAACTTCTGATTAATTTCGACATTGGAATCGTTAAATGATTTTCAAAACGAGCTAAAATTGCTGCGCTTAATCCAACACTTTCTTTCCCAAAAACCAACCAGTCTCCATCCTGAAAATCAGTTTCAAGATATGATTTTTCAGCATGAGAACTCATCAGGAAAACACGTGATTGATCCGGAATCCTTGCGATCCATTCTTCTATATTTTGATATTCAGTAACATCAAGATGTACCCAATAATCCAATCCCGAACGTTTCAGGTTTTTATCATTAATCACAAATCCAAACGGATGAATTAAGTGCAATCTACTTTCAGTACCTACACACAATCTTCCAATATTTCCAGTGTTATTTGGTATTTCAGGTTCTACAAGAACAACGTTTAGCATTTTTTTGAGTTATGAATTATGAGTTATAAATTATTGAGTTTCCAAAAATTATTTAATTTTCTAATTGCCAAATTATCTAATTAAAAATGATCAACCTCTCGAACTTCTCCCGCTTTTAAGTCTTGCAAATATACATTTCCTATACGAACGCGAACCAATCTTAAAGTAGGAAAACCAACTGCGGCAGTCATTTTTCGAACCTGACGAAACTTTCCTTCATTTACTGTTATCGATGCCCATGAAGTTGGCCCATGACGTTCGTCGCGTATTTTTTTTGCCCTTGGCCCAAAATCTGGAATTTCAGTCACGATAAAAGCAGAGCAGGGTTTGGTTTTGTATTTACCTCCATCAAAACCAATTTCGACACCATTTTGCAATTGTTCAATCGCTTCAGGAGTAATTACGCCATCAACCTGAACATAATATTCTTTGTCAACTTTTTTGCTTCTTATTTGCTCGCTCACTTTTCCGTCGGTTGTGAGTAAAAGTAGTCCTTCAGAATCTTCGTCAAGTCTGCCAATCGCCATTGTTCCTTCCGGAAAATCGTGTAATTCTCCTAAAAGCTTTTTCTTTCTTTTCAATTCATAAATAAATTGACTCAGATAGCCGTAAGGTTTAAAAAGAATAAAATGTTGATGCATGCCGTATTTTTTGAATGCAAAGATAGTTTTGTTTCAGAAGTAATTCCAACTTATTATGATCATTCGTTTTTCATTTTCTTCAACCATAAATACACGAACCAAATTACCGTTACCACAAAAATCACCAATAAAGGCACGTAATAATACTGAATGAAATTATGAAAGTAACTTCCAATGAAAAGATAAGCTGAAGCGATGCAGAGCTTTATTATAATAAACTCAGCATTAGTCCAGGTGGTTTTGATTTTGAAAAAGTTCATAATATGAGTTTTTTGAATTTTAGAATCTAATTTACGATAATATTGGGTTAACGTTTTGAAAATGATATTGTTATTTGTTTTTAGTTTGATTTCTAGAATTATTAAAGAAACCAAAAGCAATGTTAAAGAGCTTACTTTTCCGCTATAGAATTCGTAATATTATAAGACTAACACTAAAATACAAAATTATGGAAACTAATAATTTAGGATCGAAAAAGATAAATGGAGTACAAAAAAATATAGATGAATCTAAAGGGAAAAACATTTCGCATGATGGAAAATCAGATGATCCGAATTTAAAAAAAGAGGTCGTTACAGATACTGAAGGAAACAAAAAAGTCGTGGAAAGAGCCCGAAATGAAAATGAAGATATCAAAGAAGTAAAAGATGATGGGAAATCTAAAGGCGCAAATGCCAATAGGGGAGTTGCATCAGATGAAGAAGCTAAAAAAACGGTAGAGAATAAAGACCGAAATTCTGATATCACGCCCAATCGTTATCCTAATTCTGATCCGGAAAGTCATGAAGATCGCGGAAATATGAAATTAGACGAAGAGTAGATTCTATCTTTAAATACTAAAAAAATCCCTGATTTTAAGGCTTTTTATCTAAAATAACATTTGATTGGCAAACGGCGTTAATGTTATTCTAAACTTGCTTGTGAGGTTTGTCGTCCCTGTAGTTCTTCGTAAATTGTAGTATAATTTAAAATATATTAAAAATGGCACTTTTAGAAAACAAAGTAGCTTTTGTATCCGGTGGAGGTTCAGGAATTGGACGTGCAGTGGCAGAAGCTTACGCTCGAGAAGGAGCAAAAGTAGTACTTTCAGATATTAACGTAGAACACGGAGAAGCAACCGTAAAATTTATAAAGGATAAAGGTGGAGAAGCTTTTTTTGTAAAAGGAGATTCATCAAACGCAAGCGACAATAAACGTATGATTGAAGTAACCGTCTCAAAATACGGCCGACTTGACATTTCATGCAATAACGCAGGAATGGGAGGTCCGGCAAAACCAACAGGAGAATACGAACCCGAAGCCTGGGATAAAGTAATTGCGCTGAATTTAAGCGGTGTTTTTTATGCCTGCCGATATGAGTTAGACCAAATGGAAAAAAATGGCGGAGGAAGTATTGTAAATATCGCATCGATACACGGTCAGGTTGCAGCGCCACTTAGTCCTGCTTATACTGCATCAAAACATGGAGTAGTAGGATTAACTAAAAACATTGCGGCTGAATATGCCTTAAAAAATATTCGCTGTAATGCTGTCGGACCAGGTTACATCGAAACGGCTTTACTAAAAGATAATTTAAATAAAGATGCTATGAATGCCGTTGCGGCAAAAGCACCTATGAATCGTTTAGGAACTGCTGAAGAGATTGCAGAATTAGTAGTATTTCTAAGTTCTGAAAAATCTTCTTTCACAACCGGAAGTTACATCATTGCCGATGGTGGATATACAGCGATCTAAAAATTGATTTCTTTTTATTATGATAAAAGGCATCCGTAAAAACTACGGATGCCTTTTTTTATGTTTTAAAATAAAGCTTTAAATGTATTTAAATTTGGGTTAGGCGTTATTTCATAGAAATAATCCAGCTGCCATTTTTGAGTTTTCTGAGCTTGTTTACTTGTTGTTTCATCCCAAGGAGGATAAACCCTTGTCGCTCTTTTTCCTTCTTTAGTGGTTGTAGAAAAGATTCTTTTTTCAAGTAAAATACTTTTCGGGAAAATAAATTGTCCCAGTAAATCATCTTTTCGAACACTAACAATTACAAAATCAATAGCATCCAAAAAATCAAAAGGTGCTGTAATTCCGGTTGTATTGCGTTTCCATAAAGTTACAAACTGTCCGGTTTTTGTGGGTGTTATTTTCGCTTTTCTGTAGCAAATAGACTTTCCGTTCAAATAAAAACGATAAGCTTCATAATCGGCACTTTCAGATTCTGGCTCAAGTAGAGTAATTTCAAAATTACAACAATCATAAACTGTTTCTTTGGCAATGATTAAATCTTCAGATAGTGACTTTTGATCGTTCCAATTGTTTTTGATTGTCATTTTAGGGAAATTTCTATTAGGTTATTTTGGGTAAAATTACCATAATAAGAACTTTAAAAAGAAACATTCAAACCAAAATTCAATCCCCATTGAAACTGATTAAACGACTGATTGCTTAAAGGATTGATATAATAATTCATAGCCGGTTCAACAAAAACATTTGTTTTTTTGTAAACACGATATTGCAAAGTACTACTCAATGTAGAACCATAAACATAATCATTTGCATTTACGTTCTGGCCAATCGAATTACCATCTAATGCTACATTATTAGAAATCAGTTTCCCTACAAAACCACCGGTATTTAAATTAATACTGGCTCTCTTCATGCTAAAAATAGCATATGAAACCTCTAATGGCATTTCAATATATCGCAAGTTTTGATCGAGATTACCATTTTTAAGATTGTTATTTTCGATATTATTTTGCTTGAATGCATCGCTGGTTGAATTAGGAACAAACACATAATTATCATTGGCTGTAATAGGAGCTGATAAAGCCGCAGAAGCACTTTGATTAAAATAGTCGCTTGAACTAAAAAACGCATTGTTTTTTGCACTTATGTACGAAACATTTGCAACGCTTTGCCCTAATTCGTTAATTTTTAAACCAGAAGCAACTGCCCATTTCTTGTTGATTTTGTATTTGGTTTTTACTCCATAACTATTACTTTGTCTGGAATCATTTGTATTGCCCAGCGTTTTTTCGTTTTTATAATTTTCAGAACTGGCAACTCCGGCAAAAACTTCAACTGCCCATTTTTCATCGTTGGCAGCAAGTCTATTTTTGCTTTCTTTTTCTTTTTTGTCTTCCGGTAGTATACCTTTTTCTAAATTTTGAAGTTCTGCCAGTTGTGCAGAATCTTTTTTGCTTAAAACATCATTAAATTTCGAATTGCTTTTTTGATTATTTGCCAATTGTTTTTCTGATGATAAAGCTGCATTGTTTTGTTTTGCCTGACTTTCGTATAATGCTTTTTGATTGCCATTTACATTTGATAATGTAGGATTCAGAGCAATAGCATTATTGTTTTTTGAAGTCGATTGATGGTCAAAAATTGATTTCGATACTTGATTTTTTGAACTTGGATTAAACGGATTGACTTTACCCGCTGAAAACGTTTTTTCGGCTAAGATCTGATCGCTGGCTTTTTTGTCTGCATTAGCCATCTGACTTTTAGCAACTGAATTAAATCCGTTTGTTTTAGCCGGAGCCAAAGCTTTTTCAGCCAACGCTTTGTTCGAAAATTTCTTATCGCTTAAAGGTTGAACTTTAGTATTTGGATTTGCTGCTTTACCTGAAATATTAGTTTTTTCGGTTGATGTTTGATTCGAAACGTTTTTATCCGCATTTGCCATTTGATGTTTTGAATCAGAGTTAAATCCGTTTTTAGGATCCGTAACAAATGTTTTTTCGGCTACAGCCTGATTGTTGTTTGGTTTTTCAGTATTTGTTTTTGAATTTAAACCATCAGTATTATTAGTGTTTTTTGAGTCTGTATGAGCAATTGCCGTTTTTTGATTTTGATTTTTTTGAGAATGTTGAGGTTGATTAGCCTTGTCTTTTAGAGATGTATTGTCATTAACAACATCAGATTCTTTCTCCGTAATAATTTTTTCTGATTTGTTTTTCTCATTTAGGATTGTGCTGTCTGTTCCGGAATTATTTTTTTGTTCGTCAAGAACTACACTATTATTTTGCTGAGAATCAGTTTTTATGGTTTTAATTCCTGAATTCGATGTAAAATGTAAAACAGAAGGGAGCAGTAAGCCTAATAATAAGCATGCCGCAGCCGACCACCAAAGAATAACCCTTTTCTTCTTTTTAGGTTTGTCTAATTTCTTCTCAATTTCGCCCCATAATTCAAGAGGTGGAACACTTGAAAAGTCCTCCATTGATGAAAAAATATCTTCTATATTTTGCTTTTTCATGCTATTTTAAAATTTTTTATGCTCAGTATTTTTTTTTGCAAAATGTGCTTGGCCCTATTTAAATTTGATTTTGAAGTTCCTTCTGAAATGTTTAATAATTCTGCAATTTCCCGATGTTTCATTTTTTCAAAAACATACAAGTTAAAAACCGTCCGGTATTGATCTGGTAAATCGCGAATATATTCTAGTAGTTTTTCCTGTTCAATGGGGAGAGTTTCTAATTCTTCCTCTTCGACAAAATCAGTATCAGGATCAAAAACATCCAAAAAGAAACTTTCCTTTTTCTTTTTATTTAAAGTTTCGATTAGTTTGTTAATGAAGATACGTTTAAGCCATCCTTCAAAACTTCCTTCAAATTTATATTGACTTATTTTTTGAAAGACAATTACAAAAGCTTCCTGAAAAACATCTTTTGCATCATCTTCATTCTTCATGTACTTTAGGCAAATACCATATAAAACAGGAGAGAACAACTGATAAATTTTCAGTTGTCCCTCTCTGTCATTTTTTATGCACAGTAGAATGTATTTTTCTAAATCGTCTTTCAAAAAAGTGGTATTGTTTGGTTTTGCAAAAATAGTTTTTATAAGCTTATAAAACTACCTTTTAAAAATAGTACGGGTCGCATCCTGGTTATTGCTCACAATCGTTAGATTTTGATTGTCAAGACTTTCGATGATATAAGTCTTGCCTTCAAAAGTAATCAGGTCATTTTCTGACTGGTCGAAAAAGCTGTTGCCTTTTTCTATTTGATAAGCACTATTTCTAATTTCTACATTGTTTTTGTAAGTAATCACTCTTCCGTCATGAGTAAAAACGACCTTCTTTGTAAATCCGATAGTTTTAGGAGTCGCCGTGTATGGGTTACTGCCACCGCCAATCGATTTTTGCCAGACCCACGTATTCACGATAGATCCTGAATTCAGGGTTGTTGATTCTACTGAATAAACAGTCGAAAAAAGACAACACACAACAATCAATAATAAAAATTGTTTTTTCATGATTAATTATTTTTGAGCTGCAACTTTATCCTGAATTGCTTTTTTGAAAAGTTTTATCTCAGAACTCTGATCGCTAGTATCGTTGTTATCAATAAAAATTTTAGTTACAATTCCCGCCTGACGAAGTTCAAAATAAGTACCTCCCTGGTTAGCAGCATCTGGTGTACCGTAAGTTTTTGTTTGTCCTTTTAAATTTAAAATTTCTGTAGGTACGCTTTTTAAGAACAGTGTATAATCTCCTTTTTTGCTTGCTACAGTATATTTGTATTGGTTAAAATCAAAACCATTTGCAGCAACATTTTGGAATTTTAAGATATTGTAATCATTCAATTGATAGAATTTTCTGCAATCTGTTCCACCTGTACATTGATTAAAGTAAGTTCCTACTACAATGTTATCAGGATTCTCATTTGTTTTATTAAAAAGAATTGGTTTTGAGGTTCTTGGAATTAAGATAAAATCGCTAGGATAGTTTACCGTCGAAGTAATAGGCTCTCCTGGTTGAGGTGCTTTTTCATAATACGTAACCAGAATTTCACATTGATTTTCTACCATACCGGTTATTTTTATGCCATAACCTGTTGTGTTTTTAAGACCAGAGAAAAGACCCACTAAATAGTTTTTAGTAAAATCGACAGTTAGATCGCCTGCGTTTGGACAAGCACTCACCCCATCACGTTTAGTAAAGAAACTTTGTAATTTTTCATCTGTATTAACTAATATATAAGTTGGAACAGTTGGATAAGTTTTTACATTGTATGCGCATAAAAGAGGAGTTCCTGTAAATGCTGATTCTACTGTTGGTCCGCAATCTGTTTTTATATCGTCATTATTAAGCGAACACGCACTGAATCCAAAAGCTATCAATAAGCTTAACATTAATTTTTTCATGAATAAAATTTTAATAGGTTATATATACTGTAGATGTGCATATTTTGAAATGGTTGCGTTAAAAAAAAAGTTTTTTTTAGATAAGAATAATTTTCAGAATGTTTTTTAAATTCTGACTGAGTATTAAAATGTGAAATTTCGATTTTAAAAATTAAGCACTTCGTATTATTGATTACTTTTACTTTTTAAAAAATAAATTCAATTATGTTCGACTTTCTTCCCTATTTAGTGGCTTTTGTTGTGGCTTTATTTCTGGGCGTTTTTTTGGGTAAGCTGCTTTTTTCGGCTAAATTTCAGTCAGAAAAAGTCAGTCTCGAAGAGCGATTAAGTGCCACTGTAAATCAATTGCAATTGCAAAAAGAACAATATGAAAGGGAAAGAAATAATTTTGAAAAACAAGTTCATTTTGCTTCTGCCGAAAAAGAAAACATTCGTACAGAAAAAGACAGTTTAGCGATTCAGCTTTCTAAAAAAGAAGTTGATTTCGAAAATTTATGGGAACGTCATAAAGAACAAAAAAACGAAATAACCGAATTACAGGAAAAATTCACCAAAGAGTTTGAAAATCTGGCCAATAAAATCCTTGAAGAAAAATCGGCAAAGTTTACCGAACAAAATAGCGAAAACATGAAAAATATCCTGTTGCCTTTGCAGGATAAAATTCAGATATTCGAGAAGAAAGTCGATCAAACGCACAAAGAAAGTATCGACTATCATGCAGCACTTCGTCAGCAAATTATAGGATTAAGCGAGATGAACGCTCAAATGAGCAAAGAAACCTTAAACCTGACAAAAGCGTTAAAAGGTGATAGTAAAATGCAGGGAAATTGGGGCGAACTGGTTCTGGAACGCGTTTTAGAAAAATCAGGCTTAGAAAAAGGACGAGAATACGAAGTTCAGCAAAGCTTTACCAATAACGAAGGCAATCGTGTTTTTCCTGACGTTGTGATCAATTTGCCGGATGGTAAAAAAATGATTGTTGATTCTAAAGTTTCTCTGGTTGCTTACGAAAGATGGATTAACGAAGAATCTGAAATTCTTAAAATAGAATATTTAAAAGAACACGTAAATTCTATAAAAAGACATGTAGAACAATTGGGCAATAAAAACTATCATGATTTATACCAAATCGAAAGTCCTGATTTTGTATTACTTTTTATTCCGATAGAACCCGCCTTTGCCATTGCTTTAAACGAAGATTCAGCGCTTTATAACAAAGCATTTGACCGTAATATTGTAATTGTAACTCCTAGTACTTTGCTGGCGACTTTAAGAACGATTGATAGTATGTGGGCGAACCAGAAACAACAGGAAAATGCTTTCGAAATTGCCAGACAAGCCGGAGCATTATACGATAAGTTTGAAGGTTTTGTTAGCGATCTTGTTAGAATTGGAAACAAAATAAAAGACACTAAAACCGAATATGAAAACGCTATGAGCAAACTCGTTGATGGTAGAGGAAATTTAATTTCAAGTGTCGAAAAATTGAAGAAAATGGGAGCAAAGGCTAAAAAGTCACTTCCTGAAAATATAGTTGCAAGAGCCGCAAATGAAGATGAAAATTCTTTATTGAACTAAAATTGATCCCAAACAAAACAAATTATATACCCTATAAAACTTAAACATGATAACAGATTTTAAACCGGTTTCCTCATCAAAAATTAGTATTTCAGAGCTAATGCTTCCATCGCATACTAACTTTAGCGGTAAAATTCACGGAGGTTATATTTTGCAATTACTGGATCAGATTGCGTTTGCTTCTGCTTCAAAATTTTCAGGAAATTACTGTGTAACAGCTTCTGTTGATACGGTGAATTTTCTAAAACCAATCGAGGTTGGTGAATTGGTAACGATGAAAGCTTCTGTAAATTATGTGGGCCGAAGCTCAATGGTTGTGGGTATTCGTGTTGAAGCCGAAAATATTCAGAGCGGAGCAATTAAACATTGTAATTCCTCTTATTTTACTATGGTGGCTAAAGATAAAGACGGAAAAAGTGTTCCTGTACCGGGATTGATTTTATCTAACCTTGATGAAGTTCGTCGTTTTAGAAAAGCAATTAAACACATTGAACTTAGAAAAGAGGTCGAAGAACACGAAAAAGTAACCAATGTAAGTTCTATTGAAGATTTAGCAGGTTTAGCTAAATACAACGTATTATTAGAAATTAGCTAGAATAATTCTCTCACTTAAAAGTAATAAATATGGTAAAGTTTGGATATACAATATTATATGTAGAAGATGTAGAAAAGTCAGTTGCGTTTTATGAAAATGTATTTGGCTTTTCAAGAAAATTTGTAACTCCTGAAAATGATTACGGAGAATTAAGTACCGGCGAAACTACAATTTCATTTGCTTCGAAAAAATTAGCTGCCCAAAATCTACCAGATGGGTTTATAGAAAGTACTTTAGAAGATAAGCCTTTTGCAATCGAATTAGGATTTATTACAGATAATGTTGGCGAGCTGGTACAAAAAGCAACTTCTTTTGGCGCCGTTTTAATAAAAGAACCAACACAAAAACCATGGGGTCAAATAGTAGCCTATGTTAGGGATGTTGACGGTTTTTTAATTGAGATTTGTACCGAAGTACAAGGGTAAATAATTTGTGCAGATATAGTCCCTACGGGACAAAAAAGGTGGTTCTATCTTCTTCTTTACCAACATGCAATCTCTACGAGATAATTTTATAAAAATAAAATGTACGTATTTAATGTATCTCGGAGAGATTACATGTTGGTAGAAATTATGACCCCAAATATAAATGTCCCGTAGGGACAACATCTCTTATTTTACAACTCACATTTTACCTTTTAAAACAAAGAAAACATTTCACAAATATTTGGCAAAAATCGGCAACCTTGTCGGTTAAAATTTCGTAACTTTAAGTATAAACATTTGGTTATCACTTTTTAACGGAGTACTGCCATTCAATTTTTTAAAACTTATATTAAGTCCAGTTTTTTTCTCTTCTTAAAATAAAAAAAATCGAATGACATAATTGTTTAATTATTGACGATTATGAAAAAAACTACTTTTTTTATTTTGCTATTTACAGCCTATTCTGTTATTGCACAGGATAAATTTTCCACCAACACAGGAACTATTAATTTTGAAGCTTCTGTACCTTTCTTCGAAGAAATAAAAGCTGTAAACAGACAGGTTGCCATTATTCTGGAACCTAAAACAAGTACATTTATTTGTACTGTGATTGTGAAAGATTTTCGTTTTAAGCTAGACATGATGCAACAGCATTTTAACGAAAACTACATGCAAAGCCGCCGTTATCCTAAAGCTGTCTTTAAAGGAAAAATTGAAAAATTTGATTTAAAGAATGTAGATGAAATTGAAAAACAATATCAAATAAAGGGAAAATTGGTTTTGCGGGGAAAATCGAAGGATGTAATCGTAAGTGCTTTAATTAAGAGAGTAGGAGACGGAATTCAGATTGTATCTGATTTTCCTATTGCTGTTTCTGATTTTAACATACAAATTCCGGAAGAAATAGCTGCGAAAATTTCTAAAACGGCCAATACCGAATTAATAGGAGTTGTGAAAACAAACGAGCAAATGTATCTTACTTTAAAATAAAATTTAATTCAGACAACTTATAAGAGCGCTTTCTAAATCAGTAAATTGAAAATCAAATCCCATCTTTTGTATTTTTTCAGATGAAACTCTCTGGCCTTCTAAAACGGCTACGCTCATTTCGCCTAAAACTATTTTAAGGACAAATGCAGGCGCTTTAGGAAGCCAGATTTTGTATCCGAATAATTGAGCCAGAATTCTGGATAAACTGGCGTTTGTAGTATTGTCTGTCACGCAGGAATTATAAGGCCCCGACATTTTCTCGTCTACAATGGCTTTTAAATAAATATTACATAAATCCTCGATATGAATCCACGGAACATATTGTTTTCCTGTGCCTAAAATAGAGCCAAAACCAGCTTTAAAACTCGGAACAACTTTTTTCAGGAAACCTTCGTCTTTACCCAAAACAATTCCGGTTCTCACTTTTACGGTTCGAATACCTAGCGTGTTGATTTGATCGACCGCTTTTTCCCATTCCTGGCAAGTAATGCCCAAAAAGTCATTGGCAGGCGTCGTATTTTCGGTACATATATTTTGGTTGGTATAGGCGCCATAAATACCCACGGCCGATGCTGAGATAAAAGCATCCAGCTTTTTATTGGTTTTCTTGAGCACCGAAAAAATAAGATCAATAGGTTGTGTGCGGCTTTCGAGAATTTCTTTTTTACGTTTTTTTGTCCATCGTTTTTCTACAATTCCTTCGCCGGACAGATGAATAATGTAATCTGCTTTCAATATTGCTTCCTCATCAATATAATTACGGGTAAGATCCCATTTGTAGTAGGTGATCGAAGAAGTGTTTTTTCTATCAGAACGGCTTAAAATCGATACCTCAAAACCATTAGAAATAAGCAAATCGGTTAAGTGTTTGCCTATAAAGCCCGTTCCTCCGGTTAATAAAATATTTTTTGCCATGATAGTTTATAATTTATTTAACAGCTTCTTCTGTTTAACGATAAGTAAAGATAATTAAACATTGATTACCTTTAAGGCAAATTAAAAAAATAATAAGATGGAAGCTAAAAAGAAGACAATCAGTAAGGAAGACATCGTTTCAATATACATGGAAGAAGTTCTGGAAAAAGGACAAAAGCCAAAATCAGTTTATCATTTCGTCAAAGAAAATAATTTTACCGAAGCCGAATTTTATGCTTTTTTCGGAACCTTAGAAGGTTTGGAAAAAGAAATATTCAGATTATTTTTTGCCAACACAATCGATTTGTTAAACAAAAACTCAGAATATCTGGAATATGATATGAAAAACAAAATGCTGAGTTTTTATTTCACCTTTTTCGAAATTCTAACGGCCAACAGAAGTTATGTTTTACAATCTTTAAAATTCGACCGAAATCCGTTAAAAAACTTAGTGCAGCTTACTACACTTCGAAATAGTTTTAAAGAATACGTTTCAGAAATCCTGACCGATGATTACAGATTAGAACAGGAAAAATTGCAAAAGTTTCAGGAAAAAGGAATTCAGGAATCAGCCTGGCTGCAATTAATGCTCACTATAAAATTTTGGGTCGATGATGAATCAGCGGCTTTTGAGAAAACAGATATTTTTATCGAAAAATCGGTTAATGCTTCATTTGAGTTAATGAATGTTGCGCCGCTCAATCACCTTATCGATTTGAGCAAATTCTTGTTCAAAGAAAAAATATACAGCAAACAATGAAAACAATCGATTATATCCCAACCTCAAAAATAGAAAGAGCCAGTAAGTTGGTACAAACCGGTGCAAAAATAGGGGTAAACTATGTAAAGCATTATGCCGAAAAAATAGTAAATCCTGATTTAACACGCGATAAATTGAATGAAAACAACGCTGAGGATATTTACGACGGACTAAAAAGTCTGAAAGGCAGCGCGCTAAAAGTAGCCCAAATGCTAAGCATGGACAAAAACTTTTTGCCGCAGGCGTATGTTGAGAAATTTTCGTTATCGCAATTTTCTGTTCCGCCACTTTCAGCGCCATTGGTTTTAAAAACATTCAAGACTAATTTTGGTAAAACGCCTTATGAAATCTTCGACGAGTTCAATGCCAATTCTGTAAATGCGGCCAGTATTGGTCAGGTACATTTGGCAGTAAAAGACGGCAAAAAGTTAGCCGTTAAAATTCAGTATCCCGGAGTGGCCAATAGTATTTCGTCAGATTTGGCTTTGGTAAAACCCATCGCGATCAGAATGTTTAATCTTCAGGGAAAAGACTCTGATAAATATTTTAAAGAAGTCGAAGATAAACTGATCGAAGAAACCAATTATTTACTTGAGTTGCAGCAAAGTCAGGAAGTTGTCGAAGCTTGCAGCAAAATCGAAAACATACTTTTTCCGCGTTATTATCCTGAGTTTTCTTCAGAGAAAATCATCACAATGGATTGGATGACTGGAATTCATCTTTCTGAATTCACGGCAATAAATACAGATAAAGCAGTTGGTGATCAGTTAGGTCAGGCACTTTGGGATTTTTACATGTATCAAATTCATGTTCTTAGAAAAGTTCATGCCGATCCGCATCCCGGAAACTTTTTGGTCGACGATCAAAACAATCTGATTGCACTAGATTTTGGTTGTATGAAAAAAATTCCCGAAGAGTTTTATGTGCCGTATTTTGAGTTAATCAATAAAAACGTAATCACAGATAAAGCACTTTTCAATCAGAAGTTGTTCGAATTAGAAATTCTTCGTCCGGATGATTCACCGTCAGAGATTGAATATTTTACTGAGATGTTTCATGATTTGCTATCACTTTTTACGAAACCATTTCAAAACGAAACTTTCGATTTTGCCGATGAGACTTTCTTTGACAGCATTGCCAAATTAGGCGAACGTTTCTCCAACGATACCAACCTTAAAAAAATGAACGGAAATCGTGGTTCTAAACACTTTATTTACATGAACCGTACTTTCTTTGGTTTGTATAATTTAATGTTTGATTTGAAAGCGAAGATTGTCGTTTCGAACTATATAAAGTATTAGGAGTTAAAACAGCACTCCGATGATAAAAAAATTAAACATTCAATAAATGAGAAATATTCTAATTATCGGAGGAAGTAAAGGCATCGGAAGTGCTGTTTTATTGCAACAACTCGAAACCAATCGGGTATATAATATCAGTAGGAGTGCGCCGGAACTTACGCATCCTAATCTTACTCATTTTGGTTTAGATGTATTAAAGGATGAACTTCCTGACATAGTCGAAATAGATTCTTTGGTCTATTGTCCAGGCTCTATTACCCTAAAACCCATCTCGAATTTAAGTGTTGATGATTTTAGAAATGATTTCGAAATCAATGTCATTGGCGCTGTAAAAGCAATTCAGAAATATTTGGCTGTTTTAAAAAAAGGTGATGAACCTTCAATCGTTTTATTCAGTACCGTTGCCGTAAAATTAGGAATGCCTTTTCATGCCAGTATTGCAACAGCAAAAGCGGGTGTCGAAGGTTTGACAAAATCACTCGGGGCTGAATTGGCTTCTTTAGTTCGTGTCAATGCCATTGCGCCTACTATAACCGAGACATCTCTTTCGGCTTCGATTTTACGAAACGATCGCATGAAAGAAAACATGATCGACCGCCATCCTCTAAAAAGCTATTTAAAACCTCAGGAAGTTGCTAATATGGTAGATTTTCTGATTTCTGAAAAAGCGAATTCTATTTCAGGTCAAATTTTTGAAATGGATTATGGATTGGTGACTTTTAAAATCTAGACACTATGAAGATCCTCTTAACAGGTGCAACAGGTTACATTGGCAAACGTCTTTTGCCCATTTTAGTAGCGCAAGGACATCAGGTTATTTGTTGTGTAAGAGATAAAAATAGATTTTATATACCAGAAGATTTTCAGCAAAAAGTGCAGGTTATCGAAGTTGATTTTTTAGAAAAAGAAACTTTAGAGGCAATTCCTTCAGATATTGATGCCGCTTTTTACCTTATTCATTCCATGTCCGGTTCTGATACCAATTATGATGAACTCGAAAGTATTTCGGCGACTAATTTTATCGAAAGAATAAATGAGACAGAAGCACAGCAAATCCTCTATTTAAGCGGAATCGTAAATGATAAATCACTTTCTAAACATTTGGCGTCCCGCAAAAATGTAGAAAGTATTTTAGCGAAATCAAAAGTAGAGCTTACCACTTTAAGGGCCGGAATCATTGTAGGATCGGGGAGTGCATCTTTCGAAATTATTCGGGATCTGGTCAATAAACTTCCGGTAATGATTACGCCTAAATGGCTCAATACAAAATGCCAGCCTATTGCGATAAACGATGTTTTAGAGTTTTTGTCAAAATCACTTTTAAATCCCGTTACTTACAATGAGAGTTTTGATATTGGCGGCCCGGACATCCTTACTTACAAAGAAATGTTATTGTCTTTCGCCGAAGCAAAAAAACTCAAACGGTACATTTTTACCATTCCGATCATGACACCAAAATTGTCGTCGTATTGGCTTTATTTTGTTACTTCGACTTCGTATAAACTGGCGTCAGCTTTAGTGAGCAGCATGAAAGTCGAAGTTATTTGTAACGATCATCGCATCAACGAACTTTTAAGTGTAAAACCAATGACTTACAAGCAAGCACTTTCGAGGGCATTGATAAAAGTAGAAGAAGATAAAGTAGCTTCAAGTTGGAAAGATTCTTTGATTAGCGGACGTTTTACTCGCAACATTTCAAAACATTTAAAAGTTCCAAAAAAAGATTGCTACATCGATCGCAGAAAAAAAGAAATTGAAAACCGCGAATATACTATTGATCGAATTTGGTCTATTGGTGGTGAAACCGGTTGGTATTATGGCGATTGGCTATGGAGTTTACGTGGCTTTATCGATAAACTATTCGGCGGAGTAGGTTCTCGCCGTGGCCGAACCAATAAACATGATATACATTCCGGAGATGCGTTAGACTTTTGGCGTGTTTTGTACGCTAACAAGCAAGAAGGGAAATTAATTCTATACGCCGAAATGAAATTACCCGGTGAAGCCTGGTTAGAATTCAAGATCATTCATAATACGTTATATCAGGCAGCAACCTTTAAGCCCAAAGGTATTTTAGGAAAATTGTACTGGTACTCCGTTTTGCCGTTTCATGGTTTTATCTTCAACGGAATGCTTAATAAATTGATTAAGTAGGTTTAGGACGCATATGGCACGCGGATGACACGGATTCGCTTCGCGAAAACACGGATTAATACGGATTTTATTATTTACTTACAAAGCGTACTCGCAATCTTGTCCTCCTGACGGAGGAAGGATCACACTCGTAACTCGACAAAGATTGAGCGGTATAAATTTTTCTTTATTAAAATAACAAACCCGACAGGTTTTTTAAACCTGCCGGGTTTACTTTTAGGAATGGAATTTCTAGTGTGATCCTTCGTTTCTCAGGATGACAAAATTGTGGTTAAACGTTTCGAAAAACATTGGAATTTGGGATTTAAATTTTTGGAATTTTATTTAATTATTCCCGCCTTATAAGTTGCAATTGCGCGATCTCTTGCAAAAGCGTGATCGACCATTGGTTCGTTATATCCCAAATCAAATTCAGGAATCCATTTGCGGATGTAGATTGCTTTTTCGTCGAATTTCTTTTGTTGAATTTCGGGATTAAAAACCCTGAAATAGGGCGCGGCATCACAACCTGTTCCTGCTGCCCATTGCCAGTTTCCTACGTTTGATGCTAATTCGAAATCTAGTAATTTCTCGGCAAAATAAGCTTCGCCCCATTGCCAGTTGATCAATAAATGTTTGCACAAGAAACTTGCAACAACCATACGCACACGATTGTGCATGTATCCGGTTTCGTTAAGTTGGCGCATTCCGGCGTCGACCATTGGGTAACCGGTAGTTCCGGAACACCAGCGCTTAAAATCATCTTCGTTATTACGCCATTGAATTCCGTCGTAAGCTGACTTAAAATTGTGATTGACACAATTAGGAAAGCTAAACAGGATCTGGATAAAAAACTCTCTCCAGATTAATTCGCTTAAAAAAGTTTGGTTTTTCTTATTCGCCCAATTGACTAATTTTCGAATACTCACAGTCCCAAAACGTAAATGTGGCGAAAGATAGGATGTGCCATCTAAAGCAGGAAAGTCGCGTATTTCTTTATAATTGCCAATTTGAGTTAAGTTGTGCGGAAGCACTTTTATGGTACTTCTTTCAAAACCAATTTGAGGCAATTCAGGAAACTTGAAATTGTTTTTGGCAAAATTTACAAGCACAGGTTTTGTATCATATTCCAGAGCCTGACCTGAAAGATGGTATTTTTCGAGCCATTTGTTTTTGTATGGCGTATAAATCGTGTACGGAAGTCCATCAGCTTTTGTGATTTCTTTTTCTTCGAAGATTACATGATCTTTGAATGAAGTGACTTTGATATTATTTTGTTGTAATAAGTCGACAATGGCCATGTCGCGTTTTATGGCGTATGGTTCATAATCTTTATTAAAGAAAACGGTTTGAATGTCGAATTCTTCTGTGAGTGATTTCCAAACGTCGAAAGTTTTTCCTTTTTTGATTAGGATGGAAGAATCGATTGTATTTAATTCTTCGTTTATTTTTTGAAGTGAATCGTAGATAAAACTAACACGTGCATCATCTTTAGGAAGATTCTCTAAGATATCTTCGTCGAAAATAAATAACGGAATTACCGGAAAATCAGATTGCAGGGCATTGAATAACCCGATATTATCATCAAGACGTAAATCACGTCGAAACCAGAAAAAGGTTGCTTTTTGTTTTGTCATTATAATGGATTCTGTTTTTGCCACAGATTAAAAGATTTTTAAAGGATTTCTTAATCTGTTTAATCTTTTAATCTGTGGCGAAATATTTTTATAATTATGCTTTTGAATTGAATATTTCTTCGATTTTTTTGTGACGATATTCGAAAATGGATTTTAGTTTATTTTTGACCATTATTTTATTGGCGAGTTGTCCTAAGATACCAAAGGGTAAAGCATAATGTACCACGTCGGTCATTTTTGTACCGTTTTCTGTGGATTCAAAAAAATGTTTGTGATGCCATAGAGCATAGGGACCAAAACGTTGTTCGTCTACAAAATATTGGTTTTCTGAAGAAACGGTTATAATCGTCATCCAGTTGATAGTAATGCCCAAAAGTGGTTTTAAAGTATAGGTAATCACTTGTCCGGGATACATGCGTTTGCCATCGAAATCCTGAATAACGAAACTCATATCGTCGGGTGTGATCGTTTTAAGGTTTTGCGGACTCGAGAAAAAGTCCCAACATTTTTCGATACTCGCGTTTAAGTGTTGTACGGTTTCTAGTTTATATACTTTCATAAAATCGATTATTACAGCCGGTTCTAAGATGCGTTTGCGTTAGGGATTGCAGTGGAGCTCTCCCGATTTTTCATCGGGAAGCGGGAACGGAAAGCCCGACCCTTGGGTAACGCCCAAATAATGCTACATTTTATAATATTTAAAGGGCACGAATAACATTCCGAAACATTCGCCGTGTTCTTTTCCTAAATGTTTGTGGTGAATTTTGTGCGCTTTTCGTAAACCAATCAGGTATTTATTTTTGGTGTTTTTGAACCATTTAAAGCGTTGGTGAATTAAAACGTCGTGAATTAAAAAGTAACAAGCGCCGTAAGTCGTGACTCCGCAAGCGATGAAAAACAAATAATTGAATCCGCCCTGAACGCCAAAATAAAAAAGCACAATACTTGGAATGGCAAATATGACGAAGAAAATGTCGTTGCGCTCAAATGTATGTTCGTATTTGGGTTGGTGGTGATCTGCGTGAAAATACCACATAAGTCCGTGCATGATGTATTTGTGCGTAAGCCAGGTTACACATTCCATGAAGAGAAAAACGCCTAAAAAGATTAAAAAAGAAATCATTTTTTATGTTTTGAATTATTATGATAATCGTTTGTTCTTGAGGAATCTTACTATCGTAAGACGTAAAGTTTGATTTAGCAAATTCGGTTGCTTCGTTCCTCGCAATGACAAAACATTGCGGGTAAATCTAAACCAACTTTAACTTGTAAGTTACAAAAGATTGCGCTAAAAGCCCGGCTTTGGTGTAATTTGAAACTCTGATTCTTGAACTTCCAATTTCGTAATACGGGGTGTTTTTTAGTTTTTTTAGCAGTTTTTTGTAATACACGTATGCAGTGTAAACGCCAAATTGTGCTTCGATAGGTAATTTTACAATTCCCTGATAAGCAACTCTAAAATCTTCTTCGATCTCGTTGATGATAGTGGTTTTGGCATTTTCGTCGAAAGAATTAAGATCTACTCCCGGAAAATAATTTCGGTTTAAAACCAAATTATCGTCTTTGAGATCTCTCAGGAAATTGACTTTCTGAAAGGCCGATCCTAATCGCATAGCTTCGTTTTTGAGTTGCTCGTATTTGTGCTCGTTTCCTTTTACGAAAACTTTGAGACACATTAAACCCACAACATCGGCAGAACCGTAAATATAATCTTCGTATTCGGTTTGAGAGTTGTATGTAGATTTGATGAGGTCTAGTTTCATGCTTTTTAGAAATGCCTGAACAAGATCGTCTGTAATGTTGTATTGCTTTACAGTATGCTGAAACGAATTGAGAATAGGATTTAGACTAATGCCATATTCTATCGATTTATAATATTCTTTCTCGAAATCATTGATGAGATTTTCTTTGTCGTAATCCTGAAATGAATCGACAATTTCGTCAGCAAAACGAACGAATCCGTAAATACTGTAAATCGCTTCGCGAATGCTTGGAGAAAGCATTTTTACCGCTAGCGAAAAAGAGGTGCTGTAGTTTTGGGTGACCAATTTGCTACATTTGAAAGAAACGGTGTCGAATAGTGATTTCATTTTTTAAGATCTAAAAGATTTTTGAATTAACTCGGCTACTAGTTTTCCTGAAATTAAAGCAGGCGGAACACCTGGGCCAGGAACTGTTAATTGTCCTGTGAAATATAAATTACGCACTTTTTTACTTTTCAGTTTTGGTCGTAAAAAAGCCGTTTGCAATAAGGTATTGGCCATTCCGTAAGCGTTTCCTTTGTAAGCGTTATAATCGGTTACAAAGTCATTTTTGCAGAATGATCTCTTAAAGATAATATTATTTTTAATCTCTTGTTTTGTAAGTTGCTCAAAACGAGTAATGATTTTTTCGAAATATTCTTCTCTAAGTGCTTCGCTGTCATTTATTCCGGGTGCTAAAGGAATGAGGAAAAATCCGCTTTCCTGACCTTCGGGCGCTGCAGTGTGATCTGTTTTTGATGGAAAGTTGGCGTAAAACAAAGGTGCGTCAGGCCACTTTGGTTCATCATAAATATCTGCTGCGTGTTGATTAAAATCGACATCAAAAAATAAAGCGTGATGCGAAATGTTCTCCATTTTTTTATTGAACCCAACAAAGAATAGGAGTGAAGAGGGCGCTAAAACACGACTCTCCCAATATTTCTCTGAATAGGCACGATGTTCTGTGTCTAGTAAAGTTTCGGTATGATGATAATCGGCTCCGCTTAAAATAATATCGGCTTGTATTGTTTTTCCGTTAATGACAATTGCAGTCGCGGTTTTGTTTTCTACTATTATTTTTTCGATAGATGAATTAGTCTCAATCTTGACTCCAAGTTCGATAGCTAGTTTTTCGATGCCGCGAACAACGTCGAACATTCCGGTTTTGGGATGCCAGGTTCCTAGGCCAAAATCGGCATAATTCATGAAATTATAAAACGAAGGTGTTTTGGTAGGTTTTGCGCCCAAAAACAAAACGGGAAATTCCAGAATTTGTATTAGTCTTTCGTTTTTGAATTTCTTGCGAATATCTGTACTCACAGTACTAAAAAACTGATCGAGTTTTTTGGTCGTTTCGAGCGTAATTAATTCTAATGGAGAAACTCCGGGGCGGTACACCAAATCTTTAATGGCAATATCATAATTGCTTTTGGCTTGATTGATGAAAGTTTCGAGTTCGTGACCACTTCCTTTTTCTATAGTTTCAAAAGTGGTTTTTATTTCTTCGAGATTATCGTAGATCGAAATAAAATCATCTACTCCAAAATATACCCTGTACGCAGGATTTAGTTTTATAAGCTCGTAATAGTCGGTTGTTTTTTTATCAAAATCCTGAAAAAAACGTTCGAAAACATCTGGCATCCAATACCAGCTTGGTCCCATATCGAAGGTAAAACCATTTGCTTTAAACTGCCGCGCTCTGCCGCCAATGGTTTCGTTTTTTTCATAAATAGTTACTTTGTTTCCTTGCTGTGACAAGTAACATGAAGCGGCTAATGCAGAGAAGCCTGATCCTATTATTGCGATTGTTTTTTTCATTTGTTTAACAAATGTACAAAAACTTTAAACAAAATGAATTATAGCATGCTAATTGTTTCTTCCATAGAATCGAAAATTCGTATTCTTTCGGGTAGCATTTTCTGGTCAATGTTTTCGACCATATTTCCCATAAGCCAAATTTCGTTGTTTTTTTGAAGTAGTTTTTGCCCCATAGATTTTACATACTGATTGATAACACTACGATCTGGCTGAACCGTCATGAAAGAGACAAAGGTAATGTTCTCGAAATGTTTGGTTAAATCCTGAAGGTTTTCGATGGGCATACTTTCGCCAAGATAGATGGTTTTATAGCCGTGCGATAAAATTTCATATTGCAGATATAATAAACCTATCTGGTGAATTTCATTAAGCGGTAACGAAAGCACAAAGATTCTATTGGTTTTGCTTGGTCTTAATATTTGAAGGCTTTCTGTATAGATTAATATTTTTTGCTTGATCAAATGACTCATGAAATGTTCATTTGCAGGCGTTATGGTTTCGGATTGCCATAATAATCCCAGCTCTTTTAATAGAGGAAGGAAATGATCTTTGAAAACTTCTTTGAATGATTTTTCAGAAATTAACCAATCGAATGTATTGAAGAATATTTCCTGGTCAAAATTCATCATCGCCATCTTGAATGAAGTTATGGCGTAATTCTGAGAATTTTTCTTGGAAATGATTTCACGTACTAATTGCGGAATCTTTTCTTCAGGATATGTTGCAATTTTAGAAATTTTATATCCGTATTCGTGTAATAAAGTAATGTTTAAAAGCTTTTGTAAATTTTGAAGATTATAGAGCCTAATATTGGTATCAGTACGCATTGGCTCTAGGATATTGTATCTTTTCTCCCAGATACGAATGGTGTGTGCTTTTATTCCTGATAAGTTTTCGAGGTCTTTTATGCTGAAAACAGTCTTAATATTGTTTATCATTACTGGCTATTTGGTGAACAAAAATAAAATAAAATCCGAGATTTGTCTTAAAATCTTCTTAAGATTAGAGAATTACTCGAATTTGATGTTGGAGAATTTATTTAATTTGTCTAAATGCAAAATTGTTTTAGAGCTGTCGTTACTTCGGTTGTACATGGTTTCGAATTTGGCTCCGTAAATAATTTCATTAAAAGTATACGATGTTCTGGCGGCAACAGTATTGCTGTACATATTATCAAATGTGGTTATGAATACTAATATTTCTCCTTGTATTTTCTCGAAATCTTCTTTGGTAAAATTATATAAAGGGCTGTCTTCGGTAATAGGATGTACGAGAGTCCAGCTTAACGAAAGTGCATTTATTCGATCTAACTCGAGTTCTAAGCTGTAAAATTTATTGGTTTGTACGCCATTTTCTTCTATACTCATTCCTAATGTCATTTTTGCTGTGGCATCTGTAAAGTTGGTATTTTTAAAAGGTACAAGACGTATCATTAATCCTTTGTTTTCTCCGTAAGGGCCAATTAAGGCATTGTCTGCAAATTTTAAAAAGGCCGTTGGTTTGCTGAATCTTCCAAAGAATAAACCTGTTGCGATGGCAAAACTTAATAATCCAATTAAAGCTTCGGCAGCTGATAGTGCGCTGGTTAAAAATCCGGTTGGACTAATATGCCCGTAACCAACGGTGGTAAAGGTTTGCGCGCTGAAAAAATAGGCCTGACCAAATTGAGTTAAAACGCTTTGAGATTGTTCTATTCCATCGAGATGTTCAATACCAATGGCGTAATAAATAACGGCAAATATAAAATTGAGTACAATGTAAAAAATAAACAAAATCGACATGAATTTCCAATTAGGCAAGTCGATCATAGTATGGTACCAACTTATGCGACGAAAGAAGTGCATACCTCTTTTCTCGATATTAGGAGTTCCGTCTTTGTTTACAAATCTTCCTCCGTAACTGTTTGCATTAACACCAAAACCGGAATTTTTATCAGTTTGTGCTTTTTGGTTTATCTTTTTTAAGAGTGCCATTAAAGTTTGGATTAGAGGACAAATGTAAGGATAACTTTGAGATGAAATTACATCGAATTTTTTGGAATAAAAAAAAGCAATTTGTAAAAACGATGTTTACAAATTGCTTTAATATTGAATACTTTAATGTCGCTTTATTTACAAAAAGTGGCTCTGTTTTTTATGGCGCTCTGGCTGCCTAATTCGATTGCTTTAGAGAAATCTTTGCAGGCATTTTTTTTGTCTCCCAATTTATTATAAGCCAAAGCTCTTAGATTGTAAGCAATATAATCTTTTGGGTTTAAGCCAAGTGATGAGGTGCAATCGTCGATAGTTTCCTTAAAGTTGTTTAACTTGTAATTTACGTTTGCTCGTCCTGTAAAAGCATCTGCATTCATGCTGTCCAGTTCTATTGTTTTGCTAAAATCAGCCTGAGCACCTTTTAGATCGTTGAGTTTTACTTTTGCAACGCCTCTGTTTTGGTAGGCTTCTACAAATTTAGAATTCATACTAATGGCTTTTGTGTAATCGGCGATTGCGCCTTTTGTGTTGCCGGCTTCGGCTTTTTTCAGTGCTTTGTCAAAATAGGCCGTTGCAGATTGTGCCCATGTAGAGCAGGTTATCATAATAAATGATAAGATTAAAAAGTGTTTCATAAACCAATTTGGGATTAGGTTAGTAGGTTAATTTATTCTGGAAACGAATTTAGCAAAGTTTTGTTTTGTAAGTAAAGTTCTTTTGTGAAATTACTATTATTTTTCTGTTCTTTTTATTCTGTTATATTTTTAATAATAGTAACTCATTCGGATTTAAGTTCTTAACTTAGCTAAAATCTTATATTTTTCGATCAATAAATTAATAGTTGAACGAATATCTTCTCGAAAATTTACTCTTCATTTAGTCATTAACATAAATTAAAATAATATGAAACAAGTCTATTCTTATTCTCAATTGTTTTTCTGTTTGATATTATGCTGGAATAATTTAAAAGCGCAGGAAAAACCAAAGTATTTAGATGCGGAACAAAGTGATCCTGTAAAAATGGGCTGGATGGTTGGTTCTCCGCCGCAAGCTGATCGAATTGCCCGTTTTGATGATGGAAGTTTTTTTCAGTTTCCCGCTCTTAGATGGAGTGTTGCTCATATGCGCCAGCTTATGCCTACTATAAATGTTTCTCGCGGATTGGGGAATTCAGTTGCTTTAATCACAAACGATACTAAAAAAATCGATGATGTTAAGTTTGTTTCTCTTGGTGAAACGAAACCAATTACGTGGAAAGAATCTTTGCAAAAAGTTTATGCTGATGGTGTAATTGTTATGCATCACGGAAAAATTGTTTATGAGAAATATTTTGGTGCATTAACGCCTGACGGACAGCACGGCGCAATGTCGGTTACGAAGTCGTTTACCGGAACTTTAGGGATTATGTTGGTGAAAGAAGGTTTGATTGATACCACAAAATTAGTTTCTCATTACATTCCGGAGCTTAAGAATTCGGCTTTTGGAGACGCCACGGTAAGACAAGTGATGGATATGACAACCGCGTTACAGTTTAGCGAAGATTATGCCGATCCGAATGCTGAAATATGGAAATTCTCTGCAGCTGGTAATCCGTTGCCGAAGCCCAAAGATTATGATGGACCAAAAACCTATTATGAATATCTTCCTACGGTTAAAAAAAATGGAGTTCACGGAGAAGCTTTTGGTTATAAAACCGTAAACTCAGATGTTTTAGGATGGATTATAGCTAGAGTTACCGGAAAAACAATAAACGAGGTTTTGTCTGAAAAAATATGGAGAAAGTTAGGAGTAGAGCAAGATGCTTATTATTCTGTAGATGCTGTGGGAACACCTTTTGCTGGTGGTGGACTTAATCTTGGATTACGGGATATGGCTCGCTTTGGCCAGCTAATTTTGAATAATGGAAAATCAGGCACGCAACAAATTATTCCTAAAGCTGCCATTGATGATATTAGAAAAGGAGGAAGTAAAAAAGCGTTTGCCAAAGGAGGTTATCCTCTTTTAAAAGGTTGGAGTTATCGCGATATGTGGTGGATTACCAATAACGATCATGGTGCTTTTTGTGCTCGCGGAGTTCACGGACAGGTTGTTTACGTAGATCCAAAAGCAGATATGGTGATTGTGCGTTTTGCCTCTAATCCTCTTGCGAGTAATGCTGTAAATGATCCTTATTCTTTGCCGGCTTATGATGCTGTGGCAAAATATTTATTAACGATTAAATAAAGAGAATGTCTAATGCTCTGGAGGAATTGTTTCAGTTGAACTTTTCTTGCCTGAAAAAGGATTAGAATTTAATCTCCAGATATAACCAATTTGTAAATTTCCGGAAGCTAAACCAATATTTCCTGTATTGTTATCTGTAAAAGAAGAAAATATAAGGTTGTTGATATAAGATAAACCAAGAGACCAATTTTCTTTATTATAACCGACCGATATTCTAGGGAAGAATGTAGGGTAGACTTCTATTTTTCTTTTGCCAAAATCGTTTATTCTTTCGGTACCAAGATTAACTCCCATGGTGGCAGATCCGCTGGTAAACCATCTTTGGTTAATTGCCCAGGTGTAGGCATAGCCTCCGCTGACTCCGAATTGAAAGTTGCGTAATGAATTTTTAGATTTGTGTACGAAAGAACTATCAGAACCTATTTTAGTAAAATAAACCCCTCCGCCAAGTAAAAAACTTCCGGCTGATTTAAGTTGTCTTTCGTTTTGATTGAAAGCCGCTTTATAAGAGAATTTTTTGTTATTAAAAACATATTGCCCGAAAGCACCATATTGCTGAATGTTTAAATCCGGATATAATTTTATGTTTTTGTCTGAATCATCAGAAGTATAAAATCCATGATATTTTTGAATGAAAAGATCGATTATGAATTTTCGTCCATAATTGTGAATCTGAAAATCGAGCGCTTTTGTTCGTCCTTTATCGTCATCTTTCATGAAGTTTAAACCATAACCATAACTCAAATTAATTATCGTATTGTTGATTGAAACTCCAAAACCTAAACTCATAGGAGTATTGGGTGTGAAATTTTTGACTTTTCCGTCGACTTCTTTTTCCATCAAAATGAATTTTGTCGAAAGATAAGTTCGTAGAGAAAGTTTGTTTTCAAATGGTTTAATGTAGGTCGTGTCGATCTGCCCCTGGCAGAAATACGGAAAGATAAAAAAGAGAGAAAAATAAAAATATAATTTCATTACGATGTCAAACGAAAAATAATTACTCTTAGTATTTTTAGAAAACCTATTTAAAAAGAGTTTACAGGGTTTAAAAATAAGACGTAATTAATTGATTTTAGTTACAAAATTTATAAGTTAATGTAAGTAAAATGTGATTTAGGGTTTCTCTTTTTGTTTTAATGAAAGGGCAATTTTATGGCAAAACGGATCAGTTTCTTAACGGATATTTTATTCTAACTTCTGTTATGCAAAAATATTTTGTGTAAATTTGATTAGTATCTCTTTGTAAAACAATGTTATAGTTAAAGATATATTCGAAAAAAAAAACAATACTTTTTCTAAAGAAGAAATTTTAATTAGTAACCCCAAATAATAATTAAAAGAAATGAAAAAATATTTTGCAATTGCTTTTGGCGCGCTTTATGTGCTGTTTTTTGCAATTCCCTTTCCCATGATAATTTATTATGCTGTAAATAGCGAATTTGATGTAAATACGCTGAAAGACAAAGATCCGTGGTTAGCTTTGGCGATACTTTCAATTTCGATAATTCTCTGGTTAATTGTTTTAATTGGCTATTTCCGCAAATGGATTCTTCAAATTTTTATTTCAAAAAGAAAGATAGAAAAACTAAAATTGGGAGGAATATCACGCGAAGCAAAAATTTTAAGAGCGGTAAAAATATCCAAGCCTACTGCCAAATTGAATACGTATGAACTGGAACTTTCGTTTAAAAACCTCGCAGATACAGAAATCACAAATAAAACAATTGTAACCGATGCTAAACCTCATCAACGTCGTTTTGAAGTTGGAAAAAAATTAAGTTTAATACTTGATCGAGAGTCAAAAGAAGCTCCGCATTTTATTATCGCTACTACAGAAGTAGGAATAGATATAAAAAGAGTGGCGCTTATTATCTTGGGTTGGTTATTATTCGTAGCCGCAGTAATTGGTTATTATATCTATGCGTATCAAACCGAAAGTTATGGTATGGGCTGGCGTTTTATAAGTTTTGGACATCCGCTAATTGTGTGTCCGATGGTACTTTTGTTTATTAGATTTCTTCTGAAATTTATTTATAGTAAACTAGCAGGCTTAGGTGGCGATTCGTCTATGATTAAGTTTAAAGGCATAAAAACCTGGGCAAAACTGATCAAAGTAAGTCAAACAGGAACTTATATTAATGATCAGCCGGAGGTTCGTTTTGAACTCGAATACACCGATAATAAGCATCATGTTCATCGCAATAGTCTCAAAAAAGTGATCAGACTTCTGGAACTTGATATTACCAAACAAGAACAAATAGAGATTTTTTATCTGCCGGAAAACCCCAATCAAATTGCTTTTGCCAGCGATTTAAATACTTCTGAATAATAATGAAAAAACGAATCATCCTGCTAATTTGCTTTTCGCTTTTTGTAAGCTGTGAGCAGATCAATAAAAGTATCAATGAGACATTAAAACCCAATGATACAATAGTTCAGAAAGAAAAAGCAGCTCCTGAAACAACCGTTAGTACTCAAAGTAATGTTGAACAAACTACAATTGAAACACATTCAGAAACCCATACGCATACTGAAGGTAAGATTCTCGATTTTTTAACAAATACAAACGAATTAGAAAAGGCAGAACAGGCTTTGCGAAAATTGCCTCAATATGCCGGAAAAGAGATTTTTGTGTATTCGATTCTTTATTTTTATGATTATGGAACCATCAATATTATGCTTCAGCATCCTGAAAATCCTAAATATGTTGATACATATGAATATAAAGAGGGTAAATGGTCTGAGCCTAAACCTTTGCAGTTATCCGTTAGGGATGAGGTCCAGAAACGTTTGATTCCGCTTGATAAAATTAAATTTTCGAATGTTGCTAATCTCACTGCAATTTATAATAAGAAGGCAGCAGAGATAGAAGGAGCTAAGCCGCTTACAAGTGCTTATGTTTCTATTCGGGATAATGAAATGCATTGGTATCCTACAACGATTAACGGAAGCAGAGAGAGATATTCGATACAATTTAATAGTGATGGAACCCTGAAATCATTCAAACAGGATTAATGTTGTAAGCTGAGGTTTTTTATGAGATTTCAATCAGTCTAGTTTTAATTTGAAACCTTCGTGACTGGCTTTAAAACCCAATTTTTCGTAGAATTTTAGAGCTTCAGTTCGTCTTTTGTCTGATGTTAGCTGGACTAAACTACAGCCTTTTTCTTTTGCACGATTAATGGCGTAGGTTAAAACCTTAGTGCCAATTCCTTGTCCGCGGTAATCAGAACGAGTTCTTACAGCTTCGATTTGTGCGCGTAACGTACCTTCGAAATTAAGATACTGAATAAAAGTCAATTGAAACGTAGCGACTATATCTCCGTTAATCTCAGCAACTGTAAGTTCCTGATTGGGATCTTCCTGAATTTTTCTAAAAGCCTGAAGGTATTTCTTAGAAAGTATAGTTGATGCATTTTCTCTTGATGCCCCGTAAATATCATCTGCAAGCATGCTTATAATTTCAGGTAAGTCTTCGATTTTAGCAAGTCTGAAAGTAAGGTTTGTGCTCATTTTTTTTAACTTTTAATCTAATTTAAGTAAAGGTAAAAATAAGTTTAGCGCTAAAAAAAGGTAAAATACACAAAATGTATTTTACCTTTTTGATGATTGCTTTTAAAATGGCTTAAGAATTATTTCAAAATTGCCGGCAATAAGTAATCGTGAACTATTTTATCTGCCTGCGGATGTCCGTAAGGTTTATTAAAAGCTTTTGAGGTAATGATTACGACAAGTGGTAAGTCTTTGAAAATTATAAACTGGTTTCCGCCATTTCCAGCACAGTAATAAGTTTCGTAATTTTTTCCCTTATAAGTAACAGTTTTATTCCAAAATAAATAACTGTAGAATTGATTGTCGCGTTCAGGAATCTGAATTTGCTTTGTTAGCGTCTTTTTTACCCAGTTTACAGGAAGTATTTGTTTACCATTCCATACACCATCGTTTTTATACAATTGCGCATATTTTGCATAATCTAATGAAGTCATTTGTAGGCTACCAGCCGTATTAGGTACTTTTTGTGGAGTATATTGCCATTGATAATTGGTAATGTTCAATGGTTTAAAAAGCTTTTCATCGGCATATTTGTCTAATCCTTTAGGTACACTCTTATCCAGAATGTCTCCTAAAACAATAGTGCCGGCTGTAAAATAATCCCATTTGCCACCATTGGTTTTGGCAGGATCTGTAGGTAAATCCAATGTGAATTTTACCCAGTTTTCTGTAGGGTACATGTTTTCTTCATTTCCAGGGGATTCACTATGCGCATCTGAACCTTCAAAAGAAGAACTCATCGTGAGCAGGTCTTTTATTTTTACGCTATCTTTTTTGATGTCGTAATTGGCGTATTCTTTTAAGTTGTAAAAAGAACTAAGGGTTTGATTCTCGTTTTTGATATATCCGTCATTTATAGCAATTCCCATAAGTGTCGAGGCAAAAGATTTTCCTGCCGAACGAGTGTCATGCAGGGTAGTTCTATTGGCGTCATTAAAATATTCTTCTATCAAAAGTTTGTCATCATAAATCGCTACAACACTTGTGATTTCCTTTAGATTATAAGAAGCAATTTCTTTATTCAGCAATTCGATTTTCTTTTTGTCAAACTGAAAATCAGAAACTTTCCATTCGCTGTTTGGTGCTATTGGTTGTATCTCCATTTGTTTGGCAGTTACTTCCGGCGTCTTTATTATTAATTTAACTTGCCCTTTGGCCATTAAATTTCCCACTATAGCGTCGCTACTTTTATTCGTTATGATGTAAGGTCTAACTTCAATTCTTAGATTGTGAGTTCCGTTTGTTAATGCTTTTTCGCCGCCATTAAGATTAAAACGTTCCCACATATGCAATGCCCAAAGATTTTCGGCTTTTGAGCTGGTAAGCGGAATTCTTAATGTTGTGGAGGTGTCTTTGCTGCTGCCGTATCCAAAATTGCAGCCTGGGTTAATATTATCTTTATAAATAAATTTGTTATCAATATAAAAGGCAAACTGAAGATTGCCCATTTCTATAAGTTGTTCGGCGGATAAATCAGGAGCTAATTGATGTAAATAGTTTGTTATCGAGTTGTCCAGAAAAATCCTGATGTTGAGGTTTGATTTGTATTCAAGTTTAAAAGATTCAAGAAAATCAGATTTTTTATATTGGTCTAACGGAATGTTGCCATTCATAAAAGTAACCTTGCCGATGTTTGATTTGTGCAGTTCTCCCGTGATTCCTTCAGTTTTAAAAAGATCAGCATTTTGGCTAAAGCCAATAAAGCACAATAAGTTGATTGCAAATAGAAATAATGTTCGTGTCATTTTTTTTTGATTGATTTGATTGAGGTGTAAAATTATTCTGCCCGCAGCATTAAAAATTGTACAAGATTAACATTTGGCATTATTTCATTAAAAGTAATTTTAAATGTGCAGAAGGATTTAATCCGTTTACCTCTTTAAAGCATCTGGTAAAATGACTCTGATCAGAAAATCCACATTCGTAAGCAATTTCAGTTAAGGATTGTTTTTGTAAAGAGAGAAGCGAAAGTGCCTTTTCTACCTTTAGTTTTCTCATGTATTCGCTTAAAGTGCAATGAAAGTATTTAGAAAAATCTCTTGAAAGATGCACCGGGTGTATTCCGGCTATTTTAGATAAATAATCCAATGAAATAGTATCTCCAATCTGGTCGTGAAGAATTTCATCAATAATTTGCACCCATTTTGGGTTTTTATATAATAATGAATCGCGATGAGCGCTTAGTTTTGATAAGATTTCGATCAGTAATGTTTGTGTAGAAAAATCTACAGCAGAACCTTCAATTTTTGCCGCTCTGAAAACTTTATACATTAAAAACTTAATTTCCGGTTTTGCGATGTTGATGCTTCCTTGTAAATTGTCGTCTGATAGTGCTATCGTGTCAAACCAATGTTTTTCGATTTCGAGATGAAAACCTCTGGTAAATCCGTCAGGTTTTATATTATAATGAGGTTCCTGCCAATTATGAAAAAGCAAACTTCCGGGATTACAATTGTAGACCTCTTTTTTATTTCCCTCAATAACATTTCCCTCCAGAATAAAAGTAAAATAAGCGTTTTCATGATAATGCCAATCGACTTTACTGTGCGTGTAAACCGTATCTGTTAAGGTTATTCCGTCTAGTAAAATAGTTTCATTGGTTTGCCCGTAAAATGTGCCTCTTTGCAGATGTTTCATATTAATAGCATTATTTTTTTAATGTGCTGAGGTATTTTAGATGGTTCTAAATGTACTCTAAATTAATACATAAAGAATTTTGCTCTTATTCTATTAGAAGAAATAAATCATAAAAAGTTACAGAATAGGTTTGATTTACTTGAGATTGTTTATTTTGGTCTCACTTAGAAATCTTAATAATAAAAATGCAAACATTCTTTACAACAACCTGTCTTCTGTTTTTTACTTTTAATATAGCATTGGCGCAAACCAATCATAATGATTTAAAAGATGTTAATCTGAAGGGGAATGTAAAAACATTTGGTCAATGTTTTCTCGAAGGTCTTTTGATCTCACCTAAAGATAATAATAAAATATGTCAAATGGGAATTGGTAATACGTATAATGAAAAAGGCTTTCTTCTTTCATTCAATTCTGTTTCTTATAATGCTAAAGTACTTGAAATAAAATATTATTATGGTACAGATGGTGTTCTTAATGCGTCTGACTATTATTATCCGGCAACAAAAATGAGCCAATCCCTTCTTGTCACTGTAAAACAGGATACCGCCAAAAATGAAGTAAGTTATTGGTTTTATGAGGGAAGTGTCTTGCAGTCGAAAACAGTTTTCATTCGTGATGAGAAAGGGAATTTAGTTGGACATCTGAATTATGGTAAGGATGAAGAGTTGAATATGGAAAAACATTATGAATATGATGCTAATAATTATAGAATAAAAGAATCATTTTGGAGTGTTAGTCCTCCGGGATATTTAGATCAACCAATACTTAAAAGTGTAGTTACGTATAAAAATGATGAATTTGGTAATCCTATAATGAAAATCAATTCTAGTCGTAAAGAAACGACCACTTATACTTATAAATATGATAGTAATGGTAATTGGTTGCTGCGTACTTCTTATAATGACAAAGGAGAAATTAATCAAATAGCCGAACAATATTTCGAGTATTATTAATAAATATGATAAGAGGTTTATTTTAATTGAAAAAGAAATATTTCAGAAAGTCTGTCACTTCTGGAAGGATCCTAAAATAAAAAAAGGTCAAGTAAATGAATACTTGACCTTTTTTGTGACCCGACTGGGGCTCGAACCCAGGACCCCATCATTAAAAGTGATGTGCTCTACCAACTGAGCTATCGAGTCATAATGTTTTCTTGAACGCGGGTGCAAATATAAGGAGTTATTTTAGATATATCACTACCTTTTTTAAAGTTAATTTAATGTAAAAGTATTGTTTTGGATTAACGAATTGAAATAGAGGGGAAAACACAAATGTTAAAATGTGTTTTTTATGTGTTTTTATTTTTTTGTGATGGGATGATGTGGGATTTGGGAGTGTTTAAAGTTTCTGGAAGAGCATTGTCAATCCGATTTAAGACTTTTTATATTTTTAAAATGTCGCTAATTACTTTGATAAATCCATATTCTTCAAAACTATTCCAAAGAATGGGAACAGTTAGATTATATTCTTTTCCTTTTGCCCATATAAGTCTGTATCCATTATCCTCCATGTAAATGCATCCGTAATCAGCTTCTATAGATCTGCATAATTCTTTAAAATATTTGTCAATTGAAGGTGACTTAGCAAAAAGTCTGCTCATATCGCTTGTAACTGCCCAGAATTGAAGTTCTATGTAATTCTCCATTTTTGAAGAGTAATCTTTAATGTGAATTTCAATATTGCCTATCCACCATTTATTATTCATACACTTATAATAGTCAATAAAGTCAGATTCATCTGCAAAGTCTGGTTGATAATATTGAGTTAAATCATATAAATAATATTCAATTATGCTATTGTCTTCGTCCACTACAATACATGTGTCTATTCTTTGATTTATTCCAAAGTTATCAAGTAAAGTAGCTGATGTTTGTCCATTAGCATATTTGTCGATTTTATATAATTGGTCATTAGCTATTTCAAATGACACTCTTTCTTTTTGTGAATGTTCATAAACAAATTTTAGAGCCTTCTTAAGTTTTTCTTTCTTGATGTATATTCGGTAGTCGTAATCTAATCCCATTTTTTTGTGATTCGTTTAAATTCAAATATATTGTTTTTAACTTAAAAAGGATTAATAGAGGTTTTATTAAGTGTGAAATATTTAAATGATATGTTAGTTGGAAGGCTAAAAATAAAAAAAGCCTGAGAATCTAAATTCTCAGGCTTTTTCTTTTTTAAGTGACCACGGTGGGATTTGAACCCACACGCCCTTACGAGCACCACCCCCTCAAGATGGCAAGTCTACCGTTTCTCCACGTGGCCTTAAATAAAAAAAGGTCAAGTAAATGAATACTCGACCTTTTGTGACCCGACTGGGGCTCGAACCCAGGACCCCATCATTAAAAGTGATGTGCTCTACCAACTGAGCTATCGAGTCATGCTATCAAGAAAAGTATTTTGTTTAATCACAAATTTTGTGACCCGACTGGGGCTCGAACCCAGGACCCCATCATTAAAAGTGATGTGCTCTACCAACTGAGCTATCGAGTCATATTCTTTCCTTGAATGCGGGTGCAAATATAAGGAGTTATTTTTGATATTTGCAAGCTTATTTATTATAAATTTGTCTTTTTTTAATCAAAATTTACAACACCTTAATTTTTAGGTTCTTATTAAAATGAAAAAGATTATATTATTAGGATATATGGGTTGCGGAAAGTCAACAATTGCCCAAAACTTGTCAAAAATTACAAATATTCCATTTTTAGATTTAGATAAATGCATTGAAAATAAAGCAAATTTATCTATAAATGAGATTTTCGAGCAGTTTGGAGAGATCCATTTTAGAAAATTAGAACACGAAATGTTTGTAGAATTACTTCAGTCTTCAGAAAATAGTATCATAGGTTTAGGTGGAGGGACACCTTGTTATGCCAATAATCATGAATTATTAAAAAGAGACGATGTTACTTCGATTTATTTAAAGGCATCAATAGATACTTTATATAATAGATTAATTCATAACAAAAGCAAACGCCCGTTAATCGCTAATATGAATGAAGAGGAGATGAGAGAATTTATCGCAAAGCATTTGTTCGACAGAAGCTATTATTACAACCATGCGCAACATAAAGTTTCGGTTGATGATAAAGCTGTCGAAGAAACAGTTCAGGATATTCTTGAAATTTTAGCTTAAAAAAGCATAATCGTCGCCATTGTCATCAAAAACAACCTGAACATGCTCTAGTAAAGATGTCGATAAGGAAATTCCTTTAAAATCGGCCTTTACAGGGTATTTTTTATGATTTCGGTCTACAAGCACTGCTGTTTTGAATTTCTTTAACGGAACGTCTAAGAAATGACGAACAGCATAGATTAATGTAGTGCCCGAGTTCAGGACGTCGTCTACAAGTACCAATCCTTTGTTTGCGTATTCTTCTTTCGTTAAAGAAGTTTGGATAGGCAATTGCGGATTTTGTTTGTCGACTTTAACCTCGCAAAGAGAAACCTTAAGTGTCGAAATCGTGCTTAAGGCCAAAGCAATTTTTTGAGCAAAAATAGATCCGTTAGAAGCGATTCCTGCAATCACAACTTCTTCCTCGTCAACAAAAGTTTCGTATATCTGATAAGCGATACGTTTTATTTTATGTTCGATTTCCTGATTGGTTAAGATGATGTTTTTGCTCATGATTTATTTTTTTGCTAATATAACTAAATAAAAGTCCAATATAAAAAATCCAAATTCCAAATTTGAAAAGGAAATGTCAATAGTGAAAAATCTAAATTTCAAATTATAAACTCCAATGTTAGATTTTAATTCTCTGAAATTTAAAAAGATGTTGAGGTTTTATTATTTGTTGATTTTAGAATTTGGAATTTGGGTTTTGAGAATTGAAATTTATTCCGTTTCTTCTTCCTCAATAATATCATTTCCGTATTCGTCGATATCTCTTCTGTCTTTTTTTGTTGGTCTTCCGGTTCCGGTTTTTCTGTAATGCTCTTTAGATAGTTTTAATAGCTCTAAATGCGCATAAGCTTCGGCCGGCGTTTCATTTTTTCGGTATATATCTACCAATTTTGCACCAACACGGCTTTCAGGGATGTCAAGAACCGTTATAATTTGTGTAATCTGATCTTTTCTAAAAGTGATTTTATCAGTTGGAAAGACTTCTTTCGAAGGTTTGGCAACCTGCCCATTTACTGTAATATGGTTTTTTTTGCAAGCTTCAGTAACCATATTTCTGGTTTTGTAATAACGTACGCACCATAAGTATTTATCTATTCGCATAATTTTTCTAAATTCAAAGTTAAATTCTTTACAAAAATAAATCAATATTGTATCTTGCGCACCTAAAAAATTAACAATAATGAATAAATTTAAATATTATTTTATTTTATTACTTGCAGGTATAGCTATTGTGTCTTGTAATAAAAGTGATGATGACGATGCTGTGACTGTGCCGCTAAGGGACTATAAAGAACAATACAAAGCAGATAATGATTCTATTGTTAAGTATTTAAAGAGTAATTATATGACCGTTATACATGCTCCTGGAACTCCGCAGGATCTGGATGTCGTGATAAAAAAAATAGTTCCTGGTGATGGAAATGTTTCAATTTGGGATCAAACGGAATATCCTTTGAAGACCAGACCTGTTTATAGTAATGATGTTAATTACGAAGTTTATTTTTTAAGTTTAAGAGAAGGAACAGGAAGCAAGCCAATGAATACGGATAAAATCGTTGCTTCTTATTCAGGTAATTTATTAAACGGAACTGTGTTTGATAGCTCTTACGGAAGCGCAGGGACTTTTAACTTATTTGCATATTCGCCTGAAGGTAGTGTAATTGAGGGTTGGTCTGAGATTTTTCCTCAATTTAGAACAGGTACTTCTACAACGAATGCAGAAACTGGTGTAATTACTTACGATAATTATGGTGCGGGAGTTATGTTTATACCTTCGGGTTTAGCCTATTATGCGTCAGGAAAAGGAACTATTCCGGCTTATACATCTATAGTATTTAGTTTTAAGTTGTTTGATCTGCAAAGAATGGATAATGAATATACTATTTCTTCATCGACAGGCGGAATTGTTATTTTAGGAGATGGTGTTCCTGATTATCTAGAAGACGTAAACGGTGATGGTTACGTTTATGATTTTAGAAATACAACTAAATATCCGAAACCACCGAAAGAATTGATTGATGATACTGATGGAGATGGAGTAGCTGACTTTGTAGATTTTGATGATGATGGTGATGGTTTTACTACAAGATTTGAACTTACGAAACCAACAAATGAAATTGGTTTTGGAACATTAAATGGACAGCCTTTTAATTATGGAGCAAGATTGTATTATCCATGGGATCCAACTGCAGATAACCCGAATACTCCAAATGTAAATGAATTTGAGCCTAGAGGAATTCCTAGAAAACCAACAGGTGTAAATGGAACTTTTACAGAAGAGGATTATACAGCTCAAGGAAGATTAAGAATTCATCTTGATAAAACATATCCAATTAAAAAGAACTAACTTTTTGATTTAATAATAATTAAAACCCCGAAAGTAATTTCGGGGTTTTTTTGTGGTCGGAAAAAGCTCATGTGTTAAATCTGTGTAAATTTTAGAAATTAATTTATCGGTTTACGCTTTCCCGTAATGAATATCTAAATCAAAATGGTAGGTTTGTAGGAATAATGATCGAATCTTGAAAAAAAAGCAACAAGAGTTTAGTAGGACTTTTGTTGAAATTAAGGATCAGTCAAGGAGGCTGCTAATAGAAAGAAGCTATAAATCTAAGTAGATTGAGTAGTGGTTTTTATTTAACTTATAAGGATGTGCTTGGGGGGTATCATCCATTATTCGTTCAGCCTCTGAAGTTATAGAGGTTCAGATTTATCTGGTGTCGAATTTGGTTCATTCAGGTTCGAATCCGATAGCTGTTTTTCTTCTGATCTTTATATTGTACTGATGTTTCTTGTTGGTACAAACTAAAAACCCCGAAAGTGATTTCGGGGTTTTTGATATAAAGTAAGAAAATTAAATGTTATTTTCTTTTGATAACTCTTTCTACAGCTTCAACAATCGCCTGATTGTTTAATTTGTATTTTTCCATTAATTGCTCTGGAGTTCCAGATTCACCAAAACTATCGTTTACAGCTACAAATTCTTGCGGAGTTGGGTTGTTTAGGGCTAATACTCCAGAAACACTTTCTCCAAGACCTCCAAGGTAGTTGTGCTCTTCGGCAGTAACTATACATCTCGTTTTAGCAACCGATTTAAGAATCGCTTCTTCGTCAAGAGGTTTAATTGTGTGAATGTTGATTACTTCAGCAGAAATTCCTTTTGCTTCTAATGCTTCAGCAGCAATAAGAGCTTCCCAAACTAAGTGTCCTGTTGCTACGATTGTAACATCAGTTCCTTCGTTTAATAAAATTGCTTTTCCAATTACGAATGGTTCGTCAGCAGGAGTAAAGTTAGGTACAACCGGACGACCGAAACGTAAATAAGCAGGACCATGATGATCAGCTAATGCAAGAGTTGCAGCTTTAGTTTGGTTGTAATCACAAGTGTTGATTACAGTCATTCCAGGCAACATTTTCATTAATCCGATATCCTCTAATATTTGGTGTGTTGCACCATCTTCACCAAGTGTTAAACCAGCGTGAGAAGCACAAATTTTTACATTTTTATCAGAGTAAGCAACAGATTGACGAATTTGATCGTAAACTCTTCCTGTAGAGAAGTTAGCGAAAGTTCCTGTAAAAGGAATTTTTCCTCCAATAGTTAAACCTGCAGCAATACCAATCATATTTGCTTCAGCAATTCCGATTTGGAAAAAACGCTCCGGGTGATTTTTCTTGAAATCATCAAATTTTAATGAACCAATTAAATCCGCACAAAGTGCTACAACATTTTCGTTTTTTTGACCTAATTCAGTCATTCCTGCTCCAAAACCAGAACGGGTATCTTTACTTCCTGTATTTTCGTATTTTTTCATTTTGTTTTTTTTGCTATACGCAATAGGCTGTAGGCAATAGGCGTAAGGCTTACTGCTTAAGGCTTAAAGCTAATTTTTAATAGTCTGCTAAAGTTGAGGTGTTTTGAGCTAAAGCGTTTGCCAACTGATCGTTGCTTGGTGCTTTACCGTGCCATGCATGTGTATGCATCATAAAGTCAACTCCGTTACCCATTTCAGTATGTAATAAGATACAAACTGGTTTTCCTTTTCCTGTTCTTGATTTAGCATCATTTAAACCTGCAAGTATAGCATCGATATTGTTTCCTTCTTTAATTTCAAGAACGTCCCAGTCAAAAGCTTCAAATTTAGCACGAATACTTCCCATTGGTAAAACTTCGTCAGTAGTACCATCGATTTGTTTTCCGTTAAGGTCAATAGTCGAGATAATGTTATCTACTTTTTTAGCAGAAGCATACATGATCGCTTCCCAGTTTTGACCTTCTTGTAATTCACCATCTCCGTGTAAACTGTAAATGATGTGATTATCACCATTTAATTTTTTTGCCTGAGCAGCACCAAGAGCTACAGATAAACCTTGTCCTAATGAACCAGAAGCAATACGAACTCCAGGTAATCCTTCGTGAGTTGTTGGATGTCCTTGTAAACGGGAGTTTAATAGTCTGAAAGTTGCAAGTTCTGAAACAGGGAAATAACCACTACGTGCTAATACGCTATAAAATACAGGAGAAATATGCCCGTTTGAAAGGAAGAAAAGATCTTCTCCAATTCCGTCCATATCAAAACCTTCTTTACGCTCCATAATATTTTGGTATAAAGTAACCAAAAATTCAGTACAACCTAGTGAACCACCTGGGTGGCCTGAGTTGACAGCATGTACCATTCGAAGGATATCTCTTCTTACTTGGATAGTTAAATCGCTTAATTGTTGTGTGTTAGGCTTCATTTTATTTGTAAAAGTTAAACTGATGCAAAAGTAATCGTTATTTTGCGGGCTGACAAATGATTTTTAGCTTTAGTTTGGTGTAATTGTTAAATTTTGAAGCTTTTTTTTACTGAATTTGAAAAAAAAGGAATCTTGTTTAGTGAAACAGGTTTTCGACTATAGATAACAATCCCGATAAAATGATTGAATTGATTTGAAGAATCTTTGAAAATGGATTTTATTGATGATAAAAAGAGGGGTTAGTCTAAAAAAATGCCACAGATTAAAAGATTGAGTGATTTAAAATCATTACAAGTCTTATAATCTATGGCAAAAAATCAATTTATAAAAAAAGGGGGTAAAAAGGGTTTATTCAGTATCGCCTTCGCTATAAAAATTGTTTTCTTCGTCTTCAGAACCAATTTCTTCCTGTTCGTCGTCAAGTTCTGAACCTGGAATGTCTAAATCGTTTCCGAGTTTATCGCTATTTTGTTTCCATTCGTTATTGTTGTTGTCTGGATTTATAGTTCTTTCGCCGGAAATTCCTTCCGGATCTATGTCTTCTAGTTTTTCTTCCTGATTGTAAATGTCTTCGTTGGAAGGATAATCTAAGTTCTCCAGATTTTTCTCGATTTGATCATCTTTAATTTGATCTAAATCTACAGGATTTTTTTCTTCTGAATTTATCATGATCTCTGATTTTAAGTGTTTTATAAAGTTACGAAATCAATTGTTTCAAAATGTTATATTTTTAGAATCAGGATATTGCAGTATTCACATCAATTTTAAATACAAAATCTCTAATCTCAAATTCCAAATTCCAAATTGGAATTAAAGGAGATTGATTTTGTATCTCGATAATTATCTCATTTTCTAATGGACAAATTATTTAATTATTTAAACCTCTGAATATCTCGCCAGGTAATCATTTGAATATTGTTTTCTTTTAGTTTTGATTGGCATTCTTCGCTGGTGAAAAAGTCAAAATCGATTTGGCGCCAGGCTGAACCAAAATTAGGATGATTGATCGTGATGCCTTGCATTTCGCGATCATCAAAAGCAGGATGAAGTAAAAAGACATTGAAACCTGGTTGAACATTGTCTAAAGCTTTTGCATAAGAAGATCTTAGTTCTCCTTTTTCGAAATCAGAAAAATAGCCAATTAAAAGATTGTCGGCTAAAAGTGTGTTTTCGAAATTGTATTTTTCGTCTGATAAACTAATCGATTGTACAAAATCTTTATTGATGAAAACTGGTAAATTGTAGGTTCTATCTAATTCTTTGTAGATTTCTAAAATTTCAGGAGTTACGCCAACGCTGCACATGTGCGAATCGAGATGGGTGGGCTGGATGCCAAATTGTAATGCTTTTTCGATTTGGGCGGTGAGTTCTTTTTTTATTTCAGATGGTTTTGCGTGTTCTTTAAAATCTTTTCTGGTTTTATAAAAATATCCGTTTTGATCTGTTAAACTTGAAACTTCGGAAATGGGAAGAACCGGACCAAATTTATAATTTTCCCATTCGCAAGTTAGGGTTAAGTGAATTCCGCAATCGTAATTGAGATTGTTTTTGGCAAAGGTTGCCATTTCATAAAACCACGGACAAGGTACCATTATACTATAAGAGTTTACAAATCCGTTTTGAAGGGTTTGAATGGTGGCTTGATTTTCGGAATGTGATAATCCGGCATCGTCGGCATGAATGATTAGTAGTTTTGCATTTTCAGGATATCCAAGTTTTTGAGCTAAGTTCATTTTATTTTGTTTGTGTTGTTGGCACGCGGGCTTCGACTCCGCTCAGCCTGACAGTAAGGTTTATTCAAATTTAAAAATTTCTTTTGGAACTCTCACGTCTTTTTGCGTTAGGGATAGAAGCGGATGGCCCACAGCCTGACGAAGGAAGTGCGAGGACTTGCAGCGGATAGCGCGACCGAAGGGAACGCCCAAAATATTTAAATTCCAATTTTTTGAAATTGCTTTGCCTGTTCGCTAGCGCTGGAGTCCAAACTCCAAACTGGTGGTTGGGATAATCATTATCTAATTTTCTAATTGACAAATTTTCTAATTAATTAAATTTCCCTGAAATTAGACTATCTTTGCCGACTGAAAAAAGAAACAGATGAAGTTTGATTTATTGAAAAAAGATCCGCAATCTAAAGCGAGAGCGGGAAGTATTACTACAGATCATGGCGTAATCGAAACGCCTATTTTTATGCCTGTTGGGACGGTTGCATCTGTAAAAGGGGTACACCAACGTGAGCTTAAAGATGATATTAATCCGGATATTATTCTGGGAAATACCTACCATTTATATTTACGTCCGCAGACTGAAATTCTTGAAAAAGCAGGTGGATTGCATAAATTCATGAATTGGGATCGTAATATTTTGACAGATTCTGGTGGTTATCAGGTATATTCTCTTTCGAATAACAGAAAAATTAAGGAAGAAGGAGTAAAGTTTAAATCGCATATTGATGGTTCGTATCACTTTTTTTCACCAGAAAGTGTGATGGAAATTCAGCGTACGATTGGGGCTGATATTATCATGGCTTTTGATGAATGTACGCCTTATCCTTGTGATTACAGATATGCGCAACGCTCGATGCACATGACGCACCGTTGGTTAGATCGTTGTATCAACCATTTGGATAAAGTGCCTTATAAATATGGGTATGAGCAAACTTTTTTCCCGATTGTTCAGGGAAGTACTTATAAAGATTTACGTCAGCAATCAGCTGAATATATTGCAAATGCAGGACAACAGGGTAATGCTATTGGTGGATTATCAGTAGGGGAACCTGCGGAGGAAATGTATGCGATGACTGAAGTGGTTTGCGAAATTTTGCCGGAAGATAAACCTCGTTATCTAATGGGTGTTGGAACTCCGATTAATATTTTGGAAAATATTGCGTTAGGTATTGATATGTTTGATTGTGTTATGCCAACTCGTAATGCAAGAAACGGAATGTTGTTTACAGCAAACGGAACGATCAATATTAAAAACAAAAAGTGGGAAGCTGATTTTTCGCCAATCGACGAAATGGGGCATACTTTTGTTGATACTGAATATACGAAGGCATATTTACGCCACTTATTTGCGGCTAATGAATATTTAGGTAAACAAATTGCAACGATTCATAATCTTGGTTTTTATATGTGGTTGGTTCGTGAAGCCAGAAAACATATCTTAGCAGGAGATTTTAGACCATGGAAAGAAATGATGGTTAAAAACATGAGTCAAAGACTTTAAAATATGTTGATTTGTTTAATCGTTTATTCGGTTAAACGATTAAACAAATAATCGATTAAACTTTACTATGTTAACAATAATTGATAAGTATATTTTAAAAAGATATTTAGCCACTTTCTCGGTGATGATCTTATTATTTATTCCGATTGGAATTGTAATTGACGTCTCTGAAAAGGTGAATAAAATGCTTGAAAACAAGATTCCTTTTACGGCAATCGCGGTCTATTATTATAATTTTACGATTTATTTTGCGAATTCTCTGTTTCCGATATTTTTGTTTTTATCGGTAATTTGGTTTACCTCAAAATTGGCAAATAATACTGAGATTATTGCGATTTTAAGTTCGGGGATTTCGTTTACGCGTTTTTTACGACCTTATATTATTGGTGCTTCTATCGTTTCGGTTTTTGTGCTTTTAATGGGATTTTTTATTGTTCCGGCAGCCAGTGAAGGTTTTAATAATTTTAGGTATACTTACTTAAAAGGAAACGGAAAACAGCTGATGCGTGGGGAAAATACAAACGTGTACAGACAGCTTAACGACAATGATTTTATTTTTGTAAATAGCTTTAACGAAGAGTCTAAAACGGCTTTTAATTTTACGCTGGAGCATTTTGAAAAAGATCAGTTAACGTATAAAATTACTGCAAGTCGTATTAAATGGGATCCTAAAAAGAAGGTCTATATTTTGTACGATTATACAAAAAGAACACTTGGAGAACTGAACGATAAAATAGAAAAAGTACCTGAAAAGAATGTGGCTTTTAAGTTTGAACTGGCGGATTTAACTCCGGTAGTTTATATTGCTGAGACGCTTCCGTTAGGGAAATTAATTGATTTTATCGAAAAGGAACGCAAAAGAGGTTCAGGAAATATCAATACTTATTTAGTAGTACTTTATAAAAAATACAGTGTACCGGTTTCTGCTTTTATCCTGACAATTATTGCCGTAGCGGTTTCGTCTATGAAACGTCGTGGTGGTATGGGAACCAATCTTGCTATTGGTATTGCAATCGCCTTTTCGTTTGTGTTTTTTGATAAAATATTTGGTACACTAGCCGAAAAATCTACTTTCTCACCTTTATTTGCTGTCTGGTTCCCGAATATTGTTTTCGGAATTCTGGCGGTATACTTATTACGTAATGCGAAACGATAATTTAAAAAGTTATTTAAATCTTCATTTAATTGTTTTTATCTGGGGTTTTACGGCTGTTCTTGGTGCTTTGATTACTATAGATGCTGAAAACTTAGTATGGTTTAGAATGCTTCTTGCGGGAATTTTTCTGGCTGGTTTTATAGTTTATAAGAAACAATCTTTTGTGATTTCGGCGACATCTTTTGCGAAGTTAATTTTTGTTGGATTGCTGATTGCAATGCATTGGATTTTCTTTTTCAGAGCGATTCATGTTTCAAATGTCTCCATAACATTATCGATATTTTCGTTAGGTGCTTTTTTTGCTTCTTTGCTGGAACCGCTTTTTTACGGAAGGAAAATTTTGTTTTACGAGGTTTTCTTTGGCTTAATTATTATTGCCGGTTTAGCATTGATTATGCAGGTAGAAGTAAAGTATCTTGAAGGAATGTATTACGCTCTTGCCTCTATCATTTTAGGGGTTTTATTTACGCTGATGAATGGTAAGCTGATTTCTGATCACGAACCTTCGGTAATTACTTTTTATGAGTTTGGAGCGGGCGTTTTCTTTATTTCTGTTTATTTTTTGATACAAGGAAAATTCGATGCTGATTTTTTTACGATGTCATTAAATAACTGGATTTTGCTATTGGTTTTAGCATCGGTTTGTACAGCTTATGCGTTTACGGCATCTGTAAAAGTTATGCAGAAATTATCGCCTTATACCGTAATGTTAACGACTAATTTAGAGCCCGTTTACGGAATTATTTTGGCCTATTTTATCTTGGGCGGAAAGGAAAAAATGAGTACAGAATTTTATATAGGCGCCTTGATAATTGTGATTACAGTTATCTTAAATGGTGTTTTTAAACATTATAAAAATAAGAAAGAAGTGTAATAATTTCCTTATTTTTAAATTACATTTTTATATTTTAAATACGATTTAATCACATCAATGATATAATATTTTTATATTTGCGGTTCGATTTACAAACAAAATTCAAAAATCCATGGAATATTTAGATTTTGAGCTTCCAATAAAAGAACTTGAAGAACAGTTAGAAAAGTGTGTTATAATTGGAAAAGAATCTGATGTTGATGTAACCTCTACCTGTAAGGAAATCAACAAAAAATTAGAACAAACTAAGAAAGACATATACAAAAACCTTACGGCTTGGCAACGAGTTCAGCTATCAAGGCATCCAAACAGACCTTACACTTTAGATTATATCAGAGCAATTTGCGGAGATACATTTTTAGAACTTCACGGAGACAGAAATTTTAAAGATGATAAAGCTATGGTGGGCGGACTTGGAAAAATAAACGGTCAGTCGTTTATGATTGTGGGTCAGCAAAAAGGTTTTAATACAAAAACACGTCAGTACCGTAATTTTGGTATGGCAAATCCTGAAGGTTATCGTAAAGCTTTGCGTTTGATGAAAATGGCAGAGAAATTCGGAATTCCGGTTTTAACTTTGGTAGATACTCCGGGTGCATATCCGGGACTTGAGGCTGAAGAAAGAGGACAAGGTGAAGCTATTGCTCGAAATATTTTCGAAATGGTTCGTTTGCAAGTGCCAATTATCACGATTATCGTTGGTGAAGGTGCTTCTGGAGGAGCTTTAGGAATAGGTGTTGGTGATAAAGTATATATGTTAGAAAACACATGGTACTCGGTAATTTCGCCAGAATCTTGTTCGTCTATTTTATGGAAAAGCTGGGAGTACAAAGAACGTGCTGCAGATGCTTTAAAATTGACTTCATCTGACATGAAAAAACAAAAATTAGTGGATGATGTAATACCAGAACCGTTAGGTGGAGCACATTACGATCGCGAAACTACTTTTAAAACAGTAGCGGAATACATCACCAAAGGATATAATGAATTGAAAGACTTATCAACAGCCGACTTAATTGCCCAAAGAATGGACAAATACAGTAATATGGGCGAGTATAAAGAGTAAATTCATGTAAAACGATTGAAAATCCGAAGCCTTACAGTTTCGGATTTTTTTTTGGTTATGAACAAATTCATCTTATTTATAAACAATTAATAGTTATAACTCGATAGCGATCTTTTTTTAAATTTCGCTACTTTCGCCATATGGAAAATTTCAAAAATGCAAATCCTGCAAAGGTAAATAAACCCTCAGTTATTAGTTTAGAAAAAGGGAAACTTCCTCCACAAGTTCTTGATTTAGAAGAAGCTGTGTTGGGGGCGATGATGATTGATAAAAAAGGAGTTGATGATGTAATTGATATTTTGCAAGGAGATGCTTTCTACAAAGAGGCACATAAATATATTTTTGAAGCAATTGTTGAGCTTTTTACAGAAACGCAGCCAATTGACTTGTTGACGGTTTCGACTCAGTTAAAGAAAAATGGAAAATTAGAATTAGCAGGAGGAGATTTTTATTTAATTCAGCTTACGCAAAAAATAGCCTCTTCGGCGCATATCGAATTTCACTCGCGTATCATTCTTCAAAAGTTTATTCAAAGAAGTTTGATTCGTATTTCGACTGAAATTATCGAAGCGTCTTATGATGAAACTGCCGATGTATTTGATTTGCTTGATCAGGCCGAGTCAAAACTATATGAAGTAACACAAGGAAATATTAAGCGTAGTTCTGAAACAGCTCAGAGTTTAGTACTTCAGGCAAAAAAGAAGATTGAGGAAATTGCCAAACAAGAAGGTTTAAGTGGTGTTGAAACTGGTTTTCACAATCTGGATAAACTTACTTCAGGATGGCAACCCAGTGATTTAATTATTATCGCGGCAAGACCTGCGATGGGAAAAACCGCGTTCGTACTTTCGATGGCAAGAAATATTGCCATTCAGTACGGACACGGAGTAGCATTGTTCTCTCTGGAGATGGCGTCGGTTCAGTTGATTACGAGGTTAATTTCGTCTGAAACCGGATTGTCATCAGAGAAATTACGTACGGGTAAACTAGAACCTCATGAATGGGAAATGCTGAGTACCAAAGTAAAAAACTTAGAAAAAGCACCTTTGTTTATTGATGATACGCCGTCACTTTCTATTTTCGATTTAAGAGCAAAATGCCGTCGTTTGGTTTCACAACACGGTATTAAGATTATAATCATCGATTATTTGCAGTTGATGACTGCCGGAGGAAATAGTAAAGGAGGAGGAAATCGTGAGCAGGAGATTTCGACAATTTCCCGAAACTTAAAAGCCCTGGCAAAAGAGCTAAATGTACCGGTAATTGCACTATCTCAGTTATCGCGTGCGGTAGAAACCCGTGGATCAAGTAAACGTCCGTTGCTATCGGATCTTCGTGAATCTGGGGCGATTGAGCAGGATGCTGATATTGTTTCGTTTTTATACCGACCAGAATATTATAAAATTGAAGAATGGGATGATGATGAAGCGTCGCCAACTACAGGTCAGGCCGAAATCATGATTGCGAAACACCGTAATGGTGGTATCGAAAACATTCGATTGAAATTTATCGGACATCTTGGTAAGTTTGATAACCTTGATGATTTCTCAGGTGGTTATGATGATTTACCATCAAAAATGAATCATGACGATAATCCGTTTGTCACTAAGAATTTGCCATCGCCTAATGAAGCGTTTGGAAGTAACTTAAATGACGACGATGACGATAGTGATGTTCCGTTTTAATACTATACTTAAGCCTCTTTATGGGGCTTTTTTTATGCTTAAATGTTAACTTTTTTGATAAAATTGAGTAGTTTAGCTAAACAATTGATTCCAACAATTGTCTATTAATTAATAACCAAAAACAAAATTTATTATGTCTAAAGAAGAAAATTTCGAAAAATTAGGTAGTGTAGAAGTAAGCTTGTCCGTTGCTGAAACCTGGACAGCAAACTATCGCAAAGCAAGTGCTGAACAAGATGAGTTAGGAAAGAAAACAGGTGCTTATCTTATTCCGTTAGCAACTTTAAAATCAGTATTGGCGAATCCAATCGATGCTGTTCGTGCTTATAAAGCTATTAATGCTGCCGGCGAGCAGGTTTTAGTTTTTGTGGGAACAAAACTAGATGAAAAAGGAATTTATAGAGATGTATTCTTCTCTGGAGAAGGAGCAGTTGAAAATGCAGAATCAGTTGTTTATGATGCAACTCGTCCATGTCCGCCTTATGGAGATCCGACTAGTCCGCTTGTGTAATGGATGACTTTTTAATATATTTTGGCTACTTACTTTTAGCAGTCACTGTAGGTTTATATTCCTTTAGCTTTTTCCGAAAGGAAAAAGCTAATGTTTTTTTATTGCTTTATTTGGGATTTTCATTCGTAGTACAATTTGGGATGGAGCTTCTCTATCATCTAAAAATGAACAATTTGTTGCTAATGAATTTGTTCTTTTTGGGCCAGATGGTCTTGTTGGGATTATTTTACAGATCTTTATACAAACAGGAAATTCAGAAAAAATTTGTTTTAATAACGTTAGGTTTAGCATTGGTAATTTTAATAGCCAGACTGGTTTATGATCCGGCTTTACAGTTTAAATTTAATTTATTTCAAATTACGGTCACTTCTTTATTAACGGTGGTTTTTGCGTTAATTCATTTTTACAACATGATTACAGAAAAAAAGGAATATTACTATCTTACCATAGGCGTTATCGGATACATGTTTGGAGGAACGGTTTTATTTTTAATAGGTAATCTGACAATCGGTCTGAGTGATGATATTAAATATCTTAGCTGGAGATTAAATGCTTTTTTATTTATTGTATATTACTTTTTTATTTTGTTTGAATGGATGAAGAGTTTTTCAAAAAAGAATGCTGAGATATGAGTGGGAATCTTGATTATGAGAAAGAAATAGTAGCTATTATTTTGTATACTTCCTGTTTTTTAATGGTTGTTGCGGTTTGTTTAGTGGTGTTTTTTTATTTTTCAAGAAAAAAAATCATTCAAAAAGAAATAGAAAAAAGAGAATTAGAAATTCATCTGCACAAACAACAACTTCATGCCATTATTGTAACACAAGAAGAGGAACGAAAACGAATTGCCCAGGATTTGCATGACGACATTAGTTCTAAACTTAATATTGTTTCATTGAATACTCATTTGCTTTCTGCTCCAAATTTAACCGAAGACGAGACAAAAGAGATTACAGATAATATTATTAATCTAACGGCAAAAGCTCTGGAGAATTCCAGAAAAATTGCTCATAATTTATTGCCTCCGGTTTTTGAGAAATTTGGATTGAATGCCGGTATCGAAGAATTGTGCGAAGAATTCGAAAGTAGCAAATCTGTAAAAGTAAAATATAAAAGCGAAATTGATTTTGATGAGAAAGAGATAGATCGGCATTTGCATGTTTTTAGGATTTTGCAGGAATTAATGAATAATTCTTTAAATCACGGAAAAGCAAGTGAAATCTGGATCAATTTTAAAAATCAAAACGGAATTAATATTTGCAATTATAAAGATAACGGAGTGGGGTTTGACAGCAAAAATGCTGAAAATCAAAAAGGATTGGGAATGAAAAATATTGATAGCAGAATTTCTTTTTTAAACGGAACTTTAGAAATTGACTCTGAGATTGGTAAAGGTATTGCAGTAATTTTCAGTTTTTAGGCAAAAAATGTTAAACAAACACGCTTTTTGCTTAATATGTTAGGATTCTGAGGCTGTTTTCGTTTGATATTTTGTAATTTCGACAAACCAAACGACCAAAATCAAATAAAATGAGTGCCGCTATTAAAATTGCTTTAGTAGATGACGAAGTTTTATTCCGGAAAGGAATATCTTTTTTATTGCAAAGAGAAGATAATATCGATATTATTTTTGAAGCATCAAATGGAGAAGAACTTCTGTCTAATTTAAATGACAGCCTAATCAAACCAGATATTATTATGATGGATTTGAAGATGCCTGTTCTTAATGGTGTCGAGGCCACAAAAATAATCCGAAAATTATTTCCCGAAATTAAGATAATTGCTCTAACGAGTTATGATACAAAATCATTTATTGCAAACATGATTCAGGTTGGAGCTGTTGCTTACTTAATAAAAAATACAACTCCAAAAGATTTAATTCACACCATTAATCAAGTTTCAAAAAAAGGGTTTTATTATAGTGAGAATGTTCTAAAAACAATTCAGGAAACTATTATATCCACAAAAAATTCAAAAGGAAATTTAGAAACCAGTTTTCTTTCTCCTCGCGAAATAGAAATTCTTCAGCTCATTTGCCTTCAAAAAACGACCACAGAAATTGCGGAGCATCTTTATTTAAGCCCAAGAACGGTTGAAGGACATCGTAATAATTTATTGCTAAAAACAGAGTCCAGAAATATTGCAGGATTAGTAGTGTATGCAATTCAAAACGAAATTGCAGTTTTAACACTTTAAAATTTAGCTTGTCAAAAATTGAATTGAAAGTACATAGTATAGTACGATCGTTACAACGAGAATGCACAAGGCTATTTTTTGCATTACATTTAATCCCTTTGGCTGGTTATTGCTATCATTAAACTTCATGGTTTTTGGTTTTCATTGATTAGTTTGATGATTCGGGATAGCAAATGTAATAATAATAAGTTTCCATGAAATAGGTGTTTCTACCTGATTTTGAGAAAAATACACTTATAATCTATTTCTGCTACATTCTTAATTAACATTTAAAAAAGTATAAAACAGGTTTGCTTGCTGTGTTTTTAAATGCTTACTTTATATCTTTACTAAAATAATTTTCTAATGAGTAAGAGTTTAGTTTATATTTTCTTATTGCTACTTTCATTATCAGCAAAAGCTTCGTTTATCTTAATTCCGATGGACGAAACCACACAACAGAATCATCTTAAAGCATACGGAATAACATATTGGTGTTTAAGTAAAGATTATAAGGCAAGTTGGTTGCTTAATTATCGTGGAGGTTCGTTTTTATTACCTGATGCTGACGAAATTCGTAAAGAATGCAAAATTCGTGGAGTAAGTTTCGAAGTGCTTTCAGATGCAGAAGAAGCTTCGATCTTAAACGACATCTCAAGTCCTTCACAAAATATGGAATCTGTTATTCTGGAAAAAGCGCCTAAAATTGCTGTTTATACTCCAAAAGGAAAACAACCTTGGGATGATGCAGTAACATTAGTGTTAACTTATGCCGAAATTCCTTTTACACCAATTTATGATGAAGAAGTTCTAAGTGATCAGTTACTACTTTATGATTGGCTGCATCTGCATCATGAGGATTTTACAGGACAATATGGTAAATTTTATGCCGCTTATAAAAATACACCTTGGTACATTGATCAAAAAAGAGATGCCGAAGCTTTGGCAGCAAAATTAGGTTATAGTAAAGTATCGCAGGAAAAAGGCGCGGTGGCAAAAAAAATCAGGGATTTTGTTATTGGCGGCGGTTTTATGTTTGCTATGTGTTCTGCAACAGATAGTTTTGATATCGCACTTTCTGCTGATGGTGTTGATATCTGCGAAGCCATGTTTGATGGAGACGCCAGTGAATCTAATTATCAATCAAAATTAAATTACGGAAACTCATTTGCCTTTAAAAATTTTACATTAGAAAGAAAACCAGAAGTATATGAGTTTTCAGATATTGATATGACCTCTAAGCGAAGAATTCCGATGGAAAAAGATTACTTTACTTTAATGGAATTTTCAGCGAAATGGGATCCAATTCCAAGTATGTTGTGCCAGAACCATACACAATTAGTAAAAGGTTTTATGGGACAAACCACATCATTTGATACCGCATTGATAAAATCGAATGTTTTAGTAATGGGAACTTGCGAACTTAATGGCGAATCGAGATACATTCATGGCGAAAAAGGAAAAGGAATGTTTACTTTTTTTGGAGGCCATGATCCGGAAGATTTTCAGCATCAGGTGGGAGATCCTCCTACAGTTTTAGATTTACACCCAAATTCTCCGGGATATCGTTTGATTTTAAATAATGTTTTATTTCCTGCGGCGAAAAAGAAAAAACTTAAAACGTAATTATTTCAAAGAAAATTCGAACCAAATAGGAATGTGATCAGATATTCTTCGCGCTTCTTTCAATGAATTAAAATTTTTGTGAAACGGAACTATGCCAGAATTCATAAATTCTATAGTACTTGTTTTGTAAAACATATTATCAAATTCTGAAGCCAGGCAAATATCATTTTTGCATTGCTGTTTTAGTGTTGTTTTTTGATTTTGTAAAATAGGAGCGTATCCCATTTTTTTTAAAGGATTAAATACAGTGTGGGATTGAGGGCAATTGAAATCACCCATAAATACTAAATTTAAATTTGGATATTCTGCCGGTAGAAATTTAAAGTATTTAATTTCAGTTTCTGGCTGTTTGCTTTTGGTAATGGCATGAAAATTAACCAGCGTAATGGTCTTTTTGTTTATTTCGAATGTCGCAAAATAAGGTTCTCTGTCAATTTCAAGATGATATTGTTTTTCTAACCAGGTATTTCCTTTTAATTTGATTTTACTTGTTTTCCAAAGAAAGGCGTAACGCTCTACTTTATGACTGCTGGTACTGCTTGTAGGATTGCTGATAGAGTAATCCCATTTTGCCCCTTTTTCGTTTAGCAACATAGTAAGTTTAGCAACGGCTTGTGCACCACCATAACCCGCAACAACTTCCTGAAGGGCTACGATATCATAATTTAAAATAGTATTGGCTATAAAATTGAGTTCAGATTCAGATTTAGATTTTCCAAAGTTTTCTAAATTCCAGGATAAAAGCTTCGTTTGAGAAAAGCTGAGAACGGTAAAAAATAAAAGAACAAGGCTTAAAATATATTTCATGCTATAAGTAAAAAATCAAATATAAGCATTTAAAATTTTTAGACACGCTGTTTTACTTTAGATGAAATTGGTTAGAATTGATTTTTCATCTTAAAGAATTATTATTTAAAGAAATATAAGTTATTCTTTTTTATATCTGTTTTTTAAAGCAGTTCCTATGATGATGATTTGCAAAACAAGAAGGGCAGGTATAAATATAATTTTCCAGTCTATTTCAAGCCATCCTGTTTTTTCAGAAACGAATGCAAAACTTAATGATAGAAAGAGACAAAGTAGCATGGTTTTCATTACGATTTTATTTTGAGTTGTATTAATTTTAGAAAGGAACATTTGCTGTAAACTCTTCCCTGAATTAATTTTACGTTTAGTTTTCATTAGGTGGTTAATAAATTCTACACAAACTTAAATCTATAAAAAATCATTTCCTTACGGGATTCCGTAAAAACCTTATAAAATTTACACTAAGCC
>NZ_CADCSU010000098.1 GCF_902804475.1 Flavobacterium bizetiae
AATTTTTTGTTTTTAAAATTTCAAAAGACAAAATGATTTTTTCGACATTTTTCTGGTGTTATAAATTTTTAAAAGCATCAATTTGAAAAAATAGGCATACAAGATTCTTTTAGGCTTTAAAAAAGGACTAAAACGTAAAACAAGCGTGTTTCTGATGATTTTTTAGCTCAAGTGAGGAGTAATTATGTCTTTTTGAGAAAGTGCTTCTAATAAAAGCTATGAAAGTCGTTTTTGATAGCGTTGAATTATTGACATATTTCTTTCGATAAATAAAAACAATATGATAAAATTCTAGCATTTTTTAAACTTTATGTTGATGCTATTTATTTTTTTATATTTTTGTCTTCAATACATTAAAAAAATAGAAATTCAAAAAATGAAAAAAGCATTAGTAATTATCGCACTTTCAATTTTCGCCGTTTCATGTAATAAAACTGCAGAAGTAAAGGAAGTAAAAACAGCTTACGTAGATACTTCGATTTTAATGAAAGAGTACACTGAAGCAAAAGACCTTGAAGCAAAATACAAAGGGCAAGCTGAAGAAAAAGGAAGACAACTACAAGCCGAGATTACACGTTTTAAACAAGACGCTGCTAATTTTCAAAGCCAGGCACAAGCAAACGGTCAGGCTTGGGCTCAACAAAGAGGTGCTGAGTTGCAAAAAAGAGAACAACAATTGGGTTATGCTCAACAAGCTTTGTCTCAACAATTACAACAAGAAAGTGGTGTTGAAATGGATTCTCTAGTAAGTGGAGTTAAAAAATTCATCAAAGATTACGGTAAGAAAAACGGTTATTCTTATATCTACGGTACTGGTGATGCAGCTTCAATTTTATACGCTGAAGAGAAATATGATATTACAAAAGATATCATTAAAGCTCTGAATGATAAGTATAAATCAAGCCCAAAATCAGAAGAAAAACCGGCAGTAAAAGAAGGAGAAGCTGCTAAAAAATAATACCAAACTAACTAACTAAATTTAAAAACCTAAATCTGTCAAGATTTAGGTTTTTTCTTTTATAAAAATGCGATACTTTTAGTTTTTCAATACAAGCCCAATGCAAAACGTTACAGAAGCAGCTGCTTACACCTTACAATTCATCAATCAAACGCAAAAATCGATCTTCCTGACTGGTAAAGCAGGAACAGGAAAAACCACGCTTTTACGCGAAATCATTGCTACTACGCATAAAAATACTGTAGTGGTTGCTCCCACGGGAATCGCAGCGCTAAATGCTGGTGGAGTTACCATTCACTCGATGTTTCAGTTGCCATTTTCAGCCTTTATTCCGTCATACGAAGAGGCTTCTCAGTTTACTGAAACCGTAAAATTTGAGAATAAAGAAACCTTGCGCCGACACTTTAAAATGAATAATGTGAAGCGTAACGTAATCAGAAATATGGAGCTTTTGATTATTGATGAAGTCAGTATGCTTCGTGCTGATTTGCTGGATGCTATCGATTTTATGATGCAAACGGTACGTAAAAATTCGCGCCCTTTTGGTGGAGTTCAGGTGCTTTTTATTGGAGATTTATTGCAGCTTCCGCCTGTAATCAGAGATGAAGAATGGCGAACTTTGCGTAATTATTACAAAGGAAAATTCTTTTTTCATTCGCATGTAATTCAGCAATATTCACCTTTATATATCGAATTATCAAAGATTTATCGTCAGTCTGATGATACCTTTATTTCGGTTTTAAACAATCTTCGAAACAATCAGATTACGCCTCAGGATATTCAGGTTTTAAACGAATATGTGAAACCTGATTTTGATTTAAAAAATAATCCCGGATATATTACACTTACCACGCATAATGCCAAAGCCGATTCGATTAACGAACAGGCAATTGGCGATTTAGCCGGAAACGAATTCGCTTATCAGCCCTTTATTGTGGGTGATTTTCCGGAGAAAATTTTTCCGGTTGAGGAAAATCTGAAACTCAAAGTAGGCGCTCAGGTTATGTTTGTAAAAAATGATTTGTCTTTTGAAAAGCGTTATTTCAACGGAAAAATGGGCGTTGTAAAATCACTTTCGGCCGAAGAAATATTCATACATTTTGCTGAAGAAGATAAAACCATTGAAGTTGAAAAATACGAATGGAAAAATATCCGATACAAAGTAAACGATCTCACGAAAGAAGTCGAAGAAGAAGTTTTGGGCACATTTGCGCATTATCCGCTTAAACTGGCGTGGGCAATTACAGTGCACAAAAGCCAGGGTTTAACTTTTGAGAAAGCTGCGCTCGATGTATCGCAAGTTTTTTTGCCAGGACAGGCATATGTAGCATTATCGCGTTTAACGTCCTTAAATGGGCTTATTTTGCTGTCTCCGCTGCAAATGAATGGTATTTCAAACGATCAGGATGTGATGGACTATGCTTTGAACAAAGCAACAGAAGAAGTTTTAAAACATTCTTTGCATTTTGAAACGAAAAATTTTATTCATAACTATTTGATTAGCAGTTTTAATTGGGCCGATTTGGCTCAGGAATGGCGCAATCACCGTTTTAGTTATAACGAAAATGCAGTCGCTTCAGAAAAATCGAAACATTCGGCTTGGGCACATAAACGTTTAGAAATAATAGATTCGCTGGCAGATCCTGCACAAAAATTCGTTAATCAGCTTAATAAAATTTTCAATAAAGAAACTGTCGATCTCTTTTTTGTACAGGAAAGGGTAGTGGCAGCTTATGATTATTTTTTTAAATCGATGGACAAACTGGTGACGGATCTTTTGAATAAAATGGCCGAAATTCAGAAATTTAAAAAAGTAAAAGAATTCTACGAAGAGCTCGCTTTTTTGGATGATTTGCAAACGAAAGCTGTTTTGCGTTTAATGAAGGCTAAATTGCTAATAGAAATTGTCGTTGCAGGCGAAACCATCTGTAAAGAGAAATTATCGTCTACAGCGATTAAAAACTACAAATTAGACAAGGTTGCAAAGATCCGCGAGGAATTTAATATGTCGAACACTGATATTTTTAAATCTGAAGAACACCCAGTTCGTTATACGGCACGCAAATTAGATAAAAGCACACCAAAGGCAGAAAAGAAAACAACCATCGAAGAAACTCACGATTTGTGGTTGGAGAAAAATTCGATTGAAGATATTGCACGAATGAGAAAACTGACCGTTCAAACAATAGAAACGCATTTGGTCAAACTAATTCAGGCTAAAAAAGTCGAGATTTCAGATGTTCTACCATATGATAAAATCCTGGCCTTGCGTGAAGCTTTTGAGTTTTATCAGGAAGAATCTCTAAGTCCGCTAAAAGAAAAATATGGTGATGAATTTACCTGGGATGAACTTAAAATGTTTAAAGCCAGTATAAATTGATTTCAGATTTTGTAACTTAGAGTTTCAGATTTCAGATTTTGGAATTTGATTTTGGAATTTGATTTTGAAGATTCGAATGAAATTTCGAAATTTACTATAAAAACATTATGTAAAATAGAAATTATGAAAAAGTTGCTATACATCCTATTCATAGGCATTGCGATTCAAAGTATGTCAGGGCAGGACTTGAAACCAGAATATCAAAAGTTTGTCAAAAAATTTATTGATAATGTAAAAAATGATAGGAAAGAGGCTGTAGCCGAGGCTATTAAATTTCCTTTAAAAAGAGACAATCCAATTCCGTCTATCAAGAATAAAACAGAGTTTGTAAAAAGATATGATGAAATTTTTGATGCTAAATTGAAAGCTGAAATTTCAAAATCGAATGCGGCAAAAGACTGGTCAGAAATGGGCTGGCGTGGCATAATGCTAAATCAGGGAACTTTGTGGATGGATACTGACGGAAAAGTATTTTCTATAAGTTATCAAACTAAAGCTGAGAAAGATCTTAAAACCAAATTAATAGTTGCTGAAAAAAGCAAACTTCACCCATCAATTGCAAAGTTTGAAGCTCCGGAAGTTATTTTGGAAACCTCTAAATTCAGAGTTAGAATTGATGACCTGGGAAATGATAATTTCAGATATGCGTCGTGGTCGATAAAACAATCAATGAGCGAAAAACCGGATTTAATCATTACCAACGGAAAATGGTTTCACGACGGAACAGGAGGTAATCATCATTACGATTTTAAAAAAGGGAATTTTCTATACCAGTGTTATATTACAGTTTTGGGTACAAAAGATTCAGCACCAGCTACTTTAACCATTTATCAAAACGGAAAAGAAATACTTAATCAGGAAGCTAAAATTGTTCCACGTTAAACAAAATCCTATTCGAAAGAATGGGATTTTTTGTTTTGTAACCCGATTTCAATGTTAGTTACAGCTAGTATAAATTATTTATATTTGATTGTAAATGCCGGATTAGTAATTAATTAAAAATATTTAAGATGAAAAGAAGCAACATATTTTTAGTGCTATTATTTTTTTGCAGCAGTTTTATTTCTGCTCAGGATTCGAATATTAATTATCAGAAACTTGTTAAAAAGTTCATTGAAAATGTAAAAAATGACAAGAAAGAAGCCATTGCTGATGCGGTGGTTTATCCGCTGGAACGCGAATATCCGATACCTGATATTGCAAATAAAGCAGATTTTATAAAGCGATATTCTGAAATTTTTGATGCTACATTGAAAAACGAAATAGTAAAATCGACGCCTGCAAAAGGCTGGACAGATATGGGTTTGCGCGGAATTATGTTAATTCACGGCAACATTTGGCTGGATACCGAAGGACGTTTAACAGCAATAAATTATCAATCGAAAGCCGAAATAGAACTTAAAAACAAACTAATCGCGTCGCAAAAGAAAATGCTTGATCCTAGCATAGCATTTTTTCAAACGCCAATTTGTATTCTCGAAACCGCTGAATTTAAAATCAGGATTGATAATCTGGGAAACAATAATTACCGTTTTGCCTCATGGTCGATCAAAAAAGAAATGACTCAAAAACCTGATTTAGTGATCAATGGTGGCGAATTAGTTGTAGAAGGAATAGGTGGAAATCATCAATATGAATTTAAAAAAGGCAACTTAATTTATGAGTGTGCGATCATCGTTTTGGGCGAAAAAAATTCGCCTCCGGCGAGATTAAAAATTTATCAGGGCACTAAAGTTATACTTTCCCAGGATGCTAAAATTGTTTCACGTTAAACAAAAAAATCCTACTCATTACGAGTAGGATTTTTGTTTTAATATTCAACTTTTACTCTGTCGAGTTTTTTCTGCTGTTCTATTTTTTTTAATTTAAGTTTTTGAATATCAAGATCGTGCTCTTTCAGTTTAATTTGTTGTTTTTGCAAATCTTCTTCAGAAAACGAGCTTGAGTTTATTTTCGATTCCAGTTTTTGTTTGTTGTATTCTAACTTATCAATCTTTTTGTTGGTAGATTCAAGATCTTTCTGTGCGTTTTTAAGGTCTTTTTGATGCCTTTCTAATTTCCTTTGTTCTTTTTTTAATTGCGATTGATCATTGTCTAGCTTTTTACGATACTCTTCTGTTGATTTTTGGGCTTCCAGATCTAATTTTTTCTGTGCAATTTCCTGAGACTTTTCAGTTGTGATTATCTTTTGAGCAAAAAATGAATTAGAGCTTAGAATAAATAAAAATGCAAGAAGTAATTTTAGCGTGTTTTTCATTGTATTTTGTTCTTTAAAATAGTAGAACAAAAATAGGATTACAGCTCCTGAAGTTGAGCTAAATAAGGTTTTTTTAAAGACAAAATAAGACAAAAAAAATCCTATTCGGTTTGAATAGGATTTTTATTATTATAGAGTTTCGACTAAGATCCAGGCATCTGGATTTTCGCCTTTTTGTATTTCTTTTTGTGCTTTTTCAGCTTCAGACATTGTAGCATAACTTCCGTATAAAACCGGGAATAAACCGTGTTTGTTTTCGCCTAACATTCTGGCTTTAAAACCGTCTTTAATCAATTGGTTATACGCTTTTCTTGCATTTTGTTCGCTTCTATATGCACCTGCCATAATATGATATGACATTGCTTTTTCTTCGGTAACTTCTACTTTTGCAGAATCAACAGAAAGAGTTACAGCCGGCAATGGACTCTGAATGAAAAATGTAGCTTCCTGTATTTTGTTTTGAACTTTTTTCTGAACAGCACTTTCTACAACAAGCGTTTTGTTTGCAATTTGATTTTGGTACAAAGGATATCCAATACTTCCTGTGATTCCAAGACCTAAAACAAAAATTGCAGCATATTTTAAAAACGAATTCGAAGATCTTCCTTCTTCATCATTTTCATATAAAGCAATTGGTTCTCTTTCTTCGATTTCCTTGATTTTTTTCTCGAAGTTTTCCTTTTTTACAAGCGGAGAAACAAACGGACTTAATCCGAAAGAACTTGCCAGGAAATTGGTTTGATCATTAGGAGTAAAAATGATATTTTTCTCTGCATTTAAACGAATTTCACCAATATTTTTAAGGCTTATTGTGCCATTTTCTTCTAAGGTATTTTTCCAGCTCTGAACTTCAAAAGCAATGGCACTTACGGCAAAACCGTAAGATGTTTTTTCTCCGTTCGCGATATGATTTGCTAATAATCCGTCATTGTTTTTCAAATGGCTATTAAAAGAGATCATTTTTTTGGGTGGAAAAAACGAATTTGTGCTTTCATTAAGCTGAGCCGAGTGAATTTCGGTTAAAAATGCTCCAAACCCTGGAACCGTTACACACTGATAACGATACAATAACTGTGCTATGTAAGTTTCGATTTTCATAGTAACAAAGTTATGCAACGAATATAGTTATCAAAATTTTATTCACAATTTTTATTAACAATTCTGATATTTTTATAGATAATTAATATTCAGTAATTTAAACATTATGGGACTAGTTTTTAAAAATAGAAAAAAATCTAATTTTGTTGTTTTATTAAGAAATTACTTTATTTTAATCATATTTGCACTATTAAATTGTTTAGAATTTTATATTCTATTTTACATAATATTTTAGTAAATGTCAGATCAGGATTTATTTTATTTGTTAGCCTTATTAAAAGTCGATGGAGTGGGTGATATTATGGCTAAAAAATTACTTACACATTTTGGAAATGCTGAGGCAGTTTTTAAAGCTAAAACTAATCAAATAGCGGCTATTGATGGTGTTGGTTCTGTTTTATTGAAAAATTTTAAAGATAAATCGGTTTTTGAAAGAGCTAGTCGTGAGCTGGAATTTATTCATTCCAACCACATAAAAGCATCTTTTTTTCAGGAAGAAGATTATCCGGATCGTTTAAAACATTGCATAGATTCTCCTGTTTTGATTTTTTCTGGGGGTAATATCAATTTAAAAAATAAAAAAATAATCAGTATAGTTGGAACCCGCCAGATTACTTCATACGGAACGGAGTTTTGCAAGAAATTAATTGAAGATTTGGCTCCGCTTGATCCTGTAATTGTGAGTGGTTTTGCTTACGGAGTTGATATTGTGGCACATCAATTGGCCATGGATTATAATTTGCAAACTATTGGAGTTTTGGCTCATGGATTAAACCAGATTTATCCCAAAACACACAAGAAATATGTGGCGGCAATGGAAGAAAATGGAGGTTTTATCACTGAATTTTGGAGTACTGCAAACCCTGATAAAGAAAATTTTGTGCGAAGAAATCGCATCGTTGCTGGTATGACCGAAGCTACGATTGTGATCGAATCTGCTGATAGAGGCGGTTCACTTATTACGGCTAACCTGGCAAACGATTACAATCGCGATGTTTTTGCCGTTCCCGGGCGCATTACAGACAAATATAGTCAGGGATGTAATGATCTTATCAAAACGCAAAAAGCAAACGTTTTAACGAGCGCTGCTGATTTAATTTATATTTTGAATTGGAATATTGATAATAAAGCGAAACCAGTGCAGAAACAGCTATTTGTTGAACTGGAATCTGATGAACAAAAGATATATGATTTCTTGCTGAAAAATGGAAAAGAATTGCTTGATATAATAGCATTGCAATGTGAGTTTCCTATTTATAAAATCTCAGGTTTGCTGTTGAATATGGAGCTTAAAGGAGTGATAAGACCGCTTCCGGGGAAATTGTTTGAGGCGATATGAGAATTAAGTTTTTATTTCTGAGATTTGAAAATATTTATCAAAAACAAGATAATTGACATTGTGCCAAGAATCAAAGAAACATTGAAATTGTCGAAATTTATTGAATAAAATGTCAGGATAATTAGCTCAAAATGTGCTAGGGAAATGTAATAATTTGTCTTACGTTTAAGTAGAAATATTATTAAATAACCAAAAATAAAAAGTATCTGAGAGATAGCTAAAAATACATTTAGTAAAATTTCATTTGAAACAGTAAAAGCCCAGCCAACCGTTTTATTCATGCTATAAAACTTCTCATCTCCAAATAAGTAAGCTAATAAGTATCCTAATAAAAAAAGTGATATTAGGAGAAAAAACATGTATCTGGTAAATAGTTTTCGCACTATTTGTATGGATTTATATTAGATAATTATTTTATAAAAAAGCCCGACAGGTTTTTAATATCTGACGGGCTTTTAATTTTATTTACTAAATCCTAGTATTTCGCGAACTTTTGCGAGAACACCATCTGCAATAACAGAAGCTTTTGAAGCTCCTTTTTTCAATAAAGCATCAACTTCGTCAAGGTTGTTAATGTAGTAAGTATATTTTTCTCTTTCGGTTTTAAATTTTTCTGTAATCAATTCAAACAAAGCTTGTTTGGCGTGACCATAGCCATAATTTCCACCAAGATAATTGGCTCTCATTTCGGCGATTTGTTCTTCGGTTCCTAATAAAGAATAGATTGCAAAAGCATTACAAGTATCCGGATTTTTAGGAGCTTCAAGTGGAGTACTATCTGTTTCGATACTCATAACCTGCTTGCGCAATGTTTTATCGTCAAGAAAAATATTGATAATATTATTGGCCGATTTACTCATTTTTCCACCATTTGTTCCTGGAATCAATTTGCTGTCCTCCTGAATTTTAGCTTCAGGAATTACAAAAGTTTCTCCCATTTGGTGATTGAAGCGAGAAGCAACATCACGAGTAATTTCTAAATGTTGTAATTGGTCTTTTCCAACTGGCACAAATTCAGCATCATACAGCAAAATATCTGCTGCCATTAACATTGGATAAGTAAAAAGTCCGGCATTAACATCGTCTAAACGATCGGCTTTATCTTTGAAAGAATGTGCCAATGTCAAACGTTGAAACGGAAAAAAGCAGCTTAAATACCAGGTTAATTCAGTAGTTTGAGTCACATCAGATTGTCTGTAAAAAGTAACTTTATCAGGATTTAGTCCGCAAGCAAGCCAGGCCGCAGCGGTACTGTATGTATTTTCTCTTAATGTTTTACCATCTTTAATTTGTGTAATCGAATGTAAATCAGCAATAAACAAATAAGATTCGTTTGCAGGATTGTTCGATAATTCGATAGCAGGAATGATTGCTCCCAATAAATTGCCTAAGTGTGGCGTTCCAGTACTCTGAACACCAGTAAGTATTTTTGCCATTCTAGTTTTTTCTTATTACTAAATGCAAAGTTCGTTTTTTTAGAGCAAAGTACATAAACTTTACCACGCTGTTTTATTTTAATCGCGCAAAGTCGCAAAGTCGCAAAGAAAATAAACTTTGCGACTTTGCGACTTTGCGAGAAATAAGTTGGTATTCTCTGTGAAAAACTCTGTGTTTCTCTGTGGTAAAATAGCATTCAATAAAATTTTCAAATACAAAGGAACTTTGTGGTAGAAAAAAATAGCAATACAAATTCTTTTTGTAGAATTCATTTCTGTTTTATTACATTTGAAACTATGAAAGGAATTAAAATTGTTTTTTGGGTTTTGTGGCGTATTTGGTTTTACATCTTAATGGGAATTCCAATATTGATTATGCTGCCGTTTTTGCTTATTTCTATTATATCAGAAAGCGGATACCCATATTTCTTTAAAATGGCCCGCATTTGGGCTAAATTTATCCTTTTCGGCATGGGTTTTTATTATACGGTCAAGCGCGAGCAGAAGCTTATTAAAAACAAAAGCTATATGATCGTGGCCAATCATACTTCGATGACCGATATTATGCTGATGCTGGCTATAGTTCGAAATCCTTTTGTATTTGTTGGGAAAAAGGAACTTTCTAAAATTCCGTTGTTTGGATTTTTCTATAAACGTACTTGTATTCTGGTGGATAGAAATTCTTCTAAAAGTAAAAATGAAGTTTTCAAGAGAGCACAAGACAGACTTAATCAGGGACTTAGTATTTGTATTTTCCCCGAAGGCGGAGTTCCGGATGATGAAAGCATCTTACTTGACGAATTTAAAGATGGTGCATTTCGTCTGGCAATAGAACATCAGATCCCGATTGTGCCTATTGTTTTTGCTGATAATAAAGAACGATTTTCGTATACTTTTTTAAGCGGAAGTCCTGGAAAAATGAGAGTTAGAATTCTGCCTTTTGTAGAAACGAGCGGATTAACAAGTGAAAACAGAAAAGCGCTTCGTGACGAAGTAAGACAATTGATTTATAAAGGTTTACTTCAGTTTAAGAAAGAAAAGAATAAAGAGTAGAGAGAAAAGAACATAGATAAAAGAATATAGAATAAAGAAGATAGAGAATAGACCATAAATTTAAAAACCCGACAACACTAAAGTTGCCGGGTTTTCTTTTGAATTAAAATCCCCATTTTATATCAAAAGTACTATCGATGAATTATTTTTTCTGAAATAAAACGCAATACTTTTTTAAATTTCAATTTGGTTTTTCTGCGGTTTTTACTGTACAACACTTCTATTTTCTC
>NZ_CADCSU010000099.1 GCF_902804475.1 Flavobacterium bizetiae
GGCTGATAAGGTTCTAACCCTGAAATAACGTTTTCTTTGCAGATTCAAATTAAGAAACAAAGACTTACTTCTATAAATAAAAAAAAGTCAAAAGATATGAGAAAAGATAATCTTTTCAATAAGATAACGTAATTCAATAAACCAAACTATAATAACCAAATGAGCATGACTTAAAAGTCATGCTTTTTTTGGTTACTACAAACAATTTATTTTAACATTCAATCTATTTTAATGCGTTGAGAACAACGACAGAAATACAATTTAATACATCACAGCACTTTTTAAAACCTTAGTTTTATGGTGTTCGATAATAATCTTGGCAACCGTAAGCATATTCGTAAATTCGATTAGCTGGGTTGTTATTTTTTTCTTTTTGAAAAGCAATCCTACCGTTGCCATTTTCATCGATTCGATTCTGTTTAATATCTTAACAAAATCAGAATCGTTACTTGCGTAAAAAAATGTCATCATGGTTTGAAGCTCTTTTTTAAACTTCATAAAATAATTAGAATCCTTATCCATTAAAGGTTCGTCAAATTGCAACATCGCATCTTTTGGTGCAAAAGACAGATCATCAATATTTTTAGCAATATGCTCTGAAGCCTGGTGTGCAAAAACCAAAGCTTCTAATAATGAGTTGGAAGCCAATCTGTTTTTACCATGCAAACCCGTTCTGGAGCACTCGCCTATCGCATAAAGATTCTTTATATTGGTTTGTGATTTTTTATTTACATTGATACCACCACATTGATAATGAGCAACTGGAACAATAGGAATTAAATCTTTTTCAGGATGCAAACCAATTGTCTTGCAATATTCTGTAATAGAAGGAAAATGACTGTAGAATTCCTCAAAATCAAGATGTCGGCAATCTAAGTACACATATGGGTTTCCGGACATTTCTATTTCTTTGCTTATCGCCTGAGATACAATATCTCTTGTTGCCAACTCGCCACGAATATCATCTTTAAATATAAAACGCTTTTGATCTTCATTAACGATATGCGCCCCAAAACCTCTTACTGCTTCTGAAATTAAAAAAAACGGATTCTTGTTTTCTTCATACAAAGCCGTTGGATGAAACTGTATGTATTGCATATCTTTTATTACTGCTCCGGCTCGCGAAGCAATTGCAATTCCGTCGCCCGTTGCAATCTCTGGGTTTGTTGTATTCTTAAAAATCTGACCACATCCTCCCGTACTCAAAACAATGGTTTTAGCGCGTATATACTTTACTTTCTTATTGATTTTGTCGCAATAAAAAGCGCCCGTACAATTAATTCTTCCGTTATTTTTTTTAGTATCAACATCAATAACCAAGTGATCTTCGAGTAATGTGATATTAGATAACTGTTTTATTGTTTCAATTAGATTTTTTTCTATTTCTGCTCCGGATATATCTTTATGATGCAAAATACGATGCTGAGAATGTCCGCCTTCGAGGCCCAAATTCCAAATTCCGGATTTGTTTTTATCGAAAGAAACTCCAATATCAATAAGTTCATTCAATCGTTCAGGCGCCTGATGTATCACCATTTTTACCACTTCTTCATCACACAAACCCCCACCCGATTTTAAAGTATCCTGGATATGTTGCTCAAAACTATCTTCTATGCAATCCGTAACAACTGCAATACCACCTTGAGCAAGTTGGGTATTAGAGTTTTTGACCTTGTCTTTGGTCATAATTGCAATAGACAAATCTGGTCGTTTTTTTCCAATTTTAATAGCACAAAATAAACCTGCTATTCCGGAACCAATTATAAGTATATCAGTTTTTTTCATTTTGATTGACTTAGATGTTTATGACAAATTGAGCATTCTGTTTATAGGTTTTATGGCTTCTAATCGTAATTCTTCTTTTATATGAATTTCCGGTCTTTCCTCTTTTAAACATAAATAAAGCTTCTCTAAAGTATTTACTTTCATAAAAGCACATTCGCTGCACGCACATGTATTATCTTCATGTGAAGGCGCCGGAATAATTGTTTTTTGCGGAGCTTCTTTTGCTAGTTGATGCAGAATCCCCACTTCGGTTGCGACGATAAAAGTAGTAGCCGGATCGTTCTTGATAAAATTGATCATTCCGGATGTTGAACCGATATAATTTGCGGTCTCGAGAATATGGCGTTCTGATTCAGGATGCGCTACAATTTTAGCTTTTGGATTTGCATTGTAGATTTCGATAAGTTTATCTAATGAAAAAGCTTCATGTACAATGCACGAACCATCCCAAAGCAATAATTCGCGGTTGACTTCTTTTTTTAGGTACATTCCTAAATTTTTATCAGGGGCAAAAATTATTGGCTGTTCTGCCGGAATTGCTTCTATAATTTTTTTTGCGTTGGATGAAGTACAAACCCAATCGCTTAAGGCTTTTATCTGAGCCGAAGAATTAATATAAGTTACTACAACATGATTAGGGTGAAGTTCTTTTAGTTTCCTGAAATTATCGGGATCGCAGCCATCAGCAAGAGAACATCCGGCATTAATATCCGGCAAAAGCACTTTTTTATTTGGATTGATGATTTTTGCCGTTTCGGCCATAAAATAAACTCCGGCAAAAACAATAATATCGGCATTGGCAGAAGCTGCTTTTTTAGATAATTCAAGACTATCACCTACAAAATCGGCGATATCCTGTATGTCTTTATCCTGATAGTAATGAGCGAGGATAATTGCATTTTTTTCTTTTTTGAGTCGGTTTATTTCAGAAGTTAAGAATAACTTATCCATACGGTTAGTTTTATCGATATCCTTAAATTGAAGCTTTTAGAATATCTTGATTATTTTGTTTTTGAAAGCTGATTTACGTGGTAAAGATATTATGGCGCTAAATTTTATTTTATGATTAAAATCATGAAATATTACTTTTTATTTTAACATTTTATGGAGTGAAATTGTATCACGTTTTGATTGGATTTGCCGATGACGATATGCATTGCTAAAAAGAGATCAATGCTAAATATTGTAGAGAAACACTAAAAGTTTTATATTCTCTATTTTTTTTTACCGCAGAGAACACAAAGTTTTTTTGTATTGATCCTGTATGTTATAATCTGTGGTAACTTAAAAAATTGTGATTTAAATTATAGGCACAAAAAAAGCCTTGAATTTCTTCAAGGCTTTAAATTTCTGGGTGGCTGACCGGGTTCGAACCGGCGACCCGCGGCACCACAAACCGCTACTCTAACCAGCTGAGCTACAACCACCATTTTTGCTTAGCGAGTGCAAATATACAACAAAGGTTTACTTATGCAAAAAAAAAGGCTTCAAAACAGGAGATATCAGGCAAGAAAATGGTTTTACGAAACAATACATTTCATAAACTAAACCGTAACAAACAATAAATCAATATTTAAACATTGATCTTTTTTTTGATTTATTTTTAAATTAAATACTTGATTTAAGTTCGTTTTAGATAATGTAATAACGAAGATTACTTCTTTACAGTCATTCTTTGTTTCGAAAAACGACAAACCAGACGGAAATGTTATGATGAAAATGATTGTCCTAGCCCCGATAGGAGTGGAAATCCTTTTGTGGCGGCGTTCGCCACAAAAGATTGGAACGGATAGCGGGATTAGCTCCTAAACAAAAAGATTTAGTTTTATCATAGATAGACAAAAAACGTTCAAAAAAATAAACGCACAAAAAAAGCCTTGAATTTCTTCAAGGCTTTTACAATTCTGGGTGGCTGACCGGGTTCGAACCGGCGACCCTCGGCACCACAAACCAATACTCTAACCAGCTGAGCTACAACCACCATTTTTCTTTGCGGTTGCAAATATACAACAAAGGTTCGCTTCTCCAAAGAAAAAAATGAAATTTTTATATCAAAATTACATCAAATCTTCTAAGCTATTGACTGCCAAACATCTTTCGACAGTAAAACCTTCAGCAAAATCTTTACCAACTAACCTTCCTAAGTCCTGCGCACGATAATTTAAGCTTTCCATAAAGTTTTTACTTGTAATTGGCGTAGCAGGTTCTTTTGAATTTGGATCATAAAATTGGGTTTTATACGCCATGACAGCTTCAATTTTCTTGTCTTCAAATCCTGTAATATCGACTACAAAGTCTGGTTCTATATTTTTCCATTGAATGTAATGGTATACAACTTTTGGTCTCCATGCTTCTTGTGGTTCTCCATCTACCGAAGTTTCAATTTTCATTAATCCTGATAAAAAGCAGGCATCAGAAACTAATTTGCTTCCTTTTCCGTGGTCGATATGGCGATCGTCGATAGCGTTGCACAATACAATTTCCGGTTTGTATTTTCGGATCATCTTAATCACTTCTAACTGATGCTTTTCGTCGTTTACAAAAAAACCATCGCGCAAACCTAAGTTTTCACGAACCAAAACGCCTAAAATCTTTGCGGCATCTTTTGCTTCCTGATCTCTGGTTTCGGCTGTACCGCGTGTTCCTAATTCACCACGCGTTAAATCTACAATACCAACTTTTTTTCCAAGTGATACTTCTTTTAAAATTGTTCCCGCGCAACCCAACTCTACATCATCGGGATGTGCACCAAAGGCTAATATGTCTAATTTCATTGTTTTTGTTTTTAATCACAGTTTACAATCGCAGTATTCAGTCACAGCAAACCTGAAAACCGTGACTGCGACTGTAAACTTATTTTTTTAAGCTATTTTCAAAACTCTTTTCATCGTCATTGATTTATTCACGCTTTCCTCCCATTCTTTTTCAGGAATACTTTCTTTGGTGATTCCGCAGCCCATATATAAAATGGCTTTATTTTCCTGAATTTGCATGCTACGTAAATTTACAAATAAATCAGAACTAATATCGTTGTTTGCAAAACTGCTGTTTAACTCGCCCAGAAAACCGGTATAAAAGGTTCTGTCGTAATTTTCGTTTTCTATTATAAATACTTTTGCTTTTTTCTTTGGTAAACCACAAACTGCGGGAGTTGGATGCAAAGTATCGATTACTTCTTCCAGGGTCGAATTATCATTCAAAACTCCCGAAATATCCGTTTTTATATGCCAGATCGATCCTGCTCTAAGACTGTAAGGTTCCGTAACATTCACCGAAGCGGCAACTTCACGCAATCTTTTTACAATAAAATCGGTTACATATTGTTGTTCGTCTTTTTCTTTTTGCTCCCAAAGAATCTCTTTTTCAGAAGTTGCTTTTTGAGTTCCTGCCAAAGCGGTAGTTTCAAAAACATTTCCGTTGGCTTTAAGCAATTGTTCCGGCGTTGCGCCCATCCAAAATCCAACTTTTGGATGAAAAAAACAATACGATAAAGTTGTTGGGTATAATTCGATCAAATGCTGAAAAGTCCCTACAAAATCAAATTCGGCAAGGTCAACTTTTTCGCTTCTGGATAAAACTACTTTCTTGAATTCATCGTTTTTGATGGCGCTAATCCCTTTTGCCACTAAATCTTCGTATTGATTTTTAGCAGCCGGATCAAAACTCACATCATCGATTTCGATGGTTTCAAAACCAATTTCTTCTTGTTCTGTAGTTATAATCTCAGCTTGATTTTCCGGAATTAAAATCAGTTGTTTTTCATCAAAAGAAGCAAAAACAAAACCTTTTTCTTTATAATTCGAGATGGTATGCAAAGTGTCATTTTGTTGCAAAAACCCAAAAATGTGTCTTGAATTGGGTTTAGAATACATTACAAAAGGTAAATGCTTTTCGTAATGTTTTTTTATTTTAGAAAAAAAGTCATTCATGCTATTCTGTTTTCTTTCTTTCTAAAACCATATTCGTCAGTTTGCAAAGCGAGATCAGATTCCCGGCATCGTCGGTAATTTTAATTTCCCAAAGATGAATGCTTCTGCCTTTATGAATAATTCTTGCCGTACCAAAAACCCAGCCTTCACGAATACTTTTTAAGTGATTGGCAGAAATTTCAATTCCGCGTACTTCTTGTTCTTTTGGATCAATGAAAAAAAACGATGCCGCACTTCCTACGCTTTCTGCCAAAGCTACAGAAGCACCTCCGTGCAAAAGTCCCATTGGTTGGTGAACAGAAGGATTTACAGGCATTTTTGCTGTCAAAAAATCGTCGCCAGCATCTATATATTCTATTTTTAGCGTTTCCATTAGCGTGTTTTTAGAGAACTCATTGCAACGCGCTAAAATTTGCTCTTTTGTATACTTCATTAAAGTGGAATTTAAAATCGTAAAATTAAAGAAAAGAAGAGATACAAACTCAAAAATGCAATTCTAAATTAAAATCAACTTCAAACATGTCAGTTTTTTGTTATTTTTACAAAAACAATCAATATTGATCTTTGGTTTAAAATTTATTTTTTTGCCACAGATTGCACCGATTTTTAAAGAATTATTTTATGCTTTTCGCAAAGAATCATTCTATTTTTTTTATCCCGATAGCTATCGGGAGTGGTAACAAAAAACAAACCGATTCAAATGCGTCAATACTTTATACTTTTTATTTTTGGATTATTGATAACGTTCAGTTCTTGCCGAACTGATTTTGATACTGTTGTCAGTTCCGGAAATTTAAAATTTTCAAGAGATACCGTTTATTTAGATACTGTTTTCAAAAATATTGGTTCCGGCACCTATCAATTGAAAGTTTACAACACAAGTAAAGACGATATTTCGATTCCTACAATTCAGCTCAAAAACGGTTTAAATTCAAAATACCGAATGACGGTTGACGGAATGAGCGGAAACAACGGCAAAATTTTCAAGGATGTTACGCTTTTGTCGAAAGACAGTTTGTACATTTTTATAGAAACTACGGCAGATATAACAGATGCAAATCCTACCGACTTTTTATATACTGACCAAATTCAGTTTGATAGTGGCGCTAATCTTCAGGAAGTGAATTTGATTACTTTAATTCAAGATGCTGTTTTTCTGTATCCACAACAAAAACCTGACGGAACTAAAGAAAAAATTATCATAGAAGGCAAACCGGTTGATGGTTTTTATTTGAATGAAAATGATGCTGTAAACGGAAATGAATTGCTTTTTACCAATCAGAAACCTTATGTTATTTACGGTTTTGCTGGTGTTCCTGAAAATAAAACGGTGACTTTTCAAGCTGGAGCAAGAGTGTTTTTTCATGCTAATTCCGGACTTTATGTAGACAATAAAGCGTCTTTACAAATTAACGGAGCAGTATCAACTACCAATAAATTAGAAAACGAAGTTGTTTTTGAAGGAGACCGCCTGGAATCGCTTTACGATAATATTCCCGGACAATGGAATTCGGTTATTTTTGCAAAAGGAAGCAAAAATCATTCGATAAATCACCTTACTTTAAAAAATGCGATTACAGGTTTAAACATAAAAAGCCCTGATAACAGTAGTACAATCGAAATTAAAAACACACAGATTTACAATTGTGCCGAATATGGAATTTTAGCCCAAAACGCTTACATCAACGGAGAAAATATCGTGATTAATTATGCCGGTTTCGCCAGTTTGTCCTGCGTTTATGGTGGAAATTACCTTTTTACACATTGTACTTTTAATAATAACTGGCAAGGCAGTTCGCAATTTGCAGTAAATTTAAGCAATAGTATGGCGGGTGCAACTCCCCCAACAAATCCGTTAATTCAGGCTACTTTTAACAATTGCATTATTTACGGTTCAGGCACAAACGAATTCAATTTGAACAAAAATACCAATGCCGCATTTGTTTATCAGTTAAACAATTGTCTATTAAAATTTAATAGTTCAAGTACCAATCCGGATTATCAATTTAAAACGGATACGGAACATTATAATCAGATTATCTTAAACGAAAATCCTAAATTTTATAATGTGAATCAAAATAAACTGAACATCAATACTACTTCTCCCGCTTTCGCGAAAGGGAATCAGGCGTATATGATTCCGTTAGATATTATTGGAGCAAGCAGAACTTCTCCTCCGGATTTAGGTGCCTATCAAAGTGCGGCATTCCCGAAATAATTTTGTTTTTATCATATAAGTGATATAAGAAAATTTAAGTTTTCTGCGTAAAATGTAGCCCACAGGTTTTACAGATTAAACTGATTATCGCTGATTATTTTCTAAAATGAACTTATCTCACTTATGTAGTGAAAAAGAAAAAAAACTTTGCGCCTTTGCTCCCGATAGCTTCGGGATTGCGAGATTATTTCAAATTTTCTAAAATGAACTTACATCACTTATAGGATTAAAATTCAAACAGTAAGAAATTTTTTCTAAAATTAAAGATCACTTAACGTAGCGTATTTCAAAAAGTAGTAATTTTGATACAATTAATAAATTTAGGATACTCGTGTTCAATTTATTAGCAACCCAAATCTTAACCTATTTTCATGAAAAAAAACTACTTTCTACTTTTATTGATGTTTACCGCCGTTGGCTTTGCCCAAATTCCTTCCGGATACTACAACACGGCAACCGGAACAGGCTACACATTAAAAACTCAATTGTATAATATTATAAAAGGCCATACCGATAATGGATATGGTGGTTTATATACGACTTATGCAACATCGGATATCGATAATTTTTACGAAAACGACGGCTCTGTTTTAGACATGTATTCTGAAAATCCATCGGGAACAGATCCTTATAATTACAGCATTGCTACGACACAAAGATGCGGTAATTATGTAAACGAAGGTGATTGTTATAATAGAGAACATATTATTCCGCAATCGGTTTTTAATGAGCAATCACCAATGGTTGCCGACGCGCATTTTATTACACCAACTGACGGAAAAGTAAACGGAGTTCGTTCGAATTATCCTCATGGTGTTGTAGTATCCGCAACCGAAACAAGTCTTAACGGAAGTAAATTAGGCCCAAGTACCACTGCGGGTTATTCTGGTCTTGTTTTTGAACCTATTGACGAGTTTAAAGGTGATATTGCCCGAATGTATTTTTACTTCGCTACACGATATGAGAATACAGTTGCTGGATATTCGTACCCGATGTTCAACGGAACTTCTAACAAAGTATTTACACCGGCATTTTTAAGTCAATTGATTGCCTGGCACAATCAGGATCCTGTAAACGCGAGAGAAATTGCGAGAAATAATGCTATTTATGCACGCCAAAACAATCGTAACCCTTACATCGATCATCCTGAATATGTGGCAGCTGTCTGGACAACCGAAGCTGATGATACGACTCCTCCTTCGGCCGCATCAAATCTAGCTGTTACGGCAAGTACTTCAAATACCATTAGTTTAAGCTGGACTGCCGCTACAGACAATGTTGGAATTGCCAGTTATGCTATTTATGTCAACAATATTTTCAAACAAAATGAAACGGGAACAACTGCTACTATTGCAGGTTTAACGCCGTCTACCACATACTCATTTTATGTAATTGCAAAAGATACTTCAAACAATTTATCACTGGCAACAAGTTCTGTTGACGGAAGTACGACTGCATCTACAGGCGGAGGAACAATTGCGAACGAAATTTTCTTTACAGAATATATCGAAGGATCTGGAAATAATAAATATTTAGAAATTTCAAATTTTACAGGAAGCACGGTAGATTTAACAAAATATGCCATTAAAAAACAAATTAATGGTGCAGGTCCATGGACTTCTACGGCGGGATTACCACTTACGGGCACACTTGCACACGGAGCTTCGTATGTAATCGCGTACAATCTGGGATTAACAACTTGTTTTAATCCGGCAAATGCGAATTTATCAAGTGGTGCTACAGAATTGCAATTTAACGGAAATGACCCTATCGGATTATTCAAAAATGATGTTTTAATTGACATTATAGGAACATTAGGCAATACCGCTAATTTTTCTATCGACGAAACTTTAAGAAGAAAACCAAGCATTTCTGCTCCAAATACTACTTTCAATAAAACTGCAGAATGGGATGTTTACGCAAAAGACAAATGCGACGGATTAGGAACTCATTCACTTGCAAATTTAGCGGTTGGAGATTTTGATTTTGGTGATGTTTCACTTTATCCAAATCCTTCGAATGGGCAGTTTACCATTCAATTGAAAGATGCTAGTGAAAAATCAAATATTGAGATTGTTTCGATATTAGGGCAAAAAGTATTTACAAAAACAAACAATGATGCTCTGCTTGTTACGATAAACAATATCCCAAAAGGAATTTACATTGTTCATATTACACAAGGTATAAAAACCAGCAGTAAAAAAATTATAATCAACTAATTAAACGAGTGCTTACTAAATTTAAAAGCGGCAATATTTGCCGCTTTTTTTTGCTATAAACTTTCATGCCTTTTTTTAACCATATAAGTAATATAAGAAAATTTAAGTTTTCTGTGTATTTACTAGTTGGCATTAAGTGAATTTAAGAATTACAAATAAAAGCTTTACACCTTAGTGTCTGTGCGCGATTAAACCTTTTTACATATTATTTTATTCGTTCTTTTAAAATGAACTTATATAACTTATATGATTAAAATTAGGCGCTAACTTTTTTTTCAAAAGAGTTTGTTTTCAAATTTGCGCTTGCTATTTATTTACACTAAATTTGCACCTCAATACAACAAACTACACAAAACAATGATCCATTTCTTTGAAAACCAAAGCAAAACTGTTTTTGCCGTACAAACGCAAAACGAAATTTCGGCTCAAGACATTTCAAAACTAAACTGGCTTTTTGCCAACTCTAATAAGATCGAAAAATCCGCCTTGACGGATTTTTTTGTTGGTCCTCGTGCCACTATGATCACACCTTGGAGTACAAATGCTGTAGAAATTACTCAAAATATGGGTATTCCGGGCATTATCAGAATTGAGGAATTTCATCCAGCAACGGAAGATTTCACTGATTTTGATCCGATGCTTTCACAAAAATTCAATCAATTAGATCAGGAGATTTTCACTATCAATGTTCAGCCGGAACCAATTCTGGAGATCGATGATATTGCGACTTATAATAAAGTTGAAGGTTTGGCTTTAAGCCAGGAAGAAGTAGATTATCTAGACAATCTTGCTTTAAAACTAGGAAGAAAGTTAACCGATTCTGAGATTTTTGCTTTCTCTCAAGCCAATTCAGAGCACTGTCGTCACAAAATTTTCAACGGAACTTTTGTAATTGACGGTGAAGAAAAAGAAACTTCTCTTTTTAAATTAATCAAAAAGACATCACAGGAAAATCCTAACGATATCGTGTCTGCTTACAAAGACAACGTTGCTTTTGTAAAAGGACCAAAAGTGCAGCAGTTTGCACCAAAAACAGCTGACAAACCAGATTATTACGAGATAAAAGAATTTGATTCGGTTTTATCTCTAAAAGCAGAAACACACAATTTCCCAACAACGGTTGAGCCTTTCAACGGAGCTGCAACAGGTTCAGGAGGAGAAATTCGTGACCGTTTAGCTGGTGGTCAAGGTTCTTTGCCATTGGCTGGAACAGCAGTTTACATGACTTCTTATTCTCGTTTGAATGACGACAGAAAATGGGAAAATGCTGTTGAAGAAAGAAAATGGTTGTACCAAACTCCAATGGATATTTTGATCAAAGCTTCAAACGGAGCTTCTGATTTTGGAAATAAATTCGGGCAACCGTTAATTACAGGTTCAGTTTTAACTTTCGAACATTCAGAAAACGACCGTAAAATTGGTTACGATAAAGTAATCATGCAAGCGGGCGGGATTGGTTACGGAAAATTAGATCAGGCAATCAAAAAGAAACCCCAAGAAGGAGATAAAATCGTAATTCTTGGTGGAGAAAATTACAGAATCGGAATGGGTGGAGCTGCGGTTTCATCTGCGGATACTGGAGCTTTTGGTTCAGGAATTGAATTAAATGCAATCCAACGTTCAAACCCGGAAATGCAAAAACGTGCTGCTAATGCCATTCGTGGTTTGGTAGAAAGCGACAATAACCCAATTGTTTCGATTCACGATCACGGAGCTGGAGGACACTTAAACTGTCTTTCGGAACTAGTAGAAGAAACTGGTGGTTTAATCGATTTAGATAAATTACCGGTTGGAGATCCTACTCTTTCTGCAAAAGAAATTATTGGTAACGAATCTCAGGAAAGAATGGGATTGGTTATTGGTCAAAAAGATATTGATACTTTACAAAGAATCGCTGACAGAGAGCGTTCGCCAATGTATCAGGTTGGAGATGTAACGGGAGATCACCGTTTTACATTCGAATCAAAATCAAATGGTTCTAAACCGATGGATTATGCTTTAGAAGATTTCTTCGGAAGTTCTCCTAAAACGGTTATGACAGATAAAACTATCGATAGAAAATATGCTGATGTTGCTTACGACAAAGCAGATTTCGAAAAATACTTAAAAGACGTTTTACGTTTAGAAGCTGTTGCATCAAAAGACTGGTTGACTAATAAAGTGGATCGTTGTGTTGGTGGAAAAGTTGCTAAACAACAAAATGCAGGACCGCTTCAATTGCCTTTGAATAATGTTGGGGTTATGGCTCTGGATTATTTAGGAAAAGAAGGAATCGCGACTTCTATTGGTCACGCTCCTATCGCTGCTTTGATTGATCCGGTTGCAGGAAGTAGAAATGCTATTGCAGAATCGTTATCAAACATTGTTTGGGCGCCAATTAAAGATGGTTTAAAAGGTATTTCATTATCTGCAAACTGGATGTGGGCTTGTAAAAACGAGGGTGAAGACGCTCGTTTATACGCTGCTGTTGAAGGTTGTTCAGATTTTGCAATCGAATTGGGAATCAATATTCCAACAGGAAAAGATTCACTTTCGATGAAACAAAAATATACAAACGACGAAGTAATCGCACCGGGAACGGTTATTATTTCGGCTGGAGGAAACTGTACAGATATTAGAAAAGTCGTTGAACCAGTTTTACAGAAAAACGGAGATTCTATCTATTATATCAATTTGTCACAAGATGATTTCAAATTAGGAGGTTCTTCTTTTGCACAAATCAGAAACACAATCGGAAACGAAACTTCTACAATTAAAGACGCTTCTTTCTTCAAAAATGCTTTTAATACCGTTCAGGAATTAATCGGCGAAAGCCAAATTTTAGCCGGACACGATATCGGAAGCGGTGGTTTAATCACTACTTTATTAGAATTGTGTTTTGCTGATGTAAATCTTGGAGCAAAAATTGATTTCAGCGCTTTCGCGGAAAAAGACTTATTGAAAATCCTTTTCGCTGAAAACATCGGAATCGTTTTCCAGGCAAAATCTGATGCAGCGGTTGAAGCTAAATTAAATGCTAACAATATCGAATTCTTCAAAATTGGTTCAGTTCAGGAAACTGCAGCTTTAGAATTTGGAGATTATAAATTGGATATTCCAACTTACAGAGATATCTGGTTTGAAACTTCTTATTTATTAGATCAAAAACAATCTAAAAACGGAAGAGCTCAGGCACGTTTCGAAAACTATAAAAATCAAGTTTTACAATATACTTTCCCAACGCACTTTACAGGAAAAAAACCAGTAATCGACGCTTCAAAACCAAGACCAAAAGCAGCTATTATTCGTGAAAAAGGAAGTAATTCTGAGCGTGAAATGGCAAATGCTATGTACTTAGCAGGTTTTGATGTAAAAGACGTTCACATGACCGATTTAATTTCTGGTCGTGAAACTCTTGAAGATATTCAGTTTATTGGTGCAGTTGGAGGATTCTCTAACTCAGATGTTTTAGGTTCTGCTAAAGGTTGGGCCGGAGCATTTTTATACAACGAAAAAGCAAAAACAGCTTTGGATAAATTCTTCAAAAGAGAGGACACTTTATCTGTTGGAATCTGTAACGGATGTCAGTTGTTTATGGAATTGGAAGTTATTAATCCAGAGCATGAAGTTCACGGAAAAATGCTTCATAACGAAAGCCAGAAACACGAAAGTATCTTTACATCAGTAAAAGTTCAGGAAAACAATTCGGTTATGTTATCTACTTTGGCCGGAAGTACTTTAGGGGTTTGGGTTTCTCACGGAGAAGGAAAATTCAATTTACCTTATGCAGAAGACCAATACAACATTGTTTCTAAATATGCTTACGAAGGTTATCCAGCAAACCCTAACGGTTCTGATTATAACACGGCAATGATGTGTGATAAAACAGGAAGACATTTGGTTATGATGCCTCATATTGAGCGTTCGACTTTCCAATGGAACTGGGCTCATTATCCAAAAGACAGAAACGACGAAGTTTCGCCTTGGCATGAAGCTTTTGTTAATGCAAGAAAATGGATTGAGAAAATCTAAGAAATATATTTTACTAAAGACGCCCGAATTGATCGGGCGTTTTTTTTTCGCCACGAATTCCACGAATTTTCACGAATTAATTATTATAGCAACTGTTTATTAATTGCAAACAATTGAGCCGATTTTAAAATCATTTTAATCTTTTAATCAGTGGCTATTTTTTAAATTAGTAATTCGTGGAATTCGTAGCAAAAAACCTTTACAAGACAATCAACAAATCCTTGGCAATTGTTCATCAACTAAAGGATTCACCACCCTTTTTCCTCCAAAGGAACTTTCGATAATGATTTTTGATAGATATTCATCAGTAACAAAACCAATTGCTGAGGCATTTGAATTTACTTTTTGTAAAATTGTCAGAACCTCATCTTTAATTTCAGGCGCGGCAACGTAAACAAAAATTCCTTCGTTTGATACATACAACGGATCTAGTCCTAATACTTCGCAAGCGCTTTTTACCTGATTTTCTACTTTTATTTTATCTTCAAAAAGAAAAACTCCTAAATTGATTTCAGTTGCTATTTCATGCAAAACAGAAGTCAATCCACCACGTGTTGCGTCTCTTACAAAATGAATTTTATCTCCAAATTTTTCTATTAAATCTAAAACTATATGATTAAGATTGATTGTATCACTTAAAATATCACTTTCAAACTCCAATCCTTCACGCCCAGACATAATCGCCATTCCGTGTGACGCTATTGGTACGTTGATGATAATGACATCGTTTTCCTGAATGTTTTGGATTTTGATATTAGCTTTTTCATGAACAATCCCAATTCCGGAAGTATTAATATAAATTTGATCTCCTTTTCCTCTTTCGACTACTTTAGTATCTCCGGTCACAATGTGAATATTTTGCTCTATCGGCTGCTTCTTTAATCGATTTTATAATGATCGCAGGACAAATCTTAACCGGAAACAAAAAGCCAAATCAATGTCCTGAATTTGGTAAAAAAAATGCAAACCTTCTAATCCTCTTGGCGTGCCTATGGTTTCATCTGAAGGTGCTTGTGCGGCTTATTACAACTATTTATAAAATTAAAATTATTGGATTATTCATTACAATTTATGCCGGATTAGAGCATACTTTTGAAGCAGATCATTTGTTGGCTGTAAACAATCTGGTTACAAATAGAAGTAAGATTAAAGATGCTCTAAAAGACGGAATGTTTTAGGGAATTGGACATACGGCTACCATTTTTATCGTAGGCGTTATTATGATTGGTTTTAAAATTTCGATAAACGAAAACGTCTTTAGTTATCTGGAAGCTATTGTGGGTTTAATGTTGATCATTTTAGGGGGCATTCGTTTATTTAAATTATTATACAAAAAAAGACACTCGCATACTTATTACCATAGTCATGAGCATACGCATCGTAATGGAGTTAGACATACGCACATGCACCCTCATACGTATTATCATTCGCACCCTATTGCCTCTTTTAAACATGCTCATTTTGACGGATCAACCAATTACAAAACGGCATTTGGGGTTGGGCTTATTCATGGTCTGGCCGGAAGCGGATCTTTGGTGATTCTGGTTATTTCGCAAATGAAAACCCCATTAGAAGGTCTTATGTATATTTTAATTTTTGGTATAGGATCCATCCTGGGTATGTTTATCGCATCTGGATTATTTAGTATTCCTTTTACCAAGAGCATTCTTAAATCGCAAAAACTACAATATTCACTTATTATAATTTCTTCTGCAATTTGTATAGTTTTTGGATTTAAAATTATCTTTACTAATTTATTTTAAAGGCTGAAAACTTATTTCCCCCTGATATTAAAAAGGCTCTAAGCCTAATTTAATGATATCTTAAGGTACTTTAAGAAGCTGTATTTAATGCGATAAATATCTTTGTCTCATGAAAAAATACAGACAAAACCTATCGCTTTTAATTCTCTTATTTACATTAAGTCAATTCTCTTTTGGTCAAAACTCTTCTATAAAAGGAACTGTTTCTGACGGAAAACTTGCTATAGAATTTGTCGATGTTATTTTAAAAAACACCATCGATTCTACCAAAGTGGCCAATTATGCCGTAACAGATATCGCTGGAAATTTTGCTTTAGAAAATATTCCTTCTGGCGATTATCTATTACAGTTTAAATTAATAGGTTTTAAAACTTTTAGACAAAAAATAAAATTTACAGGCTCTCCTATTGCTATCGGAACTATAACCTTAGAAAGTGATACGAACTTATTGAACGCGGTTGTGGTTAATTCACAAAAAAAACAAATTCAGAAAACTGATGAAGGTTTTGTTTTTAATGCTGTTTCGAATATCTCGCAATCCGGAGGAACCGCCACGGATATGCTAAAAAGTATTCCCTCCGTTGCTGTTGATGCTGACGGAGGAATAACATTGAGAGGAAAGTCTCCAATGATTTTAATTAACGGAAAAAATTCTGCCATTACCAATATGGATCAGATTGCGGCAAGCAGTATTGAAAGTATTGAGGTAATTAGCAATCCTACCGCAAAATATGATGCCAATGCTGAAAGTGGTATTATCAATATTAAACTTAAAAAGAACAATCAGAGTGGTATTAATGGTGCCGTGGTTTTAGGAAGCGGCTTTGGTGCAAAAGGAAGATTGAATAGTTCTGTGCTTTTAAATCAGAAAACAGAAAAATGGAATTTTGGTTTAGGATATGACAATAGATTTGCGGGAAGAACGAAAAAAATAAAAGGCGACCGAACGAATAATTTTATTGATGATGAACATTTTATTTATCAAAACAGAAATGATGAAAGAACTGAAGGGTTACAAAATTTAAAACTGAATATTGATTTTTCGCCTAATGAAAGAAATAGTTTTTCGTTTGAAGCTTTAGGAAATATCGAAAGTCAGGATAATGATGAGACTTTGCATACTCAGGTAAATACAAGCGCTAATCAGTTTTTTTCGAATAACATACGACATTCATTAGAATTAGAACGCTCAAAAGTAGGCGAACTGGCTTTTAGTTACGACAGAAAATTTGATGATGACCGAAAAGGCCTGAACGCGAGCATAACCTCTTCTTTTAATAAACATAGAGAAAATACCGATATTGATACTAATAATTACGATCAATATAATGCGCAAATTGCCGATGCTTTTTTACAAAGAACACACAATTATGAGCACGAAAATATCTCAAATGCGATTGTAAATTATTCGTTTCCGGTTTCTGAAAAATCAATTATAGAAACGGGGTATAAAGGAACGTTTCGTTTTTTTAATTCAGATTTTCAAAGTGCTGATATGACGAATGGCGAATATCTCGTAAATCCTCTGGCAAGCAATTCTTTTAAATTTAACGAACAAATAAATGCTGTTTACGGTCTCTTAAATTCATTTATTGGAGATAAAGAAAATCCGAAGTGGAAATACAATTTAGGTTTGCGTGCAGAAAACGTTTCGAACACCGGAGCTACAAAAAATAATAGTGATCGCTTTAACAATGATTATTTAAAGCTTTTTCCGTCAGCATCATTGCAAATGAATCTAACGGCGGATGAATTTGTAAAAATTGATTACAGCAAACGTATCAACCGTCCGGATTTAGACGATTTGAATCCGTTTGTAGATATTACAGATGCTTTGAATCCTCATGGTGGAAATCCGTATTTGAAACCTGAAATCATTCACATTGCCGAAATGAGTTATAATAAAGAATGGTCTAAATATTCGTTTTCGACCAATGCCTTTTACAGAAATGCAACTGACGCTATAAGACAATATGCAGAATTACAAGACAATGGCGTGATTCTTTTACAGCCACGAAATATAGGCAGTACCATAACTTATGGTTTAGAAACTATTTTTAGTCTAAAACCAATTGGCTTTTATGACGCGAATATTAGCATCACAGCTTTTGAACAAAAAATAAATGGTTCAAATCTGGCGCAAGATGTGGTAAATAGTGCTTTTAGCTGGTACGGAAAAATCATTAATAATTTTGTTCCCTGGAAAGGTGGAAAACTTCAGATTATCGGAAATTATAATTCCTCATTAGCAACTCCGCAAGGAAAAAGAATTCCTATTTATAATGTCGACATGGGTTTTCAGCAAAAATTAGGAAAAGGAAATGCCCGTTTAGGATTGGTGGTTACAGACATGTTTAATACTCTTGAAAGCGGTTATAAAAACAATACCTTTCTTTTTAGTAATAATAGAACCTCAAAATCAGATACACGCGCTTTGATGCTGACTTTTGCCTATACTTTTAAATCTGATTTTAAAGAAAAATTACTGGAAAATCAGTTTTCGACAGAGTAATATTTCGGCAGCAATAAAATGTTAAAAAATAAATTCATTCTTATAATTGTGATTCATTTTTCTATAAAAATTTAAAGTATATTCGCCAAAAAAATTATGCCACTGATTTTTTTTGCCTCCAAAAACAATTAAACCTACTATAGAATGAAATCTTTACATTTATTACTTATTACGTTATTTTTTGTTGCTGCATCTTCTCATGCTCAGGTTCACGTAGATCAAATTACCTACAATGGTCGTGATCATTATATTACAACTACGATTGGTTATCCTGTTCCCGGAACTTATATCCCAACGGGACAAAAAGCGCCAAGTACAATTTTAAATCCTGATGGTACAGGAGTTATTCAGGCAGATGATTTAAGCAAAACTAAAATCAACTGGGGAATAGAATGTACAGACGAAGGAATTCCGGTTTTTAAAGAAGGTTTTAATAGTGCTTCTTATACATTTTGGTACAGAACCAATGATAGCGAAGCCTGGATCTATTCTCAGTTTTCTATTCACTTTGCTAAGAAAAAAATGTTTTTGATGGGCGAAAGAGTAAAAGAATATGTTGATTACAACGTTCAGTAATTTCACAAAATATACGGTCTGAAATAAACATTTCTCGTTATTTCAAAAAATTACTACAAAAAAGAAAACGTTTTCGTAGATTTTCTATTATACCTATAATTTTTCCCATAAAATTTTATAAAATTAAAAATCATACCTAATTTTTATTTAATTTGCGGTAAAATTCAATATATTAAACATGGTTTCAATCACACGCCTTTTTGATTTTCCCTATTATCAACAAGAAACTTACAACCTTCCAGTTGCCTTAGCAACCAAAAAAAATGGAGTCTGGGAAAAAACATCTAGCCAGGAATATATTGCAAAAGCTAATGCTGTTTCAAGAGCATTATTACGTATAGGCGTTCAGAAAGATGATAAAATTGCTTTAATCACTTCTAATAATCGTACAGAATGGAATATCATGGATATTGGTATTTTGCAAACCGGTGCGCAAAACGTTCCTATCTACCCTACAATTGCCGAAGAGGATTACGAATATATATTAAACCACAGCGGAAGTATTTACTGTTTTGTATCAGATCAGGAAGTACTTGACAAAGTAAATGCTATAAAAGCAAATGTACCAACATTAAAAGAGGTATACTCATTTAATGAAATTGCAGGATGCAAACACTGGACAGAGTTATTGACTCTTGGCGAAGACGAAAGCAATCAAAGCGAAGTCGAAGCAAGAAAAGACAGTATTCATACCGATGATTTAGCGACTATTATTTATACTTCAGGAACTACAGGAAGACCTAAAGGTGTGATGCTTTCGCACAAAAACATTGTTTCGAATGTTTTAGACAGCGCACCAAGAATTCCGTTTGATCCGGGAAAAAGTACTGCATTAAGCTTCTTGCCTATTTGCCATATTTTTGAAAGAATGATTTTGTACATCTATCAGTTTTATGGTGTATCTGTTTATTTTGGAGAATCTATTGATAAAATTAGTGATAACTTAAAAGAAGTTCGTCCTACGGTTATTACAGCTGTACCAAGACTTTTGGAGAAAGTTTACGATAAAATTTATGCAAAAGGTGGTGAATTAACTGGTATTAAGAGAAAATTATTTTTCTGGGCTATCGATTTAGGTTTAAAATACGAGCCATACGGAGCAAATGGTTTTTGGTATGAATTTCAGTTAAAAATCGCGAGAAAACTTATTTTCAGTAAATGGAAAGAAGGCTTGGGAGGAAATTTAGAATTAATGGTTTCCGGAAGTGCTGCCTTACAGCCACGCTTGACAAGAGTTTTTGCCGCTGCCGAAATTCCGGTAATGGAAGGTTACGGTTTATCTGAAACTTCTCCGGTAATTGCCGTAAACGACCAAAGAAATAAAGGTTTCAAGATTGGAACCGTAGGTAAAGTAATTCGTAACGTTGAAGTAAAAATTGCTCCCGACGGAGAAATTCTTTGCAAAGGACCAAACGTAATGTTAGGTTACTTTAAAGATCCGGAAAAAACTGCCGAAGCTTTAATAGATGGATATTTCCATACGGGAGATATTGGTGAAATTGACAGCGAAGGTTTCCTTAAAATTACAGACCGTAAGAAAGAGATGTTCAAAACTTCTGGCGGAAAATATATTGCACCTCAACTAATTGAAAATGCGATGAAACAATCTCGTTTTATTGAGCAAATCATGGTAATTGGTGACGGAGAGAAAATGCCTGCTGCTTTTATTCAGCCTAATTTTGAATTTGTAAAAGAATGGGCAAAACTGCATAAAGTAACTTTAGGAAATACTGATGCGGCTATCAGCGCCAATGCTGATGTCATTAAACGTATTGATGAAGAAGTAGAAAAAATTAATGAGAAATTTGGTCACTGGGAAAAAATCAAACGTTTTGAATTAACTCCGGATGTCTGGTCTATCGATGGCGGACAATTGACTCCTACTTTAAAACTGAAACGTAAAATTATCAAGGAAATCTACAAAGATCTTTACGCTAAAATTTATGATCATAATTAAATCAAAATAATATAACCAAACGAAAACGGCTGTCTACAAAGACGGCCGTTTTTAATTGCGCAAACACCATTTCAGGATTTTCGCGATATTCTTTGCATCATCAATTCCGCGGTGATGCGTTCCTTCTAATGGAATATTTAATAGATGCAAAGCACCATTCATTCCGGTAGGTTTTTGTAAATCTAATTTTTCAGCAACAAGTGTTTTCACATTAATATGCTGATCCCCCATTGGGTATTGCATACCAAATGACCTACATTGCCTTCGAATCATGTTGAGATCGTACTGACCGTAACTTGCCCAGGTATATAAATCAGGCTGATATTCATCTACCAGCTTTTCGATTGCTTCCTCAAAAGTTACTCCGTTTTTATCGAGTAAATCCTGCGTAATAGTGGTTAGTTTTGTACAAAAAGGACTTACACTCGAACGTTGGGGTTTTATTAAGATGCCCTGATTCTGAGTAATTTCACCCGTTTGCAAATCTAAAACCGCCAAGCCAATTTCGATAATTTCATTTTCCTGACCTTCAGGAACTGCGCTTTGCCAACACGTGGCTTCTAAATCGATAATAATAATTTTATCTGTAGTTTTCATTTTTCTAATTTTTAATTTGTTTTTACTTCACGAATATTTCCTTCAATTGACCAATGACGTTTCCGCCTCCTGAAATTGTGATTTCTCCAATTTTATCAGCGATTTTCTCAACGTATTCCATCTCTTTCAATTTCCACAACATTTCGTTCTCTTCCATCAGCTTTGCTGTGTTTAACAAACTTCTTGTTGCAGCGGTTTCTTCTCTTCTCATAATACTGTTGGCCTGCGCTTTTTTCTCGGCAACCAAAACCTGATTCATGATTTCTTTCATATCTCCCGGCAAGATTACATCCCGAATTCCAGCATCAGAAATTGTTAAACCTAAGTCTTCTATTTTAGTAGTTACTTCTCCTAAAATCGCTTCGGCAATTGTATCTTTTCTGGCCAATAATTCATCCAGAGTCAACCGGCCAACAAAAGCTCTTAAAGCCAATTGCATGGAGACATACAATTGTTTTTCAAAATCTTTATTGTCCAGCAAAGCCTTCATAATATCTACAACCTGATATCTCACAAAAAAGTTGATTCTTAATCCTGCTTTGTCTTTAGTCAACAATTCCTGACCGGAAATTTCTACTTGTTGCTGTCTGATATCGATTGTTTTAACCTCGATTGTAATCGCGTTATTCCAAAAGTAATGCGTTCCTGATTTCAATTCTTTAACAAAAGTTCCGTTTACAAACAACAACGCTTTGTCGTTGCTTGCTACAATAAACTTTCTGGTAAAGTATCTCATTTTTGCATGTTCCAATAAATTCACTTGAATGTTTTCAGTGATTTCAATCTTAGATAAATCGGCTCTGGTAAATTCATTTTTCACAATTCCTTTCCAGAATGCATATCTTCCAGGAACCAAAATCTCTTTAAAGTTTCCGTTTACAAATTGCATTACGATCTCATTATCGGCAACCTCAACCACTTCCAGCATTGCAGCCAAATCTTGATTCTGCAATAAAATATTCAACTCAAATGGAGCCTGAAATGCTGAATTCATATCGTAAACGAACAAATTCTTGTTTCCAAAAGTCCAGTGTAAACCTTCTTGTAATACTGCAACTAATTTTCTGTTTTCAAAAAGCAAACCTAATTGGTACGCTTCGATTTTAATTCTCTTTATCATAATTATATTTTTTTGTTTTAGGTTTTCTTTGTTTCAAGTTATAAACCCATAAAAACCTCTATTCTATTTTCTTTACTCTATTATCTTATTATTCTAAATAAAAAACTTCATTGCCTTTCTCCTCAGAGAAAAACGGACGAAGAGTTTGCGATCTGTTTACTCAAATTGTTTGCGATTGTTTTTTGTATATATGATCCTAAAATCATCTGTACAATCAAATCGAAAAGAAAAAGAGTATTTCAAAAAACATAACTTTTCGCACTGGTTTTATCATGAGTGTGAAATTTCAGATGTTAAAAATCTTAGTTTCACTGACAAAGACAAATCAGTTTTTTTCTAATGGTCATCTTTTTAAGAGTGATAGTCTCTCTTCAACAGGTTTTTGAGACCCGAAAAATCTATTGCTCTACCGGATTAAGCTATCGCATTACTGCGAATGGGATTCGAACCCATAACACATAGAGTTGGTGATAGTTTTTTGGAAAACCATCAAAACCTCCAAATCAAGTTGCATAGAAAAACATAATACGCTTTCGCGAAAAGTCCCCTACAATGGTGCTATACAGAAACACGCAACAGGACTTGTTTGATATTGCTAATCAAAGCCTTCACTTTGATGTATTTCAGTTTATAAAAGAACTTGTTTTATTTCCTGAGCAAATATTCAAATGGTACTGCGCAGTTATTCTGCGCAGTATAAAAATTTAATTAATCCAATCTATGACAGTAGATAAATAAACTTGCCTAACCTCCTCAAATCGGGTTATGTTAGGGATATGATTTACTTCTAATAAATATTTAGAACCATCCTTTGCCACGATATAATCATTACCAATCATATCCATTTGCAAAATGTTTTTAATATGTAAAGTATCAGCAAGCAATTCAGAATCAACATCCATAAATCCCGCATTATCAGGGTGAATTGATTTTAGCCACGAATCACCTTCCAATTTTATTTGCCAATAAACATTACCTATAATCATAATTCTAACAGCCTCTCCTTCATAATAAGGTTCAGTTGTTGCTGTAAATTCACTTTCCCATTCTCCTGTAAAACGATGTTTATTTTCACCACAATGCCAATTTCCCCATTTAGCAACGGTATCATTACCAACATTTACTGAAGTACCTGCGCTTATAAATCCTCGTGGCGCACTAAATTTCGAATGTGCTAAAGCTTTTACCAAACACGGAATCTTAAAGCGACAATCAAGCATTGCAGCTGCATTAGGATAACAAGCTCCTCCCCAAATTGCCAATCCAGAAATAAAATCAAAATCATTGTCATAAATTCCATAATAAACTACTTTGTCTACAGGCAACATTCCGATTCCGTTTGATTTTTCCATATAAAGAACCTCATCTTTAACAACAATTTTCGGAATTGATTGATGCCAAATAATATGTCCAGAATATTGTGCTTTTATAATGTCGTATTCTTCCTGTTCAATTCCTACCAAAGCAATTCGGTTATAATCTTGTTTCATGACTTTTATTTTAATTTTTATTATTACTTTAAACTTCTTCCAAATCCAATCGTTTAATTCCAAAATCGGACTTTCTTAATTTGCACATCCTTTCATCTGAAATATGATGAAATACAATTCCCTCTATATCATTTTCTGATAAGAATTTTTCTAAATCATCAAAATCAAAACTTAAAAAATCAAATACTTCACATCCGTGTTTTACCAAAGTGTGCTTTTCTAATTTTTCAGGGTTTCCCTGTACTTTAGGTCCGCATAATTCGAATGTTCCGTCTGTGATAATTTCTAAATTATCAAAACCTTCAAAGAAAAATTGGTCTTCTTTTTTTGTGCGATCGCATTTTAACCAATGTGGGTGATGCCCGCTCACTACATCTGCTTCCTGGCACGGAATTGCATTCGCCGGAATCGTACGTCCTTTTTTGGCATCAAATCGTTTGAATAACTCTCCGTTAATAATAGCTGCAGATGTACCATCAAACTTTCTGGTTGCAATTGCCTGACCATTCATTACCCAGGCATTTTCTGTATTTAACTTATTTACAACTCTTGCAAGGTTGTTTGGATCTTTAACAAATAATGTACTTATCTTTTTCATTGTATATTTTTTTAACTGAATATTAAATTTGCCACGAAGGCGTAAAGAAACAAAGCTTAGTTTTTTATTTTCCTTTGCGACTCTGCGACTTTGCGCGGAAATCATTCCTTATTATAATCTTTAAAAGCACTTTGTCCATCTCGCGCAAAGACGCAAAGACGCAAAGTTTTAAAACCTTTGCAACTTTGTAACTTTGTAACTTTGTACCTAAAAAAATTGTCTGGGAAACAGGATTCGAACCTGCGACCTCCCGCGTCCAAGGCGGGTAAACAACCACCGTTATCTTCCCAGTTGTTTTCTTTTTTAAGGTTCTGAGCTACTGGGGTACTAAGTTTTTTTAACCTTTGTCGCTTTGGACCTTTGAACCGTTGAACCTTCAAAAAGAAAAAAAGCGGCTCATACGGGAGTCGAACCCGTTTCTCCCGAGAGACAGTCGGGAAGGTTAGCCAGTAACCCCAATGAGCCAGTTCCTTCTAGAGAACATTGCGATTTCGGAAGGAATCGAACCTTCAACCTATTGATTAACAGTCAAGCGCTCTGCCAATTGAGCTACGAAATCATTTTATTTTTAGGCATAAAAAAAACACCCGATTAAAGGTGCTTAATGAGATTTGATAAGATATAGTGATCTTATTGCCTGTATTCATGCACCTGTATTGCTAAACGTCCCAAATAAAAACTCGGGTTTAGTATTTCTGCGTTGTATGTATTTTTATCGAAATTCATTTTCTGTATTGTATTATATATCGAAATCATTATTGTTATGCGAAATTCTTTTTTCAGATTTTCTTCGGCAAAGATAAAGTCTAAAAAATCAATTATCCAAATCATTTTTAAAATTATCTTACTGATAATCAAATAGTTAAACCTAAATAAAAAGCATAGAAATTCCTGTCCGCTTACTTGTGCAGATCCTTAATTGTATCAAATGACTGTCTCTCATCAGATTACTTTTCAAATTATATTTCGCTATTTAGTTTTATCATCAAACATTTGGTGCATTATTTTTTTAATTATTTTTAGTTAAAAGTTATTCCTTTGTCCTACTGAGCGAAGTCGAAGTATATTTTTAGTCATAAAAAGCAAACTTAATTACCCAAATTCGACTTCTAACATTGTCCTGGAAACAAAAAAAGCGCCCCAATAAGGACGCTTTTATATATTTGTATAGAGAATGTGACTACAATTTACACTTCAATTCATTACAATACATACTGCATCCTAAGCTGTTAGCCGGAAGAAATCCTGCTAAACGATCGCTATATTGTCGTAGAGACGGATTGATATGTATGTTTTTCATTTTCATTTCGGGAACAAATGTAAGTGTTTTGTTTTATAATTTAATATTCTCTATCAAAGAGATTTACTTCACGAAGACTTGCTTCAATTGACCAATGATAACCTAGCCACTCGAAAAGGTAATCGGATTTCCCGGATATCTCTTCTGAGCGCCTTTTTTAGAAAACAAAGTTGTCAAATTTGAAAAAAGACTTCTTTGTTTACGATATTCTCCAGATTTTTCATTTCTGTTTTCAACAAAAACTTCTACATCTCTCCTATTTTTCTCTGCTTCAACAACTGCCGTAGCTTTGTAGTTGCTTTCCAGTTGTTTTGCATCTTCCATTCTACACATTTTATTAAAGTTCTTAAAAGGACGTGGATGAAAATCGACCATAATTGCTGCCAAATTTATTGCATCAATATTCGTTGGGTCTGTTTCACCTTTAAAAAAGGTTTCGATAGGTCTAAACTTATCTTTTTGTTCTTTAAATTTATTCTTTTTGGTATGATCAAAATCTATAGAAAATAAATTTCTAAAAACATTTAAGTCATCCTGAGTTGCGTTATTTTCGAAAATAAGCCAGCAGAAATCACGTAGTTTTCCACGAGAAGGACTGTACAAATAATCAAAGTATTCACCTTCTTTTTCGATCTCATATTTATTTCTAATCGCTTTTTTATACTGGTTTAATGTATTGTTGTTCATAATATATTTATTTAATTGGTTAGTTATTTTTTAATCTTAGGTAATTTGCCACTAAGGCACCTGAACACTAAGCTTTTATATTTTTATTTACTGTTTTTAATTTGTTACTCACAAGTTTCCAGCCATTTATAGGCATAAAAAAAGCACCCGACTAAAGGTGCTTCATGAGATTGCATAAGATATGTGTATCCTACTGCCATTCATGCACCTGTATTTGTATTGTAAAACATCCCAAAACGAATTCTGGGGCGTGTAATTCTGAACTATATGAGTTATATTTAAAATCCATTTTATTTGTTGTATTGTGTTTGTTGTATTGTTGTTTAAATCATTATTGTTTGAAATTCTATCTTCAAATTTCTTCGGCAAAGATAAAGTCTAAAAAATCAATTATCCAAATCATTTTTAATATTTATTTTTCTGATAATCAGATACTTAAACTCAATTAAAAGCATAAAAATACCTGTCCGCATACTTGTGCAGATTTCAATTTATATCAAATGACTGTCTATCATCAGATTAGTTTTCAAGATCATAATTCATTACTTACTTCTATTATATACTATTTGATCCATTATTTTTTTTCATTTTTTTACAGTTCAAAGTTGTTTCTACCATTTTGTGTTCTATTAAGTAATCTAAATTATCCTCTTGAGCAATCCCGATACTACGGGAAAATTGTTTTTTCAATCCTCAAAAACAAAAAAAGCGTCCCGAAAAGGACGCTCTTATATATTTATGTTGAGTGTGTAATTACAATTTACACTTCAATTCACTAAAATACACATCACATCCAGATCTTTTAACGAGAACAAATCCCGCTAAACGATCACTATATTGTCTTTCCGACAGATTGATATTTATGTTTTTCTTTTCCATTTCAAGACCAAATGTACAATATATTTTAACATTTATACACTATTATGTTAAAAATATTTATCAGACAGCATACAATTTTAACCTAAATTTTCTTTTAAAAAAGCCTATAAACTCTAATAATTTTATATTTTTGAGAATATACGCACACTTTATTTTTTATCAATTCAGTCCTTAAAATAGCATGAAAAAATACCTTAAATACATCGACGGAAACTCTGATAAGTTTTGGCAAATTGAAGTTACAGGATTAGAATATACTGTGACTTACGGAAAAAACGGAACATCAGGCACGTCTCAAACCAAATCATTTTCTACAGACGAAGAATGTCTGAAATCAGCAGAAAAAATACTAGCCGAAAAAGTAAAAAAAGGATATTCAGAAACGGGTGAAGTTGCTGTGGCTTCAAAGCCCAAAACAGCCAAAAGCGCAAAATCTGATGAAGTTCTTGAAGAATACGATGCTATTGTAAAAGCTAAAAATATAGATTTATTATTGCCTTTTTTAAAAGAAAAATCAAAAGGGAATATTGAAGCTATCAAAAAGCTCATCAAAAAAAGTAAACGTTATTTTATGACCTACACTGATCTTACAAAAGATCCGGGTTATGTAAAAAAAGACAAACACGATTACGGCTGGGGAACCCGCGGCGATAAAAAGCAAAGCGATATCATTACTCTTAGTGCCATTGCTTTGTTTGATAAAACCGAAATCAATTCGTGGGATGAAGCTTTGAGTTTATTAAACGAAATAGACGAGAAAAGTCAGGTTCTGGAGGTTTTATTGTGGGCAAAACCCAACTGGCTAGATACTTTTATTTTAGACAAAGTAAAAAGACAGGATTGGGTTGGGTTTAATTACCACACGCTGCGCGAATTAGAAGAACAGAATTTAATGTCCTTCAAACCAGAACTATATGCTTTGACACTGGCGGCAACAAACGAGTGGCGCGCAAAAATGAAGACCAGAAGATTTATTAATACATCCTTAAGCGACAAAATAACCTATCAAAGGGATATTCCGGAATTGTTTAATTACGAAACGATTCTGCACAATAGTTTCTTTAGAGACAATGACAAACAAAAACACGATGAGTTTCAGACCTGGGCGATTATTTATAAGTCATTATTAGACGAAAATAAAATGGATCGCGCGTTTTTTATCGAAAATGCCATTCAGATTCAAACCAAAGAATGGAATAATAATCTGAAATCGTTCTTTAGAAAAAGAATCGAAGAATTTAATGTTACTCCCGATGAGTTTATCGTGCATCAGGAAAATATATTCTCGTATTTACACCATCCCTATCCGCCCATTACGAGTTACGGAATTGAGTTGATCAAGAAAATATACGATCATCCAAAATTCAAAACCAAATCATTTCTCGAGTGGCTGGAGCCTTTAATGATGCGCAGCGATTGCAAAGCCGCGATTAAAAACGTGTTGCCAATTCTGGAAAAAATAACCAAATCGAATCCTAAACTAAGCGCAAACATTGCATCAATTATTGCCGATGTGTATGTTATTGCGGATCTGGCATTGCAGGAACGCGCGACAAAAATTATAACCAAAATTGCCAACGCAAAAGATAAAGTACTGAAAGAAAAACTTTCGTCGTATGTAACCCTGATGCAGGGAAATATAAAATCAGGATTGACGCAGTTTTTAGATGAAGATGCTTTAACTATTGATGATACTGCTCTCGAGGAATATACATTCGAACCTCAGCAAGAATTATTACTTACAGAAGAAGTTGTGTTACCAAAGGATTGGAATGATATTGTTTTTCAGTTTGGAAATTTTATTGGATCGGAAGAAATTCTGGATACCGAAATTTTGATGAATGTCTATATTCAACAGCGCGATTTGTTTCCCGCAGATTATACAGCACAATTAGAGCCGTATAATAAACAGTTGCAAAAACATTATTTTGAAGCTGTTCATAAAAATTACCTGAAGTCGTTTTTACAGCAGAAAATTCCAAATATTAATGGCAAATTCGACAGTACCTACAAGCATTATGCAAAAATAAATACGCTTACTTTAATGAAACCTTTGCTGGAAAAAGTACAGCAAAAGATCGTTTCAGATTCTGTTTTACCGTTACTCTCCTTCCCTAGCCATAAACCGTATTGGGTCGCTCCAAAAGTTTTATTAGAAAGGATTATTGCGTATCAAAACACAAAAGAAGAAATTGATTATGCCGATTTAGCTATTGCAATTGCGCGTATGCCGAGAGAAAATATCGATGAAGCATTGCCTTTACTTGATCAACTTGAAGGCGAACTCAAACCGCTTTTAACATTCTGCCTTGGTATTGATGAAAAACTAAACTTAGATTCGACTTCTATCTTCTCGAAACTATTGGCAACAATGGGTAAAACCACCAAAGAAACCGGAAACTTATCACTTTGGGCTGTTGCAGCAAGAACATTTTATCCAAACGATACTTTTCCTGAATTCGAAAATACCTATCTAAAAGATGTTCCGTTTGTAGTTGCTCCTTTTAAACCGGTAGTTCAGTTTAAAGAAAAATGGAACGAATGGACGAATTATCAAACCAAACAAAAAGAAAGAACGCCATCGTGGTATGAGCTTCGATTCGACGTGCCTAATTATGCTAAAATACCGAATTACTTGTTGTACAGTCAGGATATTTACAACAGACCAAACAGTTGGGATTATAATATAAATTATGCCGGAAACACCTATTTCTGGCACAGTATTATGCCGCAAAACTCAGACGCGCTCGCTTTGACTTTGCTACATAATTGCGGAATTGCCGATGGCGCAAAACCGGAACTAAAAGGTTTTCTGGATGTTATAAACCGACCTGAATTTCGTTTCTCAGATATTAGCTTGCTTTTATACGCTTGTTTTTTCTTCCAGGAAAAGAAAGATTTGCGATTACTGACCTCTGAAGTTTTAATCAATTTAATCGAAAAACAAGCCATTGACGTTAAAGTATTAGCAGAGAAAATAGCCTATCTGACCACCGAAAAATATGGCGTATTTTTAAGATTAGTCGACGGATTAATTGCCCTGAAAGATGTTTCGCCTTTACATAATAATGCTTTACTGCAATTGTTAAACTCATTCTTTGCGCATCTTGATTTAAAGGAAAAATTGCCAACCAACTTCAAGAAAATCATCGAAAACTATCTTGATATTTTAACCAAAACCAATCAGAAACCATCAGCTGAAGCCCTTGTTTTCTTTGAGCAATGGAAAGATAATGCATCGCTTAAATCATTGATTAAGCAAATTTTAAAATAAAGAAAATGACAGATCTCGAATATAATTATAAAGGAATTTCAACTTACAGTAAAACCAAAGGCATCAACAATCTCGTTCTGGCGCACCAAACCGAAATTGAAGAAGTCAATAACATTCCGTGTTTTTTCTGGGGAAGTTTGACAGATCCTTATGTTACCGCAAAATGCTGGACTACGATTGCCAAAGTGGTTCGTTCCAGTTTTGGACCAATTCCGCCAAGTCTTCGCGATCCTATTGTTTCGGCAGGATCTGAACGATTGCGTTTCGAAGGTTTTTCGTCCTGCAATGGCGTTTATGTTCGCCTGGACATGAAAGCCGAAGCCATAGACGGAGAATTTATCGCGAACGGAACTACGAATGTCGATTTTAACGACCCAATGCTGAATGCCTTAAATGCGATTCAGAAAAACGAAAAAGTAACTCTTGCCGTTGGTCAGCAGGATGTTCAGGTGATTACCAGCAAAGCAAAAGTAACGGAGAAAAAAGTAACCTTGCCCATGCGCTGGATAAAAGGTTTAACGAGCGTACAGCTTTACTTAGCCGATATGGATCTTAAGTTTGAATTAAATAAAATTCAGACAATTCAGTTGTTTCAAAGTTTACCAAAAGGAACCGTAAAAGGTGATTTTTTCATAACCAAAAGAGCCGGAAAATTTATGTTTTCGACTTTGGCAACGGCCGACAGTGTGAGAATTGGCGGTGTGCAACGATTACGATTATTAGAAGGAATTCTGGCCATTGTAAATAAAATTTTCATTTACGAATCGTCAGACAAACAAACTTGCGCAATCGTGGCTGAATTTGGAAAAATGCAGCTTCTTATGGCTTTTTCTCCAGATTCGTACCGTGGTTTTTCGGGTGAAGGAAATGTGCTGGAAACCATGACCGAAAACTTACCTATAGAATGGGTTTACGGTTTAAACAGTTTATTAAAATCAAACGAAACTTTTGACCCAACGATGCTTTCTATCGAAAATGATATCGATTTTGGCACTATGGACAATCTGACTTCGAACTTATCGTCGATGGGATTATTGGGTTATGATTTAAGCGAAGAAGCACATTTTTACCGCCGACTTCCGTTTAAAACCGAACGTATTTTATCGCTGAATCCGAGGTTGAAAAATGCAAAAAAACTAATCGATAACGAAGACATCGAAATCGTCGAGCGCAGGGCAGATTATATCGAAGCCAAAGTAAAAGGTTCGGGCGTTTTACACAAAGTAATTATCGACAATACTTCGCAAAGATGTACCTGCGACTGGTTTACGGCTTATCAGGGCAAAAGAGGAATTTGCAAGCATATTTTGGGAGTTAAGATGATGATTTCATGAGATTAGTTTTTGATATAAAAGAAAATCGCCCTGATATTGGGGCGATTTTAAACGCAGATTATACGGATTCACTTTCGCTAAAACGCTGATTTATACCGATTTTTTTAAGTCTAAATAATTTAAGGTTTATAAAAGTCTTCTGTAAGATAGAAAACGGTGTCGATAAATTTTAAAATTCCATCTTGTGTTAGAACATTTTCGTCATGTAAATCTTCTAAAATTATACCAATCTCAGGATGAAAATAATCGTTATTTTTTTTATTGATAAATCCTGAGTTTTCAAGAAATATTTTCACGTTTGTTAGTTCTGTTTTTTCAGTTGCTAAAACAAAAATTTGTTGAACAACTGCGTATAAAGCTGTATCATTTCTATAAAAACCGAGAAGCTCATAAGCTGTATCAGGAAAAAAATAATTGTTTAGAAGTAAATTATTAAAGTAATCTTCCCATGAAGAATAATATATGGTATCGTTTATTTTGAGAACGTCTCGGTCATCTTTTAGATAAACCATTTGTTCAGCACCACTCGAAACAAAATTTTCAATTTCTAAATCAGTAATCCAAAGAGTATTTATTGTTGCAAATTGCTCAATTAAGACTTCTTCTTGTTTTTTGATGTTGATTCCTTTTTCAGCCAAAGTGCCTGCTCTCTTGCCATTTTTAAGGTAATTGGTGGCTGCTTGGATATTTGCTCCATGCTTAACTTGGCTCTTTCCTGCAATGATATTTTGTAGTTCATGTTTCATCATTTTATAATGCAAATATAAAAATTTAAAGTTACTATTTACTTCGCTCTTTACAAAGTAAGAAAAAGAGTATATTTACTTCGTGAAACAACAAATTTGTATTTTATCAAATTGATCATGTTTTTTACCGATCAGTATTTTTTTAAAGAATTTTAAATACCTTTGAATTATGAGCACAGCAACTAAACCAAAACATATTGGCAGAAATATTAGCCGAATAAGAGAGCTTCGCGGAATGAAACAAGAAGCGCTTGCACAAGCAATTGGTACAAACCAGCAATCTATTTCCGGAATTGAAGGCAGCGAAGAAGTTGATGCTAAAAAACTGCTAGAAATTGCAAAAGCACTTGGCGTTACTGTTGAAGCTATTGAAAACTTTTCGGAAGAATCTGTTTTTAATTTCTTTAATAACTTTTACGATAATAGCGCTAATAATGGTCAGGGAAATGGAAATACAAATCATAATGCTTGCACTTTCAATCCTCTTGATAAAGTTGTCGAGCTTTACGAACGTTTGGTTCAGGCTGAAAAAGATAAGGTTGAGTATTTAGAGAAGTTGATGAAATTGAAATAAGAGATTTTTCTTTTTATATAAAATTGAAAAAAGCGCAAAACTTTTTAAAGGGTTTGCGCTTTTTTTATTGGTATAATTCTTCTCTAATCTTAATTAAAGTTTGAATGACTTTTTCCTCATCCGGTTTTTCCGGAAGATTTGAAGTAATGTAATGACTTTCAATTGATGCAATTAAATTATCAGCCATTTCAAGCAAATCGTCGTATTCTTTGTTTCCAGCTTTTATATCTAATAATTCATCACGATTAGGAACTCTAATATTTAATCTTCCGGTTGAAAGAATCTGCTCTGCAGTTTGTAAAAGACGAATCGTATGCATCATGTTTTTGCTGTCGTAATTTTTTCCGTGTTGCTGATTTGTATTGTAACGATCTTCGTTTCGTTTATCGATCCAATTCCAATATTCCGTGTATTCTTTGCAATATTTAGAATATCCGTCTTGATTGCAGGATAAATAACCAATTACCTTTTCATTTTTAGGAATTGATGAAAGCGAAACTTCATTAGAGCTTTCCTTTTGAATAATTCCTTTGTAACCTAAACTATTATTATCGTCATAAAACAAAGCAAACATTCCTCTAGAATTAGGTAGATTCACCAAACCACATTGTTCTTGTTTCAAATTATTTTCTGCTAAAAAACTATTCGCTAAAACAGTTTCATAACCTTTTAAAACATAACAAAAATCCAAAAGGCTTTTCTTTTCCTTTGGCATTGGATTTACAATTTTCTTATTTAAACCTCTTGCCTTCTTGATCTGCGTTACGGCATAACCAGCAAAAGAATCTTTGCAGAGTTTTGAAAGAAAATCTTCTAGTTGCAAATGCTCCATTAACGGATGTTTGTACAAAATACAATCTTCCGGCGAAGCCAAAATCTCTAATATATTCGGATTATTCTTAAGCAACAATTCTACAAAACGACCAATTTCATAATACACCTCATCATTCGTCTCATTACTAATCTGCGGAATGTAATCTAACCCAAAGAATTTTTCTTTTGGCAGATAATAAACGCCTTTTATATCAGTATCTGAAGTTGGCGTATTTAACCCAAAAGATTTACTTCCCGAAATAACTTCGAAAAGAATTAGGTTTTGAAATTTTAAATCTTGGATAGTCATTATTTTATTATCATTTTTCTAAAAAACAAATCTAACTCTTCACTCAACTTCTTCCCGCTTCCTAGTTTACTCGCATTTTCCTGATTAAACTGTATCGTTTCCAATAAAAAATCAGTTATTAAAACTTGTTTTGGATGTAAATATTTTTCGTCTTGATTTGCTTTTATATTTTGTAACTCTATTATTTTCTCTTGTATGTTATGTGGCGCAATTGACAATAAATCAGCAAAAGCAACGGGTGGGAAAGTATTTCTTTCTATAATCCATTTTCCTGCTAATGCGGTGCGTAAAGCGTAGAAATAACTTTTTTGTTTTACTTCTTCCATTTCGCAAACTTCCATGAAATTTTTAGTTGTTCCTAAATAGTGGTGTAAAACTGCTATAGGCGAAAAACATTCTACAGCTAACTCCTGCATTTGTTTTACAAAATCATCATTTGCATAATATACCACAGGCGAAAACAACCATTCGATCAAAGGTGCGTTAGATTTTGCTAATAATTTTACGGCTTTCCGTAAGTCCCAACCTGAACCGTCAAGATCGTCTTCCGTCATGAATTCGATTACATCTGGTTTTTCCCAAAGCGAGAAATAATACTCTGGTTTGTGTTTGTATATAAAACGAATATCATAATCGCTATCTGGAGAAGCAAATCCCCAGGCACGGCTTCCTGATTCTACAGCAAAAAGTATTTCTACATCTTTTTTCTGTTCTATTTGTTTTAATTTCTCAAGTATTTTTTCTTTCATGATTGGTTTCAAATATATATAAACAAAAAGCCTTTAAGCTCAGTAAAAATACCTGAATTAAAAGCCTATTTTTTTTGCCGCTAAGGCGCTAAGATGCAAAGTTTTTTACTTTCAACTTTGTGTCTTTGCCCGTAAATAATCAATAATCTTCATTATCAGGCAGAGCAGTTTTATTGCGTGTCGTTATTTCCCAATTCTCTTTTTGATATGGATTATCTATTTTATCAATTTGAACTAAAAACCTCAATTGCCCTTTGCGGTCGTCATCTTTATCAATTAAAACTCTAAATCCGTATCCTTTTATCTTTTCGATATATTCGTTGTCTAAAGGATTGTCCTGATAATAGCTTATTGCAACATTAATTTCTTTTGAAAACTGAGTATTCTTAGCTAAAAATTCTAATAATTGTAAAGCAGTTTCTTTTTTAAATTCAGTATCATTTATTTTATCCGGTTCTACTTTATAAAAAGTATTAAACTCTAATATTAAATTATCACAGCCACCTACACTTGCATTGATTAGAGTATCATTCTTTTCATATATCTCTTCGATAGTTTCGGTATAATTATGCATTTCGATACTTCTGGTACGTTTTTCTACTCCGGGAATATCATTAAAAATAGTTTTAGATTTCAATTTTGCCAATTTACATTTTGACAAATATGATTCTTCGTATAGATTTCCATTCTTGTATATAAATGATAATGAAGCCGATTTTAAATTTTCTACCGAACTTGAATACGTTCTGAAATTTTGTGTAACCTTAATTTTAAATTTATTACCAACAAAATTTGCTTCGTCAATTATATTGTATGAAAAAGGAGCATATCCCAGAATACTATGGGATTCTTTTTCCTTAATTTCATCTTTCATGATGTAAAAAATAAAGTCATTGTTGGTGTTTGCATTTCCACCCAGCATTCCTTCAGATGATCTGAGAATTACATAATCTATGATTCCGTCATTATTAAAATCAGCTTTTTCATAAATCGAAAAAGAAACGGTATAAGGATCGCCATCATTTGCAAACGAAACGTAATAAGGAGATTCGGATATTTGCATTTCCTTATACTTTTGTTTGCCAATCTCTTCGTTTAAAAGTCTTTTCAAAAAATTGCCTTCAATTTCTGTAGGAATTATTTTTTCCTCTTCTGGTTCTACAGTAGAAACGGTGTCTTTGCTAGTCTTTTCATGAACTGCTTTTACTTCTTTTTTGCATGAAAATGCTAAGAGAATAAAGGCGAGAAAAATTATTTTTTTACTTTGAAAGCATATTGATTTACAAGTCATTAATCAATCTTATTTTGGGTTAAACTGCTAAAAATTAATTGGTTTTTCGGTATGTATTTTAGTTGTAATATGACTTCAAATTAACAAATAAAAAACCACAAACTCACAAGATAAAATTGCAAATTTGTGGCAAAAACTAATTAAATTATAATTCTAAATCCCAAAAAAGCTTTTAGAATTTTGAGTAGTTTCTTCCGCAACTCTCTCTAGAGTAATTCCTTTAAACTGTGCAATTGTTCCGGCAACAAAAGGCAAAAAAGCGGGTTTGCAACGGCGTTCGTGATATTTCTTCAAAAGGCTGTTCGGGACATTTTTAGGAAGCATAAACGGCGCATCGGTTTCAATCATCATTAGGTCGAGCGGTGCGTACTGAATGACTTCTTTTAAATGGCTGAAACGTTTAACATCTGAAATCGCTCCCGTAAAACCCAGATAAAATCCGTTATCGAGATAGGTTTTGGCTTCCTGCAAAGTTCCCGTAAAACAATGCACAACGGCTTTGGGTAATTGCGGTAAATAGTCTTTGGCGATATTCATAAAAGAATTAAAAGCGCTTCTTTCGTGCAAAAACAAAGGTTTCTGAAGTTCGATCGCCAATTCTAATTGGGCTTTATAGCATTCTTCCTGTTTGTTTCGGGGCGAAAAATCACGATCAAAATCGAGTCCGCATTCGCCAATCGAAACGATTTGTTTCTGCTTTAGTAAATTTCGCAGTTTCGAAATGCTCTGCGCATCAAAACTCTTCGCATCATGCGGATGTATTCCTGCCGTTGCATACAGCACGCCCGGATATTGTTTTGCGATTTCTAATGACGCTTCGCTGTTTCGCACGCTTGTTCCCGTTAGGATCATTTGCGATACATCGGCGTCGATCGCGTCTTGTACGACATCGTCTATGTCGTTTTGGAATTGTTTATTTGTTAGGTTAATTCCTATGTCTATATATGTCATTTTTTTTTAAGTTGCTAAGGTTCTGAGAGGCTAAGGGGCTAAGTTTTTTTCTCTTTGGAACCTAATTATAATTTATTTTTAATCTCGCAAAGTCGCAGAGTCGCAAAGTTTTTATTTTAGCCACAGATTAATAAGATTAATAGGATTATTTAAAAATCTGCTGAATCTGTAATCCCGATAGCTATCGGGAGCGTGAAAAAAATCTTTGCGACCTTCGCGTATCCCGATAGCTATCGGGATTGCGCTCTTTGCGGTTAAAATTACCACAAAACGTTAGACGCATTGCAGTGCGCCTCTATACTGAAAACCGCGACTGAGACTGATCACTAAAAACACCCCTCTATACTGAAAAACTGAGACTGAGACTGAAAACTAAACTCAGTCCTCACGGCTCCCATCATCTGCCATTCTAACCAATTTCGGGGTAAACTTCGCTACAACATCAACTAAATCCTGTTGCGCTTCCATTACCTGATTGATATCTTTATACGCCATTGGGGCTTCGTCCAGACCCGCACCGATAAGCGTAACGCCATGATCTCTCAGGATCGATTTCATGTCGGTTGGTGTGATGTTTTTTATTGCTTGAGTTCTGCTCATTTGTCTTCCTGCTCCATGCGAAGCCGAATTAATGGCGTTCTCCTCACCTTTTCCTCTCACCAAAAATCCCGGCGCGGTCATACTTCCCGGAATGATTCCCATAACGCCTTTTCCGGCTGGGGTTGCTCCTTTTCTATGCACGATCACTTCTTCGCCGTTCCAGATTTCTTTCCAGGCAAAATTATGGTGGTTTTCGACTTTGGCTAAAATCGTCGCACCCAGAGCACGTTCCATTTTGTTATGGATAATCTCGTGACAAGCCGAAGCATAATCTCCAGCCAAATTCATCGCAAGCCAATATTCTTGTCCCATTTGTGAATTCATATCCAGATAGGCTAAGTTTTTGGCCACTTCCGGAAGTTTACAAACGTCTTTGGCAATTTTAGTATAATGTCCGGCAATGGTGGCTCCCATTCCGCGTGAACCAGAATGCGTTAACAAAGCGACGTATTTTCCTTTCGGGATATTCAAAACCGAATCGTCTTTTGCAAATTCCATGATTCCGAATTCCACAAAGTGATTTCCACCACCTGAAGATCCTAATTGCGACCAGGCCTTATCTTTCAAGTTCTTCACAAACGGATTCATATTAAAAGCATCGTTCTCCAAAACCGCATGATCTGATTTGTATTGTCCATGAAATCCGTGACCTGCTCCAAAAATCGAATTGGCAATTAATTCTTTTTTGAAATTGGCTTCGTTTTCAAAGTAAAAATCTTCTGCAATATCATAAACTGACAATGCCATTCTACACCCAATATCAACTCCAACTCCATACGGAATAATGGCATTTTTTGTGGCTAAAACTCCGCCAATTGGTAATCCGTAACCTTGGTGCGCGTCTGGCATTAAAGCTCCCGCAACCGTAACAGGTAATTTCATGGCCACTTCCATTTGTTTTCTGGCTCCGTCTTCGATATGATCTAATCCGTAAGCTGAATATGCATTCGGATTCTGATTTAAAGCGATGAAATCTTCTGGTTTTTCATTCGATTTTTCGATTAAAGCAATTGCCAGTTTGCTGAAGATTTTATCGTCGATATAATTCTCCGGAGTTTCTAAGACGTTTTTGAAATTTGTTATCATTTCGTCTCTTGTGAATCCGTGTCTTTTGCTGTTTATTCTTAAGGCAATCCCAATTGTTTTTCCTTCTGGGAGTCCTAATTCTAATATATCTGTACCGTTTATTTGTGTTTTCATTTGTTTTTGCTTTTTGATAGTACAAAGGTTGTTTTATACTGCGCAGTTATTTTGCGTAGGTTTTTTATTTCTCGCAAAGTCGCAGAGTCGCAAAGTTTTTATTTTTTTTTAGCCACAGATTATGAGGATTAAAATGATTTCTTTTTCATTTTATGTCATCCTGAACGAAGGATCACATCCAATATTCCTTCAAAGAGAATCACCAAAGCAGTGCGCCTCTACAAAAACCTTAGAACCTCAGAAACTTAGTCCCTCAGAACCTTTCCTTAATCAATTAATAATTGCGTAACTGCCACGGCATTTATCGCCCATTTTGCATCGTAAACCTCATCAGCATTTTGATCTTCGGTGATGGTTAAACCTTGAGCTTCCGCTTTAAGTTGTAACAAACTACCAATATTCAATTTGCTGCTTAATTTTGCTAATAATGCCTGAACTCCTTTAAAATCCAAACCACCTACAACCTGACCTCCGAAAGTCATCTCTAACCAAACGATTTCTCTTTTGGCTACATTCAACACTCCAAAAACCAAACCTTTGGCAACATTTTGCGTTACACGAACCTGATGATCTACACACGACGGATCGTATGCAACTCCAGATTTTTCCGAAATTTTCATCGGGTGTTTGCTGTTCATCCAACCTACAACAAGATTTGGCGTAATACTTCCGTTGCTATATGCATTGCAAGTAAAAGTTACAAATTTTGCTTTGGCTTTCGCTAATTCATCAATGTTGATGTTGATATATTCAGCCGTCCCCACTTTACTCGGAATGCTTCGGATATCACCGCTATGCTGACAACCTGTTGTGGTTAATCGGCTGAAAGAACAAACATCAGCTTTATCTTCATAAGCGATATGACAGCTCAAATCCATATCTAAATGCTGTGCCGGCAAATCTTTACCCCATTGCATAAACAATCGCACTTCGTTTCCTTCAATCGGGAAACGTGTTCCCATTAAAGCAACTGGCAAATCCTGAACGGTTTCGCTTCGATCTCCTATAGAAACTGGAATGTTAAACAATTGCGGATCGATATAGATTGTTTTGTTGGTATTAGCAACTGCAGCAAATCGTTTTTTCATCGCCAAAAGACACAACGCTTCGATTTGATTTTTCATCACCTCTAGTTGATCTTCATCGTACAAATTCAATAATGCATTTGGAGCAATTCGTTTGTTGGTTCCGCCTAAAGGTTTCACACTTCTTTGCATGTTTTTATCAAAATAATTTTGAGCATACATATTCAATGTAAATACCAATCTTGCCGGAACTTTATCTATTATTTCTGTAAAATGTGCCACAGTTTCGTCTGCACCAAACCATAGCATGTTTGAGAATAACGAACGTGCAAACAATCCTGGACGTTGTTTTAATAAGGCGAATGTTTTATCGGCATCAAATTTTAATCTTGACTTGTTTACTTTGCTTTGCCAAACATCATAGACTTGGTTGTAGAATACATCCATTAAAAAATTCAATTTCTCAAATCCTTTTCTTTTACTGTATTCTGCCAAACGCAACGCTCGGATAAAACGAACCCACATTCCTCTTTTTGGATGCATGGTTTCGCACATTGCTTCAACTTCCATATCCATATTGTTCAACCAGTTTGCCACCATTAAACATTCTTTTCGGGAATATTTTAGTTTCAAATCATTTGTTGATGCAATTCTGGCCTGAACGCTTGTATCTAAAACATTGTATAAATGCTGAGCATTTTTTGATGTTCTTTTGATAATTGTTTTTGGCTCGATAATCTGAAGCATTCCTGTGTTTTTATACCATAAATATCGTAAGATATCGGTTGGTGTTTTCAAAAACTGAGACGCTTCGGCTTCTTTACCGTTTTCGATCAAAAGATCAATTACAAGCATTAAAGTTTCCTTCATTGCAACATCCGTTTTTGGTAAAGGCAAATTTTTCATCACCATTTTCAAACTATCTACTTGCGTAGCGTCTAAAGCGGTTTTAGATTGCAATAACGATATATAGAAATCATTTAAATCTTTTTCTGACCACAATTCAAGAACTTTCAATTTACCTCTTTGTCCGAATTTTTCGATTTTCCAGAATTCAAAAGGAGTTCCGCAGAATGGACAACCATTGTATCTTTCTAACGGAAAAGTATTATCTGGGATAATATGTCCGCATTGCAAAGTCGTTCCGCTTTTTATATTCAAAACATTCCAAAAATACGTGACAACATGATCTAAAACAGATTCTCCTGTTGGTACATTCCATTCTTTTACCAATGGTGTCCAATTTTTATCTGTTCCTAAAACTTCTCTCAAAACTTCTAAAACTTCAACTTTATAATTTGGGTTCACATTGTTTAAAGCATGTAATAATGATTCAGAAAATGTAAATCCAAGTTTTGAAACATTGGCTAACAAAACTGAAGTTGTTCCTGATAAATTTTTAACGTCATTCGTAATCATTTCTGATGGAATGAAAATAGCATTTTGACGTAAACTGATTTTTAATAATTCTTTTGTTTTCATTTTTTTTAATTTTTAAAATTTAGATAATTGCGTTTCTGAGTTCTACCTAAAAGATTTTTGAAGTAAGAAACACTTGACCTTAAATTTGAGTGTAATGAATTAGCTGTTTCAAAGTGACAGTTTGGTGGGTTCCCCCAAGAAGTAAGCTAATTTTGACCCTCTTTTTTATTAATGATGATTTTAAAACTTGCCGGACTCGAACCGGAGTTACCAATTGTCTTGAAGTAAGTTTTAATTGACCATTAATAGTGAAGCAGATGGGATTCGAACCCACGACCCGGACATTAAAAGTGTACGAAGTAAGTTTGGATTGACCTTTTAAGGATAATTTCAAAACTACCTGCTCTAACCGCTGAGCTACTGCCTCATGATAATTGAATAAAAAGGTAATGATGTAAGTGTGTACGTGGAAAGTTTTCGAAGTAACTCAAACTTGACCTGTTTTATTCTTTATTTTTATTTCTATGAACGTTTGTTTTTATTTCCTGAACAAAGATTTCTAAACTAGTGCGCAGTTATTTTGCGCAGTTAAATTTTGTTTCATTTTTTTAGAAATACTATTTGTTTTATTTCCTGAACAAAGATTTCGACACTACTACGCAATTATTTTGCGCAGTAAAAAAAGAATTCTATATTTGAGTAAATATTGATTTAATAAAATTGCGTAAATCCCTTTATCGACGGCATATTTTTAGCGTTTTAAATAAAGTAAATAAAATTCTAGAGGGATAGACATATTTATAGTTTTAGATAGAAACAAGAAAGTCCCAGAGGGACGACATATTTATAGCCATTTTCAATAATGCATTATTAAGAGCCCCAGCGGGGTGACATATTTATTGGCCAACGTAAAAACCGAAGTGTCGCTCCGCTGGAGCTTTTGATTCTTTTTCTAATAAATTGCTATAGATATTCCGCTCCGCTGGAGCTTGATACTGAATAATGTAAAATTGGTTATAAATATTACGCCCTTTTGGAGCTTTCATCAGATTTAAATAAAAACAACATGAATTTAAACCAAATTTATTCTGAATTACTTTCGAATATTGGCTTTTCAGCAAATGATATTCAACAAAACTGGCTGGAATTAGAAAAGGCATATTCTGGTAAATCAAGACATTATCATAATTTGACGCATATTGCAGCAATGATTGAGAGTTTTGAAACGTATCGTGATAAACTTAATAAGCCAAACGAAATATTGTTTTCTATTTTTTATCACGACTACATCTATAAAAGTTCTAAAAAAGACAACGAACTCAAAAGCGCTGAATTTGCTTTGTCGATTTTACCTGAAAATATCTCATTTGATCGCCAATTGGTTTTTGATGCGATTTGTGCTACACAACAACATCAGCATAATATATTAGAAGATATTAATTGGTTAATTGATTTTGATTTGAAGATTCTCGCCCGGGATTGGGAAGATTATAAAATCTATTTCGAACAAATTAGAAAAGAATACGGCATTTATCCTGATTTTCTATACAAACCCGGAAGAGCGAAAGCTTTAAAACATTTTCTTGAGAATGAATTTATTTTTCAAACCGAGGAGTTTAGAAATTTATATGAAGAGAAAGCCCGGGTTAATATTGAAAAAGAGATTTTATTGTTGACGTAGATATTAATGGCGTAAAGGCGCGAAATTTTTATTTCTCGCAGATTGAGCAGATTGAGCAGATTTTTTACGATTTAATCTGCGCAAATTTTAACGATGTTAAACCCGACAGGTTTTAAAAACCTGTCGGGTTTGTCAAAGATGCCAAAAAACAGATTTTCTATTGACATTTGTATATTGTAGAGACACAGCAGTGCGTCTACGCAACGAATGTCCGTAACTATTGGTTCATCTAAATTTGAATAAATTGGGGTTACGTGGTGTTAGACGCACTGCTGTGCGTCTCTACGGAAAATTGGAATGGAAAATTGAAATGGGAAATTAGAACGGAAAATTGAAATCAAAAAATCATTTTTTAATATTATAAAAACGAGATATCATTATTAGCGGTATGCGTGAGGGATAGAGGCGATATGCTTTTGTGAAGTGGAACGAAACAAAAGATAAAGCCGAAAGCCCGATTCGCCGCGGCGAACACGCCCAAAAACATAAACTATGTCACAAAACAAAAATGCCTTAATACGGTACAAAACCATTGACAAATGCTTGCAGAATAAATACAGGCAATGGACGCTGGAGGATTTAATCGAATGTTGTTCTGATGCTTTGTTTGAATATGAAGGTCGTGAAAACCCGATTAGTAAACGAACGATTCAGATGGATATTCAGCTGATGCGAAGTGAAAAACTAGGTTATAATGCGCCAATTGTCGTGTATGATAAAAAATATTATAAATATGAAGATGATGAGTTTTCCATAACGGATATTCCGCTGACGGAAACGGATATGAATGTTTTGACCGAAACGGTTTCGATGTTGAAACAGTTTAAGGATTTCTCTTTATTTAATGATGTATCAGATATTTTGCAGCGACTGGAGGATAAAATCTACGCGGAGAAATCGCATACCAAACCGGTTATTTATCTGGATAAAAATGAAGGATTAAAGGGTTTGCATTATCTGGATGAAGTGTATCAGGCGATTATTAAGAAGATTGTTTTGGTGATTACTTACAAATCATTTAAATCGAGAGAAGAGGCTAAGTTTCATTTTCATCCTTTTATATTGAAGGAGTTTAATAACAGATGGTTTTTGGTAGGAAAGAAAAAGGGCTCTGCTCCTATTACCAATTTGGCTTTGGATCGAATTATTAGTATTGATTATGATTTTAATCTGCCTTATTTAGAGGAAGATTTTGATGCTGAGTTATTTTATAAAAATGTAATTGGTGTTACGGTGAATTCCGGTTTACAGCCCAGAAAAATCGAATTGTGGATTGATGCCGTAAATGCGCCTTACGTTATTACCAAACCTTTGCATCATACACAAAGACTAATTAAGGAAAATGAGGACAAAAGTATTATCGTGCATTTGTTTATTTCGCCCAATTATGAAATGGAACGCATACTGTTAGGTTTTGGTGATGGTATTGAAGTTATCAAACCGGAAAATCTACGAAATCGTATGAAAAAAATCCTTGAGAAGGCTATTTCGCGCTATGAAGCCGAAGACAAGACTGAATTAAACGCATAATTTTTTACAAAATATAGGATTTTATCTTAAATTAAAACCATAAAACGATTTTTACAGCATCAATTTTGTTAAAATCTCAAAAAAGAATAGTATATTTCAATTAAAATTAAACCATAAACCACTCTAAATCAGAGATATTTTTTTACTAACCAAAAATTTATCATAAATTAATATGCATGCATAGTATTTTTTGATTATATTTGAAATCGATATAGTTACATATGAAAGAGAAAACAATAGATTATATTTTGCGAGCTACCTGGCAAGCTGTATCAAGAATGTACAATGAAGAAGCTGCTAAATACGATGCTACAATGGCGACGGGATTTGCACTTTTGAGTATTGACAAGGAAGACGGAACTCCGTCTACCGCATTAGGGCCAAGAATGGGAATGGAAGCTACGAGCCTGACGAGAACATTGAAATCGATGGAAGACAAAGGTTTGATTGTTCGAAAGAAAAACCCAACGGATGGTCGCGGTGTTTTGATATACCTAACCGATTTTGGGAAAGAAAAAAGAGAGTTATCTAAAAATACGGTTCTGAAATTTAATGAAACGATCAGAAAACATGTTTCGGATGAAAAATTAAACCATTTCATAGAAGTTTCTGAAATCATCAACGAATTAATTCAGGACAAGAATATATTTAATCAAACAGAAAAAATAGAAAATGAATAATATCACTTCATAGTAATGAAACGGTTTATTTCAAATTCAAAAAAAACAAAAACAAATATTAACGACTTATGAAACGCACAATTAAAAAAGTTGCTGTAATTGGATCCGGAATTATGGGTTCAGGAATAGCTTGTCATTTTGCCAATATTGGTGTTGAAGTTTTACTGCTTGACATCGTACCCCGCGAGTTGACAGAAGCTGAAACTAAAAAAGGATTAACGCTTGAAAGTAAAGTTGTTCGCAACCGTGTAGTAAACGAGCACTTGGCGAATTCATTAAAATCGAAACCGTCTCCTATTTACAGTCAAAAATTTGCCAGCAGAATTACAACTGGAAATACAACTGATGATATGGCAAAAATTGCCAATGTTGATTGGATTATCGAGGTTGTTGTAGAGCGTTTGGATATCAAAAAATTAGTTTTTGAGCAAATCGAGAAATTCCGTAAACCGGGAACTTTGGTTACTTCAAACACTTCTGGTATTCCAATTCATTTTATGAGCGAAGGAAGAAGCGAAGATTTTCAACAACACTTCTGCGGAACTCACTTTTTTAACCCTGCGCGTTACTTAAAGTTGTTTGAAATTATTCCTGGTCCAAAAACTTCAACTGAAGTATTGGATTTCTTAAACGAATACGGTTCTAAATTTTTAGGAAAAACATCTGTTGTTGCTAAAGATACTCCGGCGTTTATTGGAAACAGAATTGGTATCTACGGAATCCAAAGTTTATTCCACTTGGTAAAAGAAATGGGATTAACAATTGAAGAAGTTGATAAATTGACTGGTCCGGTAATTGGTCGTCCAAAATCGGCTACTTTCCGTACGGTTGACGTGGTTGGTTTAGATACTTTGGTACACGTTGCCAATGGTATTTATGAAAACTGCCCTACTGACGAACAACACGAATTGTTTAAACTTCCTGATTTCATCACAAAAATGATGGAAAACAATTGGCTAGGAAGCAAAACTGGACAAGGTTTTTATAAAAAAGTAGATAAAGATATTCTTTCTTTAGACTTAGATACATTAGAATACCGCGCTGCTAAAAAAGCAAATTTTGCTACGCTTGAATTGACTAAAACTATCGATAAACCTATCAACCGTTTTAAAGTTTTGGTGAAAGGAAAAGATAAAGCGGGAGAATTCTACCGTAAAAGTTTCGCCGGAATGTTTGCTTATGTGTCAAACAGAATTCCTGAAATCTCAGACGAATTATTCAAAATTGATGATGCGATGAAAGCTGGTTTTGGATGGGAAAATGGTCCATTCGAAATTTGGGACGCGATTGGTGTTGCCAATGGAATCGAAATCATGAAAGCAGAAGGTCTTGAACCAGCTGCGTGGGTTACTGAAATGTTGGCTTCTGGAAGCGAAAGTTTCTATTCTGTAAAAGAAGGAGCAACTTATTTCTATAACATTCCAACAAAATCACAAGTTAAAGTTCCTGGACAAGATTCATTTATTATCCTAAACAACATTCGCGAAAGCAAAAAAGTTTGGAGCAATAGTGGTGCAATCATTGAAGATCTAGGAGACGGAATCTTGAATTTAGAATTCCAATCTAAAATGAATACAATTGGTGGCGACGTTCTACAAGCTATCAATAAAGCAATCGACTTATCTGAAAAAGAATATCAAGGTTTAGTTATTGGTAATCAGGCAGCGAATTTCTCTGTTGGTGCTAATATCGGAATGATCTTTATGATGGCGGTTGAGCAGGAATATGATGAATTGAACATGGCAATCAAAATGTTCCAGGACACTATGATGCGCGTTCGTTATTCTTCGATTCCAGTTGTTGTTGCCCCTCACGGAATGACTTTTGGTGGTGGATGCGAAATGAGCTTACATGCTGATAAAGTGGTTGCTGCTGCTGAAACTTATATGGGATTAGTTGAGTTTGGTGTTGGTGTACTTCCTGGTGGTGGTGGATCTAAAGAAATGGCTTTGAGAGCTTCAGATTTATTCCGCAAAAACGATGTGGAATTGAACGTTCTTCAAGAGTATTTCTTAACAATCGCAATGGCAAAAGTTTCGACTTCTGGTTATGAAGCTTTTGATACTGGACTTCTTCAACATGGAAAAGACGTTATTGTGGTAAACAAAGATCGTCAGATCGCTGAAGCTAAAAAACATGCTTTGTTAATGGCTGAAGCTGGTTATACGCAACCGATCAGAAGAACTGATGTGAAAGTATTAGGAAAACAAGCTCTTGGAATGTTCTTAGTTGGAACGGATCAAATGGAAGCTGGAAAATACATTTCTGAGCACGATAAAAAAATCGCTAACAAACTTGCTTACGTAATGGCTGGTGGTGATTTATCTGAAGCAACTTTAGTATCTGAACAATATTTATTAGATATCGAACGTGAAGCTTTCTTATCTCTTTGTACGGAGAGAAAAACTTTAGAAAGAATTCAATACATGTTAACCAAAGGGAAACCTCTTAGAAACTAAGAAAATGAAAACAGCATATATAGTAAAAGCATATAGAACAGCAGTTGGAAAAGCTCCAAAAGGTGTTTTTAGATTTAAAAGACCTGATGAATTAGCTGCAGAAACCATTCAGTTTATGATGGATGAGTTGCCTGATTTTGACAAAAAACGTATCGATGACGTTATGGTAGGAAATGCCATGCCGGAAGCTGAACAAGGTCTTAACGTTGGACGTTTGATCTCTCTTATGGGATTAAAAGTGGAAGATGTTCCTGGTGTAACAGTTAACCGTTATTGCGCATCTGGATTAGAAACTATCGGAATGGCAACTGCGAAAATCCAATCAGGAATGGCAGATTGTATCATTGCCGGTGGTGCAGAAAGTATGAGTTTTATTCCGATGGGGGGTTACAAACCAACTCCGGACTATAAAGTTGCTGCTGCAGGTCATGAAGATTATTATTGGGGAATGGGTTTAACTGCGGAAGCGGTTGCTAATCAATATAAAATTTCAAGAGAAGATCAGGATGAGTTTGCTTACAATTCTCATATGAAAGCCCTGAAAGCTCAAGCTGAGGGAAAATTCGACAAACAAATCGTTCCGATTACTGTTGAGCAGACTTTCATCAATGAAAATGGTAAAAAAGAAACTAAATCTTATGTTGTAAAACAAGACGAAGGTCCAAGAGCCGGAACTTCTGTTGCTGCTTTAGCTGGTTTAAGACCTGTTTTTGCTGCTGACGGAAGTGTAACTGCCGGTAACTCTTCTCAAATGAGTGATGGTGCTGCTTTTGTTTTAATCATGAGCGAGGATATGGTGAAAGAATTAAACCTTGAGCCAATTGCAAGATTGGTAAACTTTGCTTCTTCTGGTGTTGAGCCAAGAATAATGGGTATTGGTCCTGTAAAAGCAATTCCGAAAGCCTTGAAACAAGCTGGTTTAGAATTAAAAAATATTGACTTGGTTGAATTAAACGAGGCTTTTGCTTCTCAGTCTTTGGCTGTAATTCGCGAGTTAGGTTTAAATCCAGATATCGTAAACGTAAATGGTGGAGCGATCGCTTTAGGACACCCTCTAGGTTGTACTGGTGCTAAACTTTCTGTTCAGTTATTCGACGAAATGAAACGCAGAGGTAATAAATACGGAATCGTTTCAATGTGTGTGGGAACTGGGCAAGGTTCTGCGGGAATTTACGAGGTATTGTAGACTGCTTTTGAGAGGAAAGAAGCAAGAAGCAAGACTTAATTTTGGAATGAATATGTTATGAAAACAAAATTTTAAAAAGTAGTAAAAAACTTACTTTTAATTTTTCTTCTTATCTTGCCTCAAAAAAACATGAGACACAATTTTAAGAATTTGAAAATTTGGATTTTAGCTATGGAAATTACTAATAATATCTATAAATTAACTGCCACTTTTCCAAAATCAGAAACGTATAGCTTGACTAATCAAATGAATCGATGTTCTGTTTCAATGCCTTCTAATATTGCTGAAGGCTCAAACAGAGGAAATAAACATTTTCAGCATTATCTGAATATTAGTTTAGGTTCTTCATTTGAATTACAAACACAATTATTGATAGCTTGTCAAAACGACTATTTATCAAAAGAAAAAACAGAAGAAATAGAAAACAAAATAATTGAATTTCAAAAGATGACCACAGGTTTCATCAACAAGTTAGACTACAATCTTTCTTCTTGACTCTTGCATCTTAATTTAAAAACATACAAAAACAAAAGCAATGGCAGATACAATCGAAAAAAACGTAACCCGTGGTGGTCAGTTTTTAGTTAAAGAAACAAAGTGCGAAGATATCTTTACACCTGAAGATTTTTCGGAAGAGCAGTTAATGATGCGTGACTCTGTAAAAGAGTTCGTTGACAAAGAATTATGGGCACACAAAGATCGTTTTGAGAAAAAAGATTATGCTTATACTGAATCATCTATGCGTAAAGCTGGTGAACTTGGACTTCTGGGAGTTGCGGTTCCTGAGGAATACGGCGGATTAGGAATGGGATTCGTATCTACAATGCTGGTTTGTGATTACATTTCTGGTGCTACAGGATCGTTCTCAACTGCTTTTGGTGCTCATACAGGTATTGGAACTATGCCAATTACGCTTTATGGTACTGAAGAACAAAAGAAAAAATACGTTCCTAAATTGGCTTCTGGAGAATGGTTTGGAGCTTATTGCTTAACTGAACCAGGCGCAGGATCTGATGCTAACTCAGGAAAAACTAAAGCAGTTTTATCTGAAGATGGAACACACTACTCTATTACAGGACAAAAAATGTGGATTTCGAATGCAGGTTTCTGTAGCGTTTTCATCGTTTTTGCTCGTATTGGAGATGACAAAAATATTACTGGTTTCATCGTAGAAAATGATCCGTCTAACGGAATTTCTATGAATGAAGAAGAGCATAAATTAGGAATCCGTGCTTCATCTACTCGTCAGGTTTTCTTCAACGATACTAAAGTTCCTGTTGAAAACATGTTGTCTGAAAGAGGAAACGGTTTCAAAATTGCAATGAACGCTTTGAACGTTGGTCGTATTAAATTGGCTGCAGCTTGTTTAGATGCGCAACGTAGAGTTACTACAAATGCAGTTAAATATGCTAACGAAAGAATCCAATTTAACACTGCAATTTCATCTTTTGGAGCAATTCGTTCTAAATTAGCTGAAATGGCAACTAATGCATACGCGGGAGAAAGTGCTTCTTACCGTGCTGCAAAAGATATCGAAGACAGAATTGCTGCTCGTGAAGCAGAAGGAACTTCTCACCAGGAAGCTGAATTGAAAGGTGTTGAAGAATATGCTATCGAATGTTCTATTCTTAAAGTAGCAGTTTCTGAAGATGTTCAGGCTTGTGCTGACGAAGGAATTCAGATTTTTGGTGGAATGGGATTCTCTGAAGACACTCCAATGGAAAGTGCGTGGAGAGATGCTCGTATCGCTAGAATCTACGAAGGAACAAACGAAATCAACAGAATGCTTTCTGTAGGTATGTTGATCAAAAAAGCTATGAAAGGTCATGTTGATTTACTTGGACCGGCAATGAAAGTTTCTGAAGAATTAATGGGAATTCCATCTTTTGATACTCCAGATTTCTCTGAATTATTTGCTGAAGAAAAAGGAATTATCGCTAACCTTAAGAAAGTTTTCTTAATGGTTGCCGGAAGTGCTGTTCAAAAATACGGTCCCGATTTAGATGCTCACCAACAGTTATTAATGGCTGCTTCTGATATCTTAATCGAAATCTACATGGCTGAAAGTACAATCCTTAGAACTGAAAAATTAGCCAAAAATCAAGGTGAAGATAAAGTACAAGAGCAAATTGCTATGGCAAAATTATACTTGTATAAAGCAGTAGATATTGTAAACTCAAGAGGTAAAGAAGGAATTATTTCTTTTGCTGAAGGAGATGAACAACGTATGATGTTAATGGGTCTTAAACGTTTTACAAAATACACCAACAATCCAAATGTTGTAGCTTTGAGAGAGGTTATTACATCTAAATTAGTTGCAGAAAACGAATACTGCTTCTAATATAAAAATAGTTTTTAGCTTTTAATTTGTTTAAACCCGCACTTATCCGAAACAGTGCGGGTTTATTTTTTTCTACCATCTGTAGGGAGACAGCATTGCGTCTTATGCAAACCGTTTTTTCACCATATAAGTGATATAAGTTCATTTAAACATACCGCTTAAATTTAAACTCATACAGCATTTACTTTAATAATTAACCATTTACATTTAATAATTAATTATTTGGTTTCATAATCAAATCGTGATCTCCCTCAGAACTTAGGTTTAAAAAACGCTCATATTCCCTCAAAACATCTGAAATAATTCCGTCTTTACTCAAATATTGAATATCATATCCTTTACGATGATCTCCAAAATAAGTAACGGGTTGAAAAATAAATTCCAAGTCAATGTCGGGAGTATTTTTTTCGTTTAGTAAGGTTTCAGAAACCGTTTGTTTCTGAGCCATTACACCATATTTAAAGTTGCGCAACTGATCGTATTTTATTTCTAACTCAACGGCTTGTTGGGGCGTAGAAAAAGAATTGATGTGTGCCTCAATATTATTTTTAGCCAATTCGACTACTAATTCTTCAAAAGCTTTTTTCACCGTTTGATTCAAAAATTTATGAATATCTTTCTTTTTAGAAACAGTTACGATCTTTTCTAAATGCTCTTTCCAGTTATTGTTGTTCCAATTCAGACTTCCGTGCGAATATTTTTTGGCACTATATTCACTGTCTACAACCAATGCTTTCCATAAGTTATAACACAAAAGCGCCATAATAATCCCGAAAGGCAAAGCAGTAATTAATGTCATCGTTTGAAGAGAGGCCAAACCACCCGAATGCAATAAACTTAATGCTAAAAGAGACAATAGAATACCCCAAAACACACTTTGCCATTTTGGAGAACTCACTGCTCCTTTTGATGCTATACCATTCATTATAAAAATTCCCGAATCTGCTGATGTGATAAAAAACACGCAAATAATAAGGATAGATAAAACATTTAAGAACGTAGTAAAAGGGAAATAAGTAAAGAAATTAAACAATAATGTATCCGGGTTTTTAGCAAATTCGCTTAAAGCTCCGTGTGCGATATGTTCATCAATCCAGACGGCGCTGCTCCCAAAAACTGTCATCCACAAAAAATTAAAAAACGCAGGAATAAATAATACCGCCAGGATAAATTCTCTTATAGTTCTTCCTTTAGAAATTTTTGCAATAAATAATCCGACATAAGGCGCCCATGAAATCCACCATGCCCAATATAAAATAGTCCACTTAGAGAACCATTCCTGGCTTCCCTGTTCATAAGCATATGTATTAAAAGTAAGTGAAATGAAATGACTGATATAATGACCCAGACCTTCTGTAAAAGTACTTAAAATGTAGATTGTTGGTCCAAAAACTAAAATAAACAACATTAATAAAACGGCCATAATAATGTTCAGCTCACTTAATTTTTTAACCCCCTTCCCTAAACCTGATATGGCCGAAAGAACAGCAATTATCATAACTACCAAAACAATAATAATTTGATAACTAAAACTGGATTCCGAGATTAAATGAAGACTTACTAATCCAGCACTTAATTGCACTACTCCAAAACCAAGTGTTGTAGCAATTCCGAAAAAAGTACTGCACAAACCAAAAACATCCACAATATTGCCAAACCTTCCGTGAATTCTATTTTTTAAAATTGGATAAAATCCACTTCGAATTGCAAGTGGTAAATTGTGTCTGTAGGCAAAATAAGCTAATGAGAGTCCTACTACACCATAAATCGACCAGGCATGAAAACCCCAATGAAAAAAAGTATACAATTGCGCTTCTTTTGCACGTAAATTATCCGCCAAATTAGCATTTGCCGGCGTTGCATAATGCGACATGGTTTCTCCTACTCCAAAATACATCAAACCAATTCCCATTCCGGCGGCAAAAAGCATTGCTATCCAGGAAAAAAAAGAATATTCAGGCTCAGAATCATCTGCACCCAATTTTATTTTTCCAAATTTACTAATTGCCAGTGTTATCAGAAACAAAACGAAAACAGTCACTAACAATACGTAAAGCCAGCTTAAATTTTTAAATATTATTTCTTTTACAATATTAAGTGCCTGCTCCGTGTCCTTCGAAAAAAAAACGCAAAACAATGAAATTGCAATAATTATAGCTAAACTTGGTAATGCAACTGATTTTGTAAAATTGGTTTTAAAGACACTTGAGCTTTTAGATTTATTCATGATGAAATAGTTTGTCACTATTATCAAAGCAGATTCTGAACCTTAGATTAAGATTAAGAAGTTTTTGATAACAAATACAGTTTTGATAATTTATGTAGAGATGTATCGTAAATTTAATCAAAAAGAAAAAAAAATCCTATTTAAACGCAATGAAATTGATTTTTAAAAGAAAAAACCTAACAAATGAGGTGGATACTGTTTAGCTATTTAACTAGTATTTTATTCTAAAAGCTCTATATTTAACATTCTAAAAACTTTAAAAAACGTAAAATGAAACAAATTAACCTGATTGCTTTGCTTTTATTTTGCATTGGTACCACAAATACCTTTGCTCAAAAAAACAAAAAGATGGACATCATTGCTTATTATACCGGCGATGATAAATTAATTAATGAGTATGAGGTAAACAAACTCAACCAGATTATCTTTAGCTTTTGCCATTTAAAAGATGGAAAACTAAGCGTTGATTCTCCTAAAGATTCTACTACAATTAAGTATTTGGTTTCTTTAAAAGCATCAAATCCGCAACTTAAAATTATTCTTTCACTTGGTGGCTGGGGAGGTTGTGAGCCTTGTTCTGCTGCATTTTCTACGGCTGAAGGAAGATTAACTTTTGCTAAATCGGTAAAAGAAGTGAGTGACTACTTTAAAGTAGATGGTTTAGATTTAGATTGGGAATATCCGGCAATTGAGGGACTGCCTGGACATTTATTTCAAGCTGCTGACAAACCAAATTTCACAGAATTAATTAAAATTTTACGTTCTACTTTAGGCAAAAAGTACGAATTAAGCTTTGCTGCAGGAGGTTTTCAAAAATGTTTAGATGAATCTATCGATTGGAAAGGAGTTGCTCCATTTGTAAACCGCATCAACATTATGAGTTATGATTTAGTAAACGGTTATTCGACAGTTACAGGACATCATACTCCTTTATACAGCACAAATCCAAAAGAAGAATCTACCGACAGAGCTGTAGAGTTTTTACTAAAACAAGGAATTCCTGCTGAAAAATTAGTCATTGGAGGCGCTTTTTATACAAGAACATGGAAAAATGTAGCCAATGTAAATAATGGTTTATACCAATCAGGCGAGCACATTCAGGGTGTTCCCTTCAAAAGTTACGCAGATACGTATACAGAAGCAAATGGCTGGAAATATTTTTGGGATGACAAAGCAAAAGCGGCTTACTGGTACAATGAAAAGGAAAAAACTTTTGCAACGGGAGATAATCTAACTTCTATTAAAGCGAAAGCAGAATATGCAAAATCTAAAAAATTAGGCGGAATCATGTTCTGGGAACTTCCATTGGATAGTCCTCGTGACGGAATGGTAAATACTATTTATCAAGTTAAAATAGCGAAGTAACCCAATTGGTTTCTTAAAAATAAAAAACGGCAGTTATATGAGGTAACTGCCGTTTTCTATTTATATATAAGAATGTCTTTTACAATTTTGATTTATCCAATTCGCCAATAAAAGGAATTGATTCTAAAATCTCTGCTCTTATTATGGTTTGCAGATAAACTTCTAACTGAAGAAATTTTGCCGCATTTATTGCTCCCACAGCTTTTTTAGCCTGATTATAAGTTTTAGAATATAATTTCTCGTAAGCCAAATGATTTTTCAGGGTTCCTTTTGCTAATTCATCTGCTTTGGCATCTGTCAGTGTTGCATAATTAGCCGCATAATCATTAATTAACTGAAACTTGGTTTGCCCCAGAGCTTTACGTTCTGTTTCATAATTATCGTAAACTTTGGTAAATGCAGCAGACTGAGTATCTGATAAATTCATGTATTGTTTTACAAGATCACTTTTCGATTTACCATAAATGCTTTGCAACACATCTATATCTTCTTTAAACGAAGATTGAGCATAAGATGAAAACGAGGCAATTGCCATAATAAGAATAAGACTAATTTTTTTCATAGTATTGATTTTTAATTGTTTGTAAAAAATAAGAGATTACCAAATATACTGATTTTTAACGCATTAAAAATAAAATCATAAAAACATTCTTACACATTAAAAAAATGAATATTGATAAGATGCGGATAAAGCATAATAATTTAATCCGTTGTTTGTGTAAGCCCCTACATGGTATTGAAACCTTATAGACTGCCCTTTTGCAATAGGTGTAGAAAAAGTTCCTCCTACCCTCCAGTTGTCTATTTCACTGTCACCTGAAACTCCGTCTGTAATGGTTCTTCCTCCAAAAAACCAATTGGTATTAAAACCTACCCACATATTATTTTTAAAATAATAACTCGCATGTCCCTGTAAACTATAAGTTGGTTTCTGTTCTAATTTTTTGCCTAGAAAATCGTTATTATCAGTATAAAAGCAAATTCCGCCATATGCTTCGGCATACAAATGAGCAAATCGTTTCGAGACTCCAATTTCAGGTTTAAATGCCCAACGGTTTGTACCTATATTAATTTGTTTATCATCGTAATATCTTCCCGTAGGAATTGAGGTTACGAGACTTACTCCTAAAATTGTTTTTTGTTCAAAATTTTTAAATTCAGATCTATCAAGAGCCGGCGAACCTAACAGATTAATTCCAAGGCGAATTTTTGTATCGGCAAAACCAGTTCTGGATCCTGTTATCACTTCTCCGCTTGTACGCGTTTGTGAGCCATCCATAAAAGTATAAGGAACTGCGACCTGAACACGGGCAAGTTTATTAAAAAGTCCAAAAGTTCTAATATAATTTAAAGCTACATTATGACTTCGAAGTGTAAAATCAGTAATAGGCAATGACGGATCTGTCAACACATTACCATCGGTAAAAAGATAGCCAAGAGAGGCTACATTCAAATTTTTAGCCACATTCGCATACACTCGTGGTTCCAGATCCTGACTGAAAACCGGCATTACAAATAAAAGAAACACCATTACAAAATGACATTTCTTCAAAACCAGACTAAACGTTTTTTCCGGCATAAAGTAAAGAATTAGTGATTGGTAAAATCTAAAAACTCTATTTAATACTTTGCTCTGTTTTTGGAGCTTCAATCTCTCCATTATAAAAAATGGATGCTCTGTTATTACTATTTACAGAAAGCGTAGCACCTCCATCAAAAAAGATAGTAAACATAAGGGTATATACATCATCTCTTCCTTTAACGGTAGCTCTCAGAATGTAGTTTTTCTTCTTTTTTTCAACGGTTATTTTTTCAGGAATTCCTTCAAATTTTATTCCGCCATCGCCACCATACGGCACATTAAAAGCACGTCCGAAAAAAGGTAAGTCGCAAGTTGTTTTTTCTGTATTGAATTTTAAGAAATAGGTATTATAATCTAAAATAATAACCCTGCCTCCTTGAGGATTGACTTTTTGCGCTTCAAAAACAAAATTTTTAGAATCAATAAGTGCTTCTACTTCTTTTTGTTTCTGTAAAGCTCTTTCTGTTTTTAGTTCTTTTTTAGTTTTTTCCTGTGCAAAAACCGGAGCAATTAAAAAGCTCAATAATACCAATAAAATTGACAATTTAGTTTTCATAGCTTTATTTTTATTGCGTTAAAAAGGTAATTCTATTTTTTGGTAAATCGCATCATGGCGATATCACCAGAAATAAAATTGAGCGTTTTGCCACCATCAGTTATATCATAGGAAGTTATTTTTTGTAACGTACTCATAAAAACCTGCTCTCCCTGACTGTTGTTCATACACATCATTTTTGTTACCGCCATTGGTTGCGTAAAATCGATTTTATTACCTGTTACGCTCAATTTTCCGTTAAATGAATTACAGCTATTGTTCCCTGAAACACGATTTTCTTTTAAATCAAAATTGATCGTTGGTTTTTTATTTGGATACAACCCATCAAAAGCAATTCTGGGTCCGGTTATATAGTCAAGCTCCCAGGTTCCTTCGAGTGTAGCAACCGAATCATTTTTTTGTGCTTTAGAAGCATTACAAGAAATTAAAATCACTCCTAAAAAAGCTAAAATCAAAACATTCTTTATCATAATTTTTATAGATTAAATTAAAAATAAAACACTGATTTTTGAAAATTTTAAATTCGGGGTTCTACGAATTTACGCAATATTATGCTCTTCTACGCTTAAAGTAACATTAAATTACAACCAATAGTTTTAGATTTTTTTAACTATTAGCGTCAATCAATGTCGGAATTTTATGTTAAATTTACTTAATCTTTAATTTAAAAGCCTCTTACATGAAAAAAATAATTGTTTCTTTCGCTATAATTACAGCTTTAATCATTGGCTGTAAGACTAATACAAAATCAAATGATGCCAAAACTCTAACTATTGCTTTAGAGCCAAAAAGTAATAGCACTGTTGCCGGAACTGCTACTTTTACAGAGAAAAACGGTAAAGTAACTTTTGTTGCAAAAATGACTGGTTTGGCTCCCGGAGTTCACGCAATACACATTCATGAAAAAGCGGATTGTAGTTCTGCCGATGGAAGTTCTGCTGGAGGACACTGGAATCCAACATTTAAAAAACACGGAAAATGGGGTGTTGCAGAATACCACAAAGGTGATATTGGAAACTTTACTGCTGATGCAAAAGGTAACGGAACTATCACATTAACTACTGACGAATGGTGTATTGGTTGCGGAGATGCAAACAAAGATATTCTTGGAAAAGGGTTAATTGTACATCAGGGAACAGATGATTTTACAACACAGCCTACCGGAAATGCAGGCGGAAGAGTTGCTTGTGCCGGAATTATCAAATAAAAAAAACAAATAACCACTACATTTTCACAAAATCTAGTGGTTATTTCATTTAAAATTTATCCTAAAACAAGAAAAAGATATAGCTTTGCAGCTATAAATTAAAGTTAATGATTAACCCATCAGCATCAGGTTGGATAGATAAGTTTTTTAGTGAACAAAAGTTTTCAGAGGCCATTCCTTTTGAGAATGCAGAATCGTTTTACTATAAAGTCAGAGAAACTGGTTTTATCTATGGTCATATCATAGCTATTGATTCTCAGGTTCCGGTTCCTATAAAAGGCTGGTTCAAGACCGAAATTTCTAAGGTTGCCTTATTAAATACTTTATATCACGTTTTTTGCTTAGAAAAAAGAAGCTCAGAACCGAGTAATTTTATTGCCGAAGTTTTAAAGTTTTATAAAGAAATGAGTCCGGAAGGATTTAACTTGTTTAAAATTTTACTTCCAAAAGACACTCCTTCCCTTTCATTAGAAAATATAATCGATCAGCGCGTTCAGACTAATGACAGTATCATTAGTAAAAACTTTTCGCATTTGGTTACCAATGCGCTTTTGTTTATTGATGTGCTGGCTTTCAGACAATATTTAGAACACGGCTCAATTCCGGATAAATATCTTAAACGAATTGAAGAAACTGTTTTGGGCATTGTAGGCCTGGCTTTAAAAACCAAAACCGTAAAATCGCAACATGACGATTTATTAATCAAACTTTTTGAGGCTTCTATTCGATATTCTAAATTTTCAAAAGTTACTGTAGATACTTTAGAAACATTGCAACTGGATTATTTCAAGAATAAACTGGAGCATTACTATTTAATCGATATGGCCGGAATGGCTTTATGGAGCGATGGTGTAGTCGAAAATGAAGAAGCTTACTTTTTATACTCATTAGGATCCATGATGGGAGTTTCGGATGATTTTGTAACCAAAAGCATCGATACTACTAATGATTTTATCACGACACATAAAAAGAAGATTCCGTATTTTAATTATTCCAACCCGGTCAAACATTTCTACGATCAGATGACACACAGCGTTGTAAAACTGATTGTAAGAAACAAAAACAGACTGGTGAAGGAAATTATTCAGAGTAAGGAATTAATGGTTCTATTGGCTTATTCTACAACAAGAGATCTGGATGCCAAAGAAAAGAAAAAAGTAAAAAAACAACTTTTGGATATTTGCAAAACGATTCCGTCACTAACCATATTTTTACTTCCCGGCGGAAGTTTGTTATTACCGATTCTGATAAAGTTTATTCCAACTTTATTACCATCGGCTTTCAATGAAAATCTAGACGAAAACGAATAAAAAAAATCGCCCTTTTGAGGCGATTTTTTATTTTCTTATAGATTACTTAGTTGGTAAACCTCATCTAATTCTTCATTTGATGCGATATTTACATTCAAATCAGTTACAAAACCTGAATTTAAACCGTAAACCCATCCGTGAAGCATTAAATCCTGACCGTTTTTCCAGGCTCCTTGTACGATTGAAGTTTTTGCTAAATTGTATACTTGTTCTTTAGCATTAATTTCAACAAAAGCATTAAAACGTTCTGTTTCATCTTCAATTGAGTTAAGATACTTATCGTGTAAACGATATTCATCTTTAATGTGACGAATCCAGTTGTCAATAATTCCAACAGACATATTTCCCATTGCTGCTTTTACACCACCACAACCGTAATGTCCGCACACGATAACGTGTTTTACTTTAAGAACATTTACTGCATAATCCAGAACACTCAACATATTCATATCTGAGTGTACTACCATATTTGCAATATTACGGTGTACAAAAACTTCTCCAGGTTTAGCTCCAATAATCTCATTTGCAGGAACACGGCTATCAGAACATCCAATCCATAATAATGGCGGAGTTTGTCCTTTGGCTAAATCTGCAAAAAAGTTAGGGTCTAATGCTAATGATTTTTCAACCCATTCTTTATTATTCTCTAATAACTGCTCATAAAACTTTCTCATTGTATTTTTGTTTTTTTGAATGGTATTTCTACATGTTTAAACATATTAAAAATAACTATTGTAAAGTTATCTAATTTTTCATATTTCTCACAATGAAGAAATACCTTTAATTAATTTAATTTGTTTAAAAATCTTCTTTTATGGTTTCTTTTTTAACCAACGCTCTCTTTGCAACATCATAATAATGCTCAATTGATACGTGATTACTAAGATCCGGTGAATTTTCAAGCTCATAAGCTTCTTTAAATCCTTTTAGTTTTACTTTGATGTTGTCATCTACAGCGCGGGTTTCTTTAAACTCACGAATTAAATCCAGAACATCATGAGCAATATACTCTGTATCCTGTGCATTGATGATTACCTTAGAGTTTTCCGGAATTTCATTCAATGTTAATTTAATCGCTGCTTTGTTCAGGAATGAAACTTCCTGAGCCAAATCGATATGAATAACATCTCCGTCTTCGTATTCTTCTTTTTTGAAGCTGTAAGCTCTTTTTAAGTTTCCTCTCAATACAAAAATTACACTAATGATAATTCCTAACGCCACTCCTTTAAGTAAATCCGTAGCTACAACAAATACTAATGTTGCAACGAAAGGGATGAATTGGTATTTTCCTTTCTCCCAGAAATGTTTGAAAGTGGCAGGTTTAGCTAATTTGTATCCTACTAGAATTAATACAGTTGCCAAAGTTGCCAACGGAATTTTATTTAAAAGTGCCGGAATAGACAAAACACTTAATAGCAACAATACACCATGAATAATAGATGACATCTTAGATTTTGCACCTGCATTATTGTTGGCAGATGATCTTACTACAACTGATGTCATTGGTAAACCACCTAAAAGTGAACTCACCATATTACCGATACCTTGTGCTTTTAACTCAACATTGGTGTTGGTATAACGTTTTTGAACATCCATTCTATCAGAAGCTTCAATACAAAGCAATGTTTCTATAGAAGCTACAATGGCAATTGTAATAGCAACTACCCAAACTTGTGGATTGGTAACCGCAGCAAAATTTGGTGTAATTAGAATAGATTTAAATTCATCAAAAGACTTTGGAACTGGCAATGAAACCAAATGTTCTTTTGCAATCGCCAATGAGCTTCCTGTAGATATAAAAAATTCATTTAAAGCTATACCTATAAGAACGGCAACAAGTGCTCCCGGAATTAATTTTAATTTCTTTAAAAAAGATACTTTATCCCACGAGATCAATATCACCAGTGAAACCAGCGAAATAACAACTGCACCTAAGTGAATATGGTTTAAAACATCAAATAAAAATGAAAAAGAGTTGCTTCCATCGTTTTGAATAAAAGCCTGATCACCCTCAAAATCTGCATCATAACCAAAAGCATGAGGCAATTGTTTTAAAATAATAATGATCCCGATACCTGCCAACATTCCTTCAATAACATTTGTTGGAAAATAGTTTGAGATACTTCCGGCTCTTAAAAACCCTAATGCTAACTGAATTAGTCCCGCAATAAAAACAGACATTAAAAACACATCGAAAGCACCAAAATCAGTAATAGCAGTTAAAACAATAGCTGTTAATCCAGCTGCTGGCCCCGAAACACTAATGTGTGACTGGCTTAAATAGCCTACCACAATACCACCAATAACACCCGAGATAATACCAGAAAACAACGGCGCTCCAGAAGCCATTGCAATACCTAAACACAATGGAAGAGCCACCAGGAAAACCACTAAACCTGAAGCAAAATCAGATTTAAGGTTGGCAAAAAGATTGATTTTTTTTGTCATAATAATACAATACTAAAAAAATTATTCATTAAAGATTTACCACATTTACTAAAAAATGCAGCGTAGTTCAAAATAATCGGAAGTATTATACCAAGTTGGGAGGTGGAGCAAATATGCTCGGAGAAATATTATCTAATTTTACGATGTTTTCAGAAACAATCGTTTTCTTTTGAATATAAACGGGTAATAAAACCTCGTGTTCTAATATTACAGGATGTACAATAGATTTTAGTTCTTTATGAACTTCCTCTTCTGCACAATTGAAAGATATAGCCGTATTTGTCCCTTTCTTTATCGCCTGAACAATTGTTGGGGTCGATAAGAAGGCAATAAATATGAATAATAATATGCGGGCTAGTATTTTCATCGAAGCAAAAATAGTGTTAAACAAATAAAATCAAAGCGCGAGGGCAAAATTTTTATACAAATTTAACAATAACAAAAAAGCAGAATTATCAAATTTGATAATTCTGCTTTTAATTATTTCACAAACAAGGCTTTACAATTCTTCTTCTAACCAGGCTCTCATCATCCAGATTGTTTTTTCCTGCTCTGCAATGAAGTCGCTCATCAAAGAATTTGTCCCTTCGTCATTAATTTCGTCAGATTGTTTTAAAATTTCTCTTTCGATTTTTAATAAATCAGATAGAGAGTTTATAATTAGGTGAACTGCTTTCTCATCGTTTGAGATATTTTTTCCAACCGCTAATTTGTTATTTTTAATATAATCTTCAAATGTATGTAATGGAGTTCCTCCTATCGTTAAAACTCTTTCTGCAATCATATCGATTTTTAACTGGGCATCTGTATACAATTCTTCGAACTTAACATGTAAGTCAAAAAAACGTTTACCACGAATGTTCCAGTGGATTCCTCTTAAGTTTTGGTAATAAACCTGAAAATTTGATAACAGAATATTTAATTCCTTTACTAACAATTCTGACTCTTTTACAGGTAATCCTAAAATATTTGTTTTCATAGCTTTTCGTTTTATAATAAGTTTACTACAAATTTAATATAAGTTCTTTAAAAATATTATAAAAAAAAATTATATTTTCTTATTTTTGCATCAAAAAATACTATCAAGATGACTATAACTCAATTACAATATGTATTAGCCGTTGCCGAGCATAAAAATTTTACACTAGCTGCCGAAAAATGTTTTGTTACACAACCTACATTAAGTATGCAGATTCAAAAAATCGAAGAAGAACTTAATATTTTAATTTTTGACAGAAGTAAGAAACCAATCCAGCTTACAGATATTGGTCAGAAAATTGTCAATCAGGCCAAGAACATTGTAAACGAAGCAGATAGAATCAAAGATATTGTAGAACAGCAAAAAGGTTTTATTGGTGGAGAATTTCGTTTAGGAATTATCCCAACCATCATGCCTACCCTATTGCCAATGTTTTTGAATAACTTCATCAAAAAGTATCCTAAAGTAAAGCTTTTAATCGAAGAGCTGAATACAGATGAAATTATTGTAAAATTAAAAAATGGTCATCTCGATGCCGCAATTGCTGCAACACCGCTTGAAGACGAAAAAATAAAAGAGATTGTTCTATACTTTGAGCCTTTCGTAGCTTATATCCCGGAACATCACGCCAGTTTTCAGAAAGAAGAAATCGAAATTGCCGATTTGAACATCAATGAAATTTTGCTTTTGCAGGACGGACATTGTTTTAGAGACGGAATTTTGAATTTATGCAAAAACGGTACTGATATCGACCAAAATAATTTTCAGATACAAAGTGGAAGCTTTGAGACCCTGATAAAATTAGCCGACGAAGGGTTAGGCACAACGTTACTTCCGTACTTGCACACCTTAGACTTAAAAGATTCCGATAAGCTGAAACTACGAAATTTTAAGGAACCAAAACCTGCTCGTGAAGTAAGTTTAATTTACCCAAAGAGCGAATTAAAAATGCAAATCATTGACGCCCTAAGATCTACAATTGCCGGAGTTGTCAAAGGAGCAATTGTTTTTCAGAACGTTCAAATTGTGAGTCCGCTACAAAAGAAATAGACATAAAAAAAGGAGCCAATTTTGGCTCCTTTTTTTTATACTTTGATTAGTAGTAAACTTTGTTTTAGTTCTGGTTTTTCAATAATAAAATTCATCAACCATTCTTGTAATTGCTCCATTTCGTATGGTAACAGCGTTTTGATAGCTTTTTCTAATTCTTTACAGAAAAGTATCGGATCGAAACTTACTCTCTCAAGTATTGATTTCGTGTAATCAAACATCATTTTTGACATAATAAAATAAGATTTTCGGGGGTTATCTATATTTTTAAACTCGCACAAATTTAATCAAATATCATTCATATGCATTCATTTTAACTTATTATTTTAAAAACTTTAGCAACGAACACGTTTTCTTAATGCGTATAAATCAATATAGAATCGTTCTAAACAATTCATTTAAGCCCTTTTAAAGGCTCGAAACATTTCTCGTTTGCCCGGAGGTCCTGCCAATTTTTCAACCGTAAATCCAACTTCGATCATACTTCTTTTAACAACTCCTCGCGCTGCATAAGTAACAAGAACTCCATTTGGCTTTAAACTGTTGTACATTTTCTGAAAAATCTCGGTACTCCAAAGCTCCGGCTGCACTCGATATCCAAAGGCGTCAAAGTAAATCAAATCAAAAATTTCTAAATCGTCGATTTCATGAAAAAATTGTTTCCTTTTGGTTAACGAGAAGGCATCGCAAATTTCGGTTTTTTTATCCCAATCACATTTATGCATTTTCTCAAAAATGTTCTCAAATTCCAATGCGTTTAGTTCCGTAACATAATTCATTTCTAAAACCTCACTGGCTTCAACCGGATATGCTTCTACCCCAACATAATCAATCTTCTGATTTTTTTGATTTGATTCTAAAAAAGTAATAAAAGCATTCAAACCTGTTCCAAAACCAATTTCTAAAATATTAACCGGATTATTATCAAATAACGAAAGTCCATTTTTTATAAATACATGTTTTGCTTCCTGAATGGCGCCATGTTTAGAATGATAACACTCATCCCAATCCTGCAAATGAATTGTTGTTGAGCCATCTAGCGTTTTAATTATTTCTCTTTTCACTTTTTTAGAACTTTATAATGGAATTTACTGCCTTTTGGTACATTTTAATAGCCAAATTTAATCAAAACAAATGCGTAAAGCCTTAAAAAACGGCTGTTTTTTCATAAATTCTCTATAAAACTATCTTAATTATTTGACTTTATTATAAGATAAATAAATCTCAGTTAAAGGCCATAAATAATGCAGTTTTACTAAGGATTTTATATATTTTTACTTAATTTTGCATTCAGTAAATTCTATTTCACACCAAATCATTGCTTTAGATCTTTCTTTTGCAATGAAAATTACATAAAAACTTTACATAATTATGAGTACAACTCAAACAAGCAAAATTGAAATCAGAAAAGCAACTTCGTCAAAAATAAGCGGAGTAGACTTTCAAAACTTAAGCTTTGGTGCTGTTTTTACAGACCATTTATTCGAATGTGATTTTAAAAATGGAGAGTGGCAAAATCCTGTCATTAAGCCTTATGCTCCAATTTTAATGGATCCTTCTTCAAAAGTCTTTCATTACGGACAAGCTATTTTTGAAGGAATGAAAGCTTACAAAGATGACAATAACGATGTTTGGTTGTTTAGACCTGATGAAAACTACAAACGTTTTAATAATTCTGCAGTTCGTATGGCAATGCCAGAAGTTCCGGAATCTATTTTTATGGATGGTTTGAATGAATTATTAAAAATTGACCAGGAGTGGATTCAAAAAGGTAACGGAAGCAGTATGTACATTCGTCCTTTTATGATCGCTACAGGGGCTGGTGTTGTAGCCAATCCTTCTGATGAATATAAATTCATGATTTTACTTTCTCCTGCACAATCTTATTATGCCGGCGAAGTAAAAGTAATTATTGCTGAGCATTACAGTAGAGCTGCAAATGGTGGAATTGGAGCTGCAAAAGCTGCAGGAAACTACGCTGCACAGTTTTACCCAACAAATCTGGCTAACAAAGATGGCTTTCAACAAGTAATCTGGACAGATGATGCAACGCATACAAAATTAGAAGAAGCGGGAACAATGAACGTTTTCTTTAGAATTAATGATACTTTACTAACTGCTCCAACAAGCGAAAGAATTTTAGATGGTATTACCAGAAAAAGTTTGATTGCTATGGCAGAAAAAGAAGGGCTTAATGTAGAGGTTCGCCCTGTTATTGTTTCAGAATTAGTAGAAGCTGCTAAAAACGGATCTTTAAAAGAAATCTTCGGAGCTGGAACTGCTGCAGTTATCAGCGTTATTAAAGGTTTCTCTTATCAGGATGTTTATTATGAAATGACTCCGGTTGAGAATTCATACGCTTCTCTTTTAAAAGAAAAACTAACAAATCTTCAAAACAAACTTTCTGAAGATACTTTTGGCTGGACTGTAAAAGTTCAATAATCAAAAGATTTTTATAAAAACAAACCCGATAGATTTTAAAAATTTATCGGGTTTTCTGTTTATATCATAAAATGCAAAGCTAATTTTACCGCAAAGTCCGCAAAGATTAAACGCAAAGTTCGCAAAGCTTTGTGTTGATCTAGCTTTGCGAACTTTGTGTTTTCTATGCGTAAAGAAAAATTAAATCTTAGCGCCCTTTGCGGTTAATTTTAGTTACAAGAATTTCGAAAAATCAGGTTTAAAATAATTCGGGCCTTTCATTACTTTACCATCTTCTCTATAAATTGGTTGTCCGTCTTCGCCTAATTTGCTCATATTACTACGTTGAATTTCATCAAAAACAGCTTCAATTTTATCCTGTAAACCATGCTCGATAATAGTTCCGCACAAAATATACATCATATCTCCAAGAGCATCAGCAATTTCAACTAAATCATTGTTTTGAACTGCTTCAAGATATTCTTCGTTTTCTTCTTTCATCAAATTATAACGAAGTATCTTTTTAGTTTCGCCCAAATCTGCAATTGGGGTTTGGCTATGACCTATTTTAAAAGCAGTATGAAATTCTGTAACTGCATCAAGTTGTTTCTTCATGATTTTATTTGCTTAAATGAAATGCCAAATTAGCAACTATTCGTATACAATTCTCTAAATTTGCCAAAAATAATTTTCAACTATGTTTAGCCAAGGACAATTAATATTCGCACTCTGTTTTTTTATTGCATTTGTAATCGTAATGATATTTGCTTATCGAAAAGATCTTGCATTGCACAAAATTTTCTATAAAGGAAATTATAAAGTATTAATCGTATTCCTGATTTTCATCGCTCTTTTGTTTGTGATCAAATTTTTCTTTAAAAGATAATTCCGAAAATTTATTGCTATATTTAGAATGAAATATTTTTTGAAGATTTTACAATTAAACTTCTTCAAAAACGTTTTATTTACAGCTTTTACCGATCAATATAATTTTATAAAGTGTACTTTTATTGCGGCACAATTACCGTGGCTAGTAATAAAATTTATAACTTTACGACACAAAATAAACGACTACAATGAAGATTCTAAAATATTTATTTCTACTATTATTATTAAGCTTAGTTGCCCTGACTGTTTTTGTCGCTACCCAAAAAGGGATTTTTTCTGTAGAAAGAAGCAAAGTGATCAACTCACCAAAAGCAACCGTTTATAATTACATCAATGATTTTAGAAATTATGAAGATTTTGAATCGTGGTCGGTAGCAGATCCTTCGATAAAAATGACTTTCCCAAATAAAACAGCCGGAAACGGAGCTTCGTATTATTGGGCTGGAGCCGAAGGAAACGGAAATGCAATTACCATTAAAACTAAAGAAGGAGAAAGCATTCAGCAAAAAATGAAGTATGACGGTACAGAAGCTGATGTTAACTGGACTTTTAAAGATACTTTGGGAGGGAAAACCAAAGTAACCTGGAAAGCAACGGGAACTATGAGCTTTTTATTTAAAGTATACACGGCGCTAAACGGAGGTTCTGATAAAGTTATTGGAACTATTTATGAAAAAAGCCTAGCAAACATTGATAAAAACCTGGATTACGAAACTAAAACTTTTGCTGTTGACGTAAATGGAGTGGTAAATAAAACTGAAACTCCTTATATTAAACAAACGTTTACAAGCGAAATTTCGAAAATAAGCAAAAACGCAAGAATCGTTATTCCTAAACTGATTGAGTTTAGCGAAACCAATGGTTTATCGGCCAACGGAAAACCTTTTATTATTTATCATACTTACGACACTACAACCGGATTAGCCAAAATTTCTATTTGTTTACCAACAAATAAAGAGATCTCGACAACTTCGGGAAGTGACATTTTGGGCGGAACTTTAAATGGTTTCGAAGCGGTAAAAGTAACTCTAAAAGGGGATTACTCTCATACTAGCAGCGCCATTGCAAAAGCAACAGCTTACATCAACAAAGAAAAAATTACTCCGGATTTAAGCTGGTCTCGCCTTGAAATCCTTACCGTTAGTAAACTAGATGTAAAAAGCCCTTCTAAATTAATAACCGAAATTTATTTTCCGGTTAAACCGAAAGCTGTTCCTGTTGTTAAAACTCCTGTTACCAGAACAGAAGTTGAACCAACATATTCAGAGCCAACAACAGAAACTGATCCTTCAGAAGCACCTAAACCAGCTCCTAAACCAAAACCAAAAGTTACTCCTAAGGTAACAACACCTAAAACTACTGAAGAAGAACAATCAGAATTCTAAAATAATCGAGACTGATTAAACCTTTTGTTTAAAATTCATTCTAATAAGATAAATCAGGGAATTTGACAGACGAGAAGGAATTTATACAACAATTATTAAATCCTAAAACGCAAAACACAGCGTTTCAAAAACTCGTGTCTGATTATCAAAAACCTTTATATTCTCATATTCGAAACATTGTTTTGAATCATGATGATACAGATGATGTATTGCAAAATACTTTCGTAAAAGTTTTTCAGTATTTAAAAAATTTCAAAGGAGAAAGTAAACTTTTCTCGTGGATGTATAGAATCGCAACCAATGAAGCTTTGACTTTTTTAAATCAAAAGGTAAAACTAAGCGGATTAACATCTGAAGCGCTTCAAAATAAAACCATCGACAATTTAAAAGCTGATGTTTATTTTGATGGAGACGAAATTCAGATCAAACTTCAAAAGGCCATTGTAACCTTGCCGGAAAAGCAACAATTGGTTTTTAAAATGAAGTATTTTCAGGAATTAAAATACGAAGAAATTGCTGAAATCCTCGGAACTTCGGTTGGAGCTCTGAAAGCATCTTATCATCATGCTGTAAAAAAAATTGAAATATATGTTACATCAAATTAAACCTTTTGTAACTAAACCTATCTTATAGATATTATGAAAGCATTTAAACTAGAAAACGAACCGAAAATAGGAACTGGATTTAAAACGCCAGAGAATTATTTTGATGATTTTTCGACAAAAATTTTACAACAGGTAAACGAAGAAAAAGAAACAAAAGTAATTCCGATTTACAAGCGTAAAAAAGTTCTTTCATTCCTTGCTGCAGCTGTAGTTGTAATTGCATTAATGATTCCTATAGTAAACAATTACAACACTACCTCTAAAGAACTTGACGAAGACACTTTAGAAACTTATTTGTCTTATCAGTCTAACTTAAATCAATATGATTTAATTAAAGAATTAGATAGTAAAGACATTGATAAACTTGGCAAAGGTGTTGCTCTTGAACAAGAAACACTTGAAGATATTTTAGCTTCAAATCCAAATATTGAAAATTTAATTTCAGAATAAATAAAAATATCAAAAGATGAAAATTAAAAATATATTACCGATAATTCTATTCTTTGCTACTTTTTCGTTTTATGCCCAAAATGATAAAACAGATGAAAAGCGGGAAAAAATTAAGGCTTATAAAGTTTCTTTTTTAACTACTGAGCTTGAATTAACTTCTACAGAAGCAGAAAAATTCTGGCCAATTTACAATGCTTATGACGATAAACAATTTGAATTGCGTCATGAAAAAATGAAAATGTATTTGCGCAAATTAGATGACGACAACATTACTTCGATGTCAGAAAAAGAAGCTGCTACGCTTTTATCGCAAATAGAAAGCACAGATAAAGAACTGTATCTATTGCGCGACAAATACAACACCAGTCTAAAAAAGATACTTTCGGCAAAGAAAATATTAAAGCTTAAAAAATCTGAAGATGATTTTAATAGAAAATTATTAAAACAGTACAGAGACAAAGCCGGTAACAAATAAGAACCGGAATTAAAAATACAACAGCTGCGAGAACCCTATATAATAATACTTACTTTATTATTTAGGGTTCTTGTTATTTAAAACGTATTCTGATTACTTTATTATGACCTGCAGCAATTGCAGTATTTCTGTTTACAAAACGAATGGTAAAAAGTTTTGAATCTGTAGATAATTGAGTCCAGTTTTCGCCACCGTTCTGAGAGTACTGAATACCTTCAGAACCCACACAAATGATTTCCTTACCATTTCCGCCCGGAACGTATTGCACGCAGGATGCGTATCCAAAACCCATATCCTGACCTATTAATTTCCATGTATTTCCGCCATCAGTAGTAAAAGCTTTATTATCTGTTTTTTTGTTAGGAAGTTCATAATCACCACCAGCAATAAATCCGTGTTTGGCATCATAAAAATCAGCTGTAAAAATACCAGTCATTGTTTTTCCCTGAACAATTGGAGTTTCAATAACTTTCCATGTCTTCGCTTTATCCGGAGAATAGAACACACGTGCTTTTTTTCCTCCCGAAACTAACCAGGTATCATTTCCTTTTATTACAATATTCGAGTTACTAGCTGCAAAAGCGGCTTCACCCTCGGCATTTGTAGGTAATTTATCCGATAATATTTTCGTCCAGGTTTCACCTCCGTCACGCGTTACAATAATCGAAAAAGTATCTTCTGTAGGATCTCCAATGGCGATTCCTTCCTTGTCATTCCAAAATTGCATACTATCGTAAAACACCTTCGGGTTTACTTCTTTATAAACTAATTTAACTTTTTGTGTTTTTTTTGAGACCTGATAAAGTAGTGCAGGATTTCCTACGCTTAACAAAAATACGCTCTGAGAATTTTGAGCAATACTTCTAAATTCCAGATTTAAAGTATCACGATAAATACGATCTTCAAACTTCTCTTTTTTATCTAAATCGTAAAAGCCAAATCGGGAATTATCAGCTCCGTACCAAACTTTATTCTTATCAATTGATATCGCTCTAATACTAATTTTATCCTGAAACAAAGTATCTATTTGTATTGAAGTAAAACCACTATAAAATGATCTTTCATCATTATGATTCAGCGCTTTAAAAGACATTAATAAAATTAAAGCACCGAAAAAAAATATTACTTTTCTCATATAAATCAGTTTTTTTTATTGCTAAAATACAATTATTTATAACATATAAAATAAGATCGTGTTTTTTTTCTGGCACAGTAATTGGATATCTCAGAATATTAATCTTTAATATGATTTTATCATGAAAACTAATTTACTTTTTATAGCGTTTGCAGCTTTAGTTTTTGGTTCTTGTTCAGCACAAAGCCAAACTACTGTTTATGCAAAAAATTCAGATATAAGCGATAATTTAGATCTTAGAGCAGTGGCTTCTATGTTTGGAGAATCTTCTAATTTACAAGATTTCGAAAGACGTTTAAATGATCCAAAATATCAAATATCAAATCTTGACTTAAATGGCGATAACGAAGTTGATTATTTACGTGTTATTGAATCTGTAGAAAACAGAACGCACGTAGTAATTATTCAGGCAGTTTTAGATCGTGATGTTTACCAAGACGTTGCTACAATTGATATCGAAAGAGACAATTATAACAAAGTAAGCGTACAGGTTGTTGGTAATACTTATTTATATGGAGCCAACTATATCTATGAGCCTGTTTATAATGTAGTTCCCGTAATTTACTCTTCATTTTGGGTAACCAATTACAGACCGTATTATTCAACTTGGGGATGGAATTACTATCCAACCTATTACGCAGCATGGAATCCTTATCCGGTATACAGATACAGAAATAACATCAATGTATGCATTAACGTAAACAATCATTACAATTATGTAAATACAAGAAGAAGTTACAGAGCTCCTGTTATATACGAATCAAGACGTACTTATGGTTACGAAACAAGAAGACCTGATTATAGCTTTGCTCAAAGACATTCTAATGTAACAAACAGATACGATTTAGATCAAAGACGTGTTGCAAGCAGAGACTATAACAGAACTCAAAATACTTACAATACTAACAGATCTAATGGCGGAAGAGTTTCTACACCAGATAACAGAACAACAAACAGAAACTATGCTGAAAACAGAACAAATACTGACAGAAGCTATAACACAAATCGTTCAACTCCTGTAAGCAGAGACAATTCGGCTACGGTAAACAATAACAATCCGGTAAGAGTTGATAACACAACTCCAAGAACTGAGAACAGAAGAAATTACGATCAGAACAGTTCTAATACTTCAAGAGGAAATTCATCAGGAAATGTGAGTAACAGAGGAACTTATACTCAAAGAGCAGAAACTCCAACTCCTCAAAGAACAGAACCTACGAGAAATTACTCAGAAGGCAGAGGTAGTTCAGAAAACCGATCAAGCTCAGCAAGAACTCAAAATACACAACGTTCTGAGTCTCCACGAGCTAGCCAGGAATCCAGAAGCAGCCAGCCACAAAGAGAAAGCGGCGATGGTTCAAGAAGCTACGGCGGAAGAAGAGGTTAATATTAAATTCGCATTTCTAAATAAAAAACTAAAGCACAATTTAACGATTGTGCTTTTTTTTATCTTTTTAATTATAATTGATGCTAATTTGTTTTAAAACAGTAAATTTGCAACCGTCTTTTATAAAAACATACATGAGCGCATCGCATAAAAACTTACATAGTAAGTTGTCTATAGGGGGTTTATTGATCACATTAGGGATTATTTATGGGGATATTGGTACTTCTCCTTTATATGTAATGAAAGCCATACTTGGCGAACATATCATAAATGCGGATATTGTATTAGGAGGTATCTCATGTGTTTTTTGGACTTTGACTTTACAAACTACAATAAAGTACGTACTTATTACTTTAAGTGCAGACAATCATGGTGAGGGTGGTATTTTTGCCCTTTATGCCTTAGTCAAGAAAACAAAGATTCAATGGCTCATTGTGCCCGCCATAATTGGAGGAAGTGCCTTGCTTGCCGATGGAATTATAACCCCTCCTATTTCGATATCATCTGCTGTGGAAGGAATTAGAGCATTTTATCCTACCATGCAAACCGAGACAATTGTTTATATTGTAATCGGAATTCTATTTGTTTTATTTACCATACAACAATTTGGAACCAAGCTTGTTGGAAAGTTTTTCGCTCCAATGATGTTAATTTGGTTTGCCATGCTTGGAACATTGGGAACGATTCAAATTTTGCAGCATCCTGAAGTTATAAAGGCTATCAACCCTTATTATGCGTATCATTTATTACAAATTCACCCCGAAGGATTCTTTGTTCTTGGATTAGTATTTTTATGTACAACAGGAGCCGAAGCTCTGTACTCAGATATGGGACACTGCGGTAGAAAAAACATCAGAATTAGCTGGATTTTTGTAAAACTAACTTTAGTATTAAACTATTTTGGTCAGGCAGCTTATTTAACACACCATGAAGGAAGCACATTACAACAATTAGGCGGAGAAAACGGAAATCCGTTTTATCTTATCATGCCGCATTGGTTTTTACCATTCGGGATTGTTGTAGCAACTCTGGCAGCGGTTATTGCATCTCAGGCCCTTATTAGTGGTTCATTTACATTGATTAACGAAGCAATGCGTTTGAATTTCTGGCCAAAAGTAAAAATCAAATATCCTACAGAAGTAAAAGGACAATTATATATTCCGTCAATTAACTGGTTATTGTTTTTTGGTTGTGTTGGAATCGTTTTACACTTCGAAAAATCAAGTAATATGGAGCATGCTTACGGTTTAGCAATCGTATTGTGTATGATCATGACCACGATTCTGCTTAACTATTACCTGATCATGAAGCGTGTAAAATTGTATTTCATGGTTCCGCTAATTACCATTTATTTATTAATTGAATTCAGCTTCCTGATTGCTAATATTACCAAATTTGCCGATGGTGGTTATGTAACGTTAATCATTGCATCTGTTTTGATCTCTATCATGACAATCTGGTATCTGGCTAAGAAAATTAATAAAAGCTATACCAAAATCATCAAAATTGACGATTATAAGAAGGTATTAATGGAGTTGAGCGAAGATTTATCTATTCCTAAATACGCAACGCATTTGGTATACATGACCAATGCAAACCGTGTAGATGAATTAGAAGAAAAAGTAATATACTCGATATTGCAAAAACGCCCAAAGAGAGCTGATATTTATTGGTTCGTTCACGTAAACATTCTTACGGAACCATATAAAACACAATATAAAGTTACTGAGATTGCGAAAGACGATATTTACAGAATCGATTTTAATTTAGGATTTAGAGAACCTACCAAAATCAATTTAATGTTTAGAGAAGTAATTCGTGATATGGTAAAACGTGGCGAAGTTGATATTACCAGCCGTTACGAATCATTAAACAAAAACAATATTATCGGAGACTTTAAATTTGTATTGTCTGAGAAGTTTTTATCAAATGACAACGATTTAAGATGGCACGAAAACATCATCATGAACTCTTATTTCTTTATCAAGAAACTGAGTTTATCTGAAGAAAGAGCATTTGGTTTAGATAGTAGTTCGGTTAAAATAGAAAAATTCCCAATGGTGCTTCACGCTCCGGAAAACATCGGATTAACCCGAATTATAAAATAAAACCTTTATAAAACATCATCAGAAAAACACTCTTTTAAACTTTATTAGAGTGTTTTTTTTCTTTTTAAAGAAAGTTAAAACAACAATCAAAATTAAAAATTTAACTTTCAATCAATTAATAGTACCTTTGCAACTCAAATAAGTAAAATGAGATTACACAGAAATTTAGTTTATACTACCATCGATTCTTTAAATGCAATTTTCAATGAAGGAGAATATGCAGACAAAGTGGTAGCAAGAGCATTAAAAAAAGACAAACGTTGGGGAAGTTCTGACAGGAAGTTTGTTGCTGAAACGATATACGAAATTGTTCGTTGGAAACGATTATATGCAGAAATTGCCGAAGTAAAAGAACCTTTCAACAGAGAGAATTTATGGAGAATGTTCGCAGTTTGGGCCGTTTTAAGAGGATACCCAATCCCGGATTGGAAACAACTGGAAGGAACTCCTGAAAGAAAAATAAAAGGACGTTTTGATGAACTTTCTAAAATTAGAGCACTAAAAGAATCTATTCCGGACTGGATGGATGAATTGGGTGTAAAAGAACTTGGAGAAAAAGTTTGGTCTACAGAAATTGCAGCTCAAAACCAGCCTGCTAAAGTTATTTTAAGAACTAATACACTTAAAGGAACTAAAGAAAGCCTGAGAAACACTTTGATGGATTTGAATATTGAAACAGAATATTTAAAAGATCAGCCTGAAGCTTTGGTTTTAAAAGAAAGAGCAAATGTATTTTTGACAGACGCTTTTAAACAAGGACTTTTTGAGGTTCAGGATGCCAACTCACAATTGGTCGCCGGTTTTATGGATGTAAAGCCAGGAATGCGTGTGGTGGATACTTGCGCCGGAGCTGGAGGAAAAACGTTGCACATCGCTTCTTTGATGGAAAACAAAGGACAACTGATTGCAATGGATTTGTATGAAAGCAAACTGAAACAATTAAAATTAAGAGCAAAAAGAAATGGCGCTTTTAATATTGAATACAGAATCATTGACACTACAAAAGTGATTAAAAAATTACACGAAAAAGCAGATCGTGTTTTAATTGATGCACCTTGTAGCGGTTTAGGAGTCCTTAAAAGAAATCCTGACGCCAAATGGAAATTACAGCCTGAATTTATTGATAACATTCGTAAAGTACAGGCAGAGGTTTTAGAAAGCTATTCTAAAATTGTAAAACCAGGCGGGAAATTAGTATACGCAACATGTTCTGTTTTACCATCAGAAAATCAGGAACAAGTAGAAAAATTCCTAAAAACCGAAATTGGAAAACAATTTACTTTCATAAAAGATCGTAAAATTTTGGCTTCTGAATCTGGTTTTGACGGATTTTATATGGCATTGTTAGAAAGAAAAAATGCAGTAGCTGCTGAATAAAAAATAAATTCTAAATTTTTTAAAATTCCAAATTCCAATTTTATAGTTGGGATTTGGAATTTTTATTTTATTCTGATTTAATTAATAAATGTATAGTCCTTACGGGATACATTTTTTTGTCTAATCCTGTTTTGTACCAACATTTAACTTCTAACGGAGTATTATCTTCTAGAAATATATAATTATTAAAACATAAAAAAAGCCTTTAGATTTTATCGAGGGCACTGAAAAACACCTCTTATTTTGATTGGGATTGGTTTTTAGAGAATTAAAAAAACGCTTGTAACAGGATTTTTTAACCCGTTGCAAGCGTTTT
>NZ_CADCSU010000100.1 GCF_902804475.1 Flavobacterium bizetiae
CTGTCATACCTTAAATTCTAACAATTTTAATTTACCTGAGCTTAGAACTTTTTCTGAAGCTTTAAAAGGATTTTATTTATTGAAAGAAAAAGGTGTTATACAGAAAGATATTTTAACGGTTATTGACTTTAGTTTGTCATCAAATACAAAACGCCTTTGGGTAATTGATTTGACAACAAATACAATCTTATTTAATTCTTTAGTCGCACACGGACGAAATACCGGAGAAGAATTTGCGTCTAACTTTTCAAATTCAAACTCATCTTATAAAAGCAGTTTAGGTTTTTATGCAACAGGAGAAATTTACCAGGGAAAACATGGAGCTTCTTTGCGTTTAGATGGTTTAGAAAACGGAATTAATAGTAATGCCCGTCAAAGAGGGGTTGTAATGCATGGCGCCGATTACGTTTCTGAGTCTTTTATCAGGGATCATAAAAGATTAGGCAGAAGCCAGGGTTGTCCAGCACTTCCAATCGAATTGACGGATGAAATAATTGAACTAATAAAAGACAAATCGTGTTTGTATATCTACCATCCGTCAAGAAGCTTTGCGATGGAAGAGAGGCTAATTTCTTAATTTAGCATACAAATCCGAATCGAGATTATAAATATCAGCTCTGAAAATGAGCTGATTTTTTTTGCTCCAAGCTGTCCAGTACCACTGATATAAAGCGTATTTTTTGGTGATTTTGATACTCGTTGTCTTTTTTGAAGCAATTATAGTGTCGATTCTGTCTTTTGACCATTTTTCTGAATCATCTAAAATATGTTCGGCCAATTCTAAAGGATTCTCCACACGAACACATCCTGAGCTTAGAGAGCGATTGCTTCTTCCAAAATTATTACGATGATTAGTATCGTGCAAATACACACTATGATGATTTGGGAAAAGAATTTTCATTAATCCCAAAGCATTATTGTAACCGGGACTTTGTACATAGCGGTAATTTCCGGGTTTGTTTTCGTTCCAGTTATTTGGGTCAACTGCATTTCCGGCAGTATCATATATCGTAATGTTTTTGTTCGCCAGATAATTGCGATTTCGTTTCATTGCCGGAACGACATCCTCCTTTAATATCGTTGGCGGAACCGTCCATGTAGGGTTAAAAACAACTGTTCTTAGCATCGAAGTAATGATAGGCGTTTTTCTTTTGCTTGTTCCTACCACAACGTTACGGACCAAAGTCGTATCTTGGTTTTCGACAACATTCAGGCTGTAATCCGGAATGTTTATAATAAAATAGTTTTCGGCTAAATCATTATTGTACCATCTCCAGCGTTCTAAGTTGGCGATAATTTGTTGTTTTCTTTTTTCTTTCGAATAATTTAAAGCGCTAATTGTTCCTACGCCAATAACGCCATCAGATGCTAAGCCGTGTCTTTCCTGAAATTTCTTTACGGATTCAAAAGTCTTTTGATCGTAAATTTTAGTCAGACTGTCTTTTTTAGGCATGTCCTGCCAATACATTAATCTCTTTTTAATGTTTATTAAAGCTGAATTAGTATCGTTTAAAACGATTTTATCTACAGATTCGATATTCTTTATATTGTCTTCAGGAAAAGTATTAATGATTTCAAGCGACTTTAATAGTTGTTTGTAGATATACGCTTTTGACTGAATATTGTCGACCACGCTATCTAATTTGTTTTTATTAAAAGCTTTAATAAGAACATTGTTTACATCAAAAGTTTTCTCTTCCAGATCCCAGTCATTATATAATTTTTTAGGATCTAGTTTTCCTTTATAAAGATGATTTAAGTACTTTTCGAAATTATAAGTAATAAGTATGTCGTACGTTGCAAGGTCGGCATCGCTTAAAGAGGTAATCTTATCTTCGAATTTTTTTAATGTAGAAGATTTGTAATCTTCCGGATCTAAGCCCAGTTCTTCAGCTTTTGATAATTGTGATAAAACGTAAGTTCTCTTTTTTAAATTTCCCCAAACGGTTTTGTTTTCTGATGAATTGTAAAATTGCTTAAGAGTTTCACTTTTAAAAGTGCCTATAAGAGCAGTGTCTATTTCGACTTTTCTTTCATCAGTAAGTATAATGGCCGGTGCCGTTTTTTTTACGACGGCAGGAATTATTTTTGGTGTCTCTTTTTTACAACCAATAAAAATGCATATTACTAATAAGAAGTAAAGTTTGTTCATTCTGTGTTTTTTTAAACATTAAAAAATGTTTGCTATTATTTTTATATCAAACGGTTCGCCCTGGGGTTGGCATTCTGTTTTATGTAAAATCAAATTGTGGCATTTCCGGAGTTGTAACCAGATCAACTTTATTAGTATTGCAGTAGGTTAGGCAATGCTTAATTTTATGTTTTATTCAAATTCCTTTTCAGATGCACTTTTAAAACGATCATTCATGGAGCTTGCGCTTGATTTTACCCGGCAAATATAGTACTGATTTTATTGAATAACGAAATAATTCCTATTAAATTTTTATTATCAAATAAATCAAATAATAGTTGGTTTCCTGGTCATGCTCTCAAAAGGCTGTAAACGTTTATGAGGTTCTTTGTTCTTACTAATGAGTTGCCGGACGATATGAGTTCCTTTGGTACTATTTCTTTAATATTATTC
>NZ_CADCSU010000101.1 GCF_902804475.1 Flavobacterium bizetiae
GAACAGAGTAGTTAAGCCCGCCTGCGCAGATGGTACTGCAGTTATGTGGGAGAGTATGTCGTCGCCTTTCTTTTAAGAATCCTCATCATTTATTTGATGGGGATTTTTTGTTTTATAACACTTTTGAATTGTTTAACCGCAAAGGACGCAATGAGTTTTTTTTATTACTCTTGTAATGATTGGAATTTGATCATCAAATTTAGGAATTGGGATTTCTTTTGATAAACAAATCTTCTATTTATACGAGACCACGTTAGGGATGGAAGCGGTAGCCTTTTGCGAAACACTGAACTTCTGGCAAAGCCTTACCTAACCTCTCTCGCAAAAGATTTAGTGGACAGCCCGGCTCGCAGGGGAAGGTCCAAATTATTTGTATTTGTTATTAATTTAAGTCTCTTATGTAGGTTTTTTGTTATATAAAAATTAGATTTTTTCTAAATTAACATCATTTATGAATTGAATTACACCGTTCATGAACACTTTTTGATCGTCCCACATAGCGAGGTGACTTCCGTTAGGGCAGTATAAATATCTTCCTTTTTGAACTAGTTTACTTTGTTCTTCCATGGCTTTTGGATCCATGGTGTCGTATTTAGCGCCAATCATTAATGTTGGAATCGTAATTTCATGCAAGCGATTTTTAATATCCCATTTGGCTAAGCGACCGCTGATACCGAATTCACTTGGACCTTGCATTATGGTATAAATTTCATTATTGATGTGTTTGCTGGCGCGATTTAGTCCGTCTGGCCATTCTTTTAAGCGACATAAATGTTGTTGGTAATAATTCGGAATGAGTAACTCCATATAACGCGGATTACTAAAGTCTTTTTTGGCTTCAAGTGCTCTGATTTCTGCTAAAACTTCTGGTTTCATTTGTTTGGCTAGTACTTCATCTGCATATTTTCCATAATCCATGGCGCTGGCCATCATGTTTGCCACCAACAAGCCTTTCATATTTTGCTGGTATTTTAGGGCATATTCCATAGCGAGAATTCCACCCCAAGAATTTCCTAATACATAAAAATTGTTTTTATCTGCTCCAATAGCTTTACGTACCTGTTCAACTTCTTCTACAAAACGTTCGGTTGTCCATAAACTGCTGTCTTTTGGCTGATCGCTATAATAAGATCCTAATTGATCGTATTGATAAAATTCAAATCCTTCACGCTGAAAGAAGGTTTCGAAACATTCCATATATTCATGGGTCATGGCTGGACCTCCGTGTAATAATAAAATTTTAATTTTAGGATTGTTGCCAAAACGTTTTGTCCATACTTTAAATTCTCCCAAAGGAGTTTGTATCGGAATCATTTTTACACCTGCGGATTCTACTTCGTTATTTTCCTGATAAGTGAAATAGCTGGAAAGTGTTGTAGATTTTGTTTCATTTTTACAGCAAACGGCCATAAAAGTGACAATTATAAGCAATAGATAACGCATGTGTTTTTTATTTAAGTTTATTTTATAAATTATTATCTTCTTTAGGTTGAGATAAATAGGCATACACATCAAAATCGGCATTATTAAAATGAAAGCTACTTACTTTATGCATTCCCATTTTTTCATGCGTTTTTAGTGAGGCTATATTATCGCTTTTGATAAATAAAATTCCTTCGCGATTAGGTTCTAATTTTAAGAGTTTCTGAAACATAAGTTGTGCTAATCCTTTCCGCGTTGGGTTTGGCTTACACAAATTGGTCCGTAAATATAGGAATCTGCAGAACCTTTGTAAGAAGCAGACATCGCATCGACAATAGGAACTTTACGATTATTATTTACAGTTTGTGAGGTAGTCAATAAAAAACCGACAATTTCGTTGTTTACAATAGCGACAATTTGAGGCATATCCGTCATCATTTCCTGAATTTGATTTGCTGTTAAACCTCCTGATAATGTGCCGCCCTGTGAAGCTTGATTGGCCGTCTGGAGTTTTATTATTCCGTCTAGATCATTAATAGCGGCCACTTTTATTGCAATAGAATCTGTCATAACTTTTTTATATGTAATGAGTTACAATATAAGAAAACTTATTTTTAAAATAATAAAGCTTTCTTAAATTGATTTGAATGTGTTTTTGCTTATTGTAAATTAGTGAAAGAAAATTATCAATTTTAAATATTAAAATCATGAAAAAGATATTTATAATGGCTGTCTTATTACTGGGATTTGTAATTTCGGCCAGTGCACAGAAGAAAATTGAATTAACTGAATTGCCAAAACCGGCACAGGATTTTTTGAAAAAGTACTTTAGCAATAGCGCTATAGATGTGGTAAAAAAAGATGCTGAGCACGGTGAAAAAGGATATGAAGTAAAACTGAAAGACGGAACGGAAATAGAGTTTTGGAAAGACGGTTCGTATCGAGAAGTAGATGGAGGTAAAAATCCGATTCCAACAGCATTTATTCCAGCAGCTGTAAAAGATTATGTAGCAAAAAATCATCCAAACGAAAAAATTACTCATATCGATTACGGACACAAGGATCTTGATGTCGACTTAACAAACAATATCGATTTGGAGTTTACTAAAGACGGTAAGATCTTAAAAGATAAAAAGAACAAATAAAAAGTTTTGTGCTTATCAAAATGCCTTTGTATTACATTATTGTTTAGAAGTAATGTAATGCAAGGGCTTTTTTTTTGTTTAAAAACTGCTTTTTTTGAGATGGATTATCTTGTCGTAAAATAGTTTATATTTACATTTCATATTATTGATTTCATGGAAGAAAATAAACATGTAACGATTTACGATATTGCTGAGCGATTAAATCTTGCTACATCAACTATTTCACGTGCTTTAAAGGATCATCACACTATAAGTGATAAAACGATAAAGAAAGTAAAAAAAACTGCTGAAGAAATGGGTTTTGTTCCCAATACTCTGGCTGCCGGTTTGCGTGGAAATAAAACGAAAACAATAGGCGTTTTAATTCCGACGGTTACGCAGCCCTTTTTGTCTTCTTTGATTAGCGGTATCGAAATTACCGCTCAAAAATCAGATTATACGGTCATTATTATGCAATCGCATGATTCTTATTATGAAGAAGTTAATATGGCTAAATCATTATATAGTAATCGTGTAAGTGGTGTTATCTGTTCACTGGCGATGGAAACCAGAGATACTGCGCATTTTCAGCAATTTTCTAATAATAATATTCCGCTCGTATTTGTCGACAGGGTTCCTAAGGATTACAATACTTTTAGAGTTGTGATTGATAATTATACTGCGGGTTACAAGGCGACAAAACATCTTATCGAACAAGGTTGTATTCGTATTGCACATTTAACTGCGGGATCAGAATTTGGAAATTTATATAACGAAAGAAAAAGAGGTTATATAGAAGCCTTAAAAGATCATAATTTACCAATTGATGAGGAATTGATTATTAATTTGAAATCAGTTACTTATGAAGAAGGAGTAAAGGCCAGCAATCAGTTGTTTGACCTGGATCCAATTCCAGATGGACTTTTTGCTCCGGGAGATATTATTGCCGTGAGTGCGGTTCAGACCGCTAAAAAACGTGGGATAAAAGTTCCGGATGAAATCGCTATTATTGGTTTTAACAACGATCCGATTTCTCAGATTATCGATCCTAATATTTCGACAATTACCCATCCTGCCGAAAAAATGGGAAAAGCGGCCGCTGAAATTATTATCAAAAATTTGAAATCACAAAAAAGTGATGATGCCAAAGAAATTACTTTTTTAAATACAGAGGTACTTGCCAGAGAATCTTCGGATAAAAAGAAATCTTTAGAGACGTTATTGAAACAATAATATGCATACGATTACAATTCCTGATGAATTGAATTTAGAAAACTCACTCGCTGTTCAGGTTTTTGATTACAGCAGTTCAAAAGGAGTTTCTAAACAACAAATCATTTTAAATCAAAACACATTTAGTTTTCTTATTGAAGGAACTAAAGAGGTTGTTTTTGATAATTCGGCTTTATCAATCGATGATTCTCAATTTCTGGTTATGAAATCCGGAAATTGTCTGATGACCGAAAAATTATCTGAAGTATCGAATTATCGAAGCGTGCTTTTGTTTTTTTCTAATGAAATGCTATCAAAATTCATTCGGAAAATCGAATTGGAAAAAATCGAATCAAAAGGATATCAATCTGTTTTTGCTTTTGAGTACGATGAATTTCTAAAGCGTTTTGTGGACAGTTTGGTGGATCTTTCGAAACTTTCAAAAAATCTTCAGAATAAAATATTGGAAGTTAAACTAGAAGAAATAATGCTTTATCTGCTCGAAAAGCACGGAACTGATTTTCTTTATTCTTTATCTGTAAATGCTGATAATACTACACAAAAGTTTATTCAGGTCATCGAAAATAGCCATCTTAATAAATTAACCTTAAAAGAGTTGGCTTTTTTGTGCAATATGAGTGTGTCTACATTTAAAAGAGAATTTGAGAAACATTATTCAGAATCTCCTATAAAATGGTTTCAAAATAAAAGATTGGAATTTGCTCATTTCCTGTTGCAGCAAAAACAAAAAAATCCGTCTGAAGTTTATTTTGAAGTTGGTTACGAAAATTTGTCGAGTTTTACTCAGGCGTATAAATCAAAGTATGGCGTAACGCCAAAACATCACCAGAAAAATTGAGCTTTTAGCAATACTTTTTGATCCTTTCTCTAAAGTTTCTTTTGCCTTACCGCATTTAAATTTGTTTAAAATTTTAAAACAAATACAATGAAAAAGGTAAATTTAATTTTAGTACTATCCTTATTATTCAGTAGTGCAATCTTTGCACAAAAGACATTTACATTAACGAGCAAAGATCTTGGAGGTGAGGCTTCTAAAATTCAGGAATTTAACGGATTTGGCTGTTCGGGCGAAAATCAATCTCCTGAATTATCCTGGAAAAACGCGCCCGAAGGAACCAAAAGTTTTGCCATAACCATGTACGATCCTGATGCGCCAACCGGAAGCGGATTCTGGCATTGGATTGTTTTTGATATCCCGGCAAATGTTACTGAATTAGTGACCAATGCGGGAACTAAAAACAATTTAATACCAAAAGGAGCCATTCAAAGTATTACAGATTACGGAATTAAAGGTTTTGGAGGGCCTTGCCCACCTGTAGGACATGGATTTCATCAATATATCATAACAGTTTATGCTCTTAAAACAGATAAATTAGGTACCGATGCCAATACAAATCCTGCTGTTGTAGGTTTTAATCTTTGGAATCAAACATTGGCGAAAGCCAGTATTGTGGCTTATTATAAGCGATAAAATTGCAATAGAAAGGTTTAGAATTTCATCATCTGAATTCTGAATTCGACCCCGTTAAAGCAGGATAGTTTTTTTAATTATCCTGCTTTTATTTGTTAGAAAATTAATTTTTAAGAAAAAAAGAGAGCTAAAATTTTTTTCTTAAATAACAATCCTATATTTTTACGCAACCGATTGCAATAATTGTTTTATTTGTAATAATGTATTTTTTAGATTAAAATTTTATCAAATACTTTTATTATGGTATAAAACATTGATTCTTTCTAATGAGAATTTTAAAAATAAAAAGTAAATGACTTCATTAAAAATTGTTTTCTGTTTTCTTTTAATTTCCTTTTCAGCTTTTGCTCAAAAGGATTATAAATTATGGCTTCAATATGATCAAATTTCAAACTCTCAAATGGCTCAGGAATACAATGCTGAGATAAAAGGAATTGTTTCTTTGGGAAGTTCTGAAACCTCAAAAATTGCATTGAAAGAATTAGAACTTGGTCTGAACAATATGTTGGGCAATAAAATTGCGGTAAAATCAAAGTTTGAAGGAAGCAATAATGTCATTGTAGGTGCTAAATCCAATTTAAATTCAGAACTTTTAAAAACGATTCAGGATGATTTTAATGCAATCAACGAAGAAGGTTTTATTATTAAATTTATCTCATTAAAAAATAAAAAACAGATTGTTATTACAGGAAAAAATGACATCGCAGTTTTGTACGGTGTTTATCATTTTCTGCGATTACTTCAAACTAATAAATCAATCAAAAATTTAAGCATTGCTGATTCTCCAAAAACGAATATCAGGATTTTAAATCATTGGGATAATTTAGACCGAACCGTAGAGCGTGGTTATGCCGGTTTTTCTTTATGGAACTGGCAAAAATTACCTGATTTTATTGATCAGCGTTATATTGATTATGCAAGAGTCAATGCTTCAATAGGCATTAACGGAACGGTTTTAACGAATGTCAATGCAAACGCTTTGATATTAACGCCTCAATATTTAGAGAAAGTGGAGGCTTTGGCGAACGTATTCAGACTGTATGGCATAAAAGTATATTTAACGGCTCGTTTTTCGGCACCAATAGAAATTGGAGGATTAAAAACAGCTGATCCAAAAGATATTGCTGTAGCGAACTGGTGGAAAGATAAAGCAAAAGAAATCTATAAAAGAATTCCTGATTTTGGAGGATTTCTGGTAAAAGCAAATTCAGAAGGACAACCGGGACCACAAAATTATGGCAGAGATCATGTTGATGGAGCGAATATGCTGGCCGATGCCGTAGCGCCTTTTGGAGGTGTAATTATGTGGCGGGCTTTTGTATATTCAGAACATGATGCAAATGATCGCGCCAAACAGGCTTACGCTGAATTTCAGCCGTACGATGGGAAATTTAAAGACAATGTAATTGTTCAGGTAAAAAATGGGGCAATCGATTTTCAGCCCAGAGAACCTTTTCATCCGCTTTTTGGTGCCATGAAAAAAACGCCAATAATGATGGAGTTTCAGATTACTCAGGAATATTTAGGTTTTAGTACGCATTTGGTTTATTTGCCAAAATTATTTCAGGAAGTTTTAGAAGCAGATACTTATCAGGCAGGAAAAGGTTCGACGGTAGCAAAAGTCGTAGATGGATCTTTGTATAAAAACAAACTTAGCGGAATTGCGGGCGTTGCCAATATAGGAAATGATCTTAACTGGACAGGACATCCTTTTGCACAGGCCAATTGGTACGGCTTTGGAAGATTGGCGTGGGATCCGTATTTGGATGCCGGAGTTATTGCTGATGAATGGTTGCGATCGACTTTTTCGAACAATGAAAATTTTATTAAGCCCGTAAAAAAAATGATGTTGCAATCGCGAGAAACTGTCGTTGATTATATGACACCGCTTGGTTTGCATCATATTATGGATACCGGACATCATTATGGCCCGGGACCGTGGGTAAGTAATTTATCCAGACCGGAATGGAATCCGACTTATTATCATAAAGCGGATAAAAACGGAATTGGTTTCGACCGTTCTAAAACAGGAACCAATGCTACTGCCCAATATGCATCACAAGTCGAAAAGATTTTTGATAATAGTGAAACTTGTCCCGAGCAAGATTTACTGTGGTTTCATCATGTTTCGTGGGATTATAAATTGAAAAACGGACAAACGCTTTGGAACGGAATGGCTTTAAAATATCAGGAAGGTGTAAATGAGGTTCATGAAATGCAAAATACCTGGAATAATGCTGAGAAATATGTGGATGAAGAACGTTTTAAAGAAGTTCAGATGCTATTGGGAATTCAATATAAAGAAGCAAAATGGTGGCGGGATGCGTGTTTGTTGTATTTTCAGCAATATTCGGGTAAAGAATTGCCAGCAGGAGTAGAAAAACCAACACAAACATTAGAGTATTTTAAATCATTAAAATTTCCCTTTGCACCAGGAAATTAATCATACAAAATAATAAAGCATGAGTACAAAAACGGCAATTGTAACCGGAGGAAATTCAGGTTTAGGTTTTGCAACAGCAAAGAAATTATGTGATAACGGCATTAAAACCTTTATCATCGGAAGATCAAAAGAAAAAACAGAGGAGGCTTGTAGAGAAATTGGAGTAAATGCAATTCCGGTTTTATTTGATTTGAATGATATTGCAGGAATTCCGGCCATGATTGAAAACATTACCCAAAATAATTCGATCGATATTTTGGTAAACAATGCGGGAATCAATCTAAAAAAAGAATTTCTAGAGGTAACTGATGAAGATTTTCTATCGATAATTCATACCAATCTTTTGAGTGTTTTTGCGGTGAGTAAAGCTGTTGTAAAAAACATGAAAGAAAATAACGGCGGAAATATCGTGAACATTAGTTCGATGGCATCACAATACGGAATTCCTAAAGTAATTGCCTATTCGGCCAGCAAAGGTGCAATTGAATCTATGACAAGAGCGATGGCGGTAGAGTTGGCTCCGTTTGGTATTCGTGTCAATTGTGTAGCTCCGGGTTTTATCAAAACCAAAATGTCAGCAAAAGCCCTGGACAGTGATCCGGAGAGAAAAAATAAAGTATTGGGCAGAACTCCAATGGGAATTTTGGGAGAGCCCTCAGATATTGCTGATGCCGTATTTTACTTTGCATCAAACGAATCTAAATTTACCACAGGAACTATTTTGCCTGTTGATGGCGGGAATAGTATCGGATTTTAAATTACAATTATTATGATCAAAATGCAACAAACGATGCGTTGGTTTGGACCAAACGACAATGTGAGTCTGATGGATATTAAACAAGCAGGAGCAACCGGAATTGTAACTGCTTTGCATCAAATTCCGGTGGGCGATGTTTGGGAAGTGGCTGATATTAAAGAAAGACAACAGCTCATTAGAGAGGCAGGTTTAGAATGGACGGTCGTAGAGAGTTTGCCGGTTCATGAAGAGATAAAAAGAGCGAGCGGAAATTACGTTCAATACATTGAAAACTATAAAATCAGTATCAAGAATTTGTCAAATTGTGGTATTAAAATCATTACCTATAATTTCATGCCTATTTTAGACTGGGTTCGAACAGATCATAATTTTATCAATCAGGACTGTAGTAAAGCCTTGTTATACAATCAGGATGCTTTTACTTATTTTGATGTTTTTCTTTTAAAAAGACCCAATGCCGAAAGCGATTATACCCAAACAGAGAAAGAAAATGCACTGAAATTTGGCAGCCAGCTTTCAGAAGATGAAAAAGCGTTACTTTTTAAAAACGTATTGTTAGGATTGCCGGGAAGTAAAATCAATTTTACGGCAGAACAAATCCTTTCATTACTTGATCATTACGCTGATATTGATAATAATAAACTTAGAGAAAATCTTATTCATTTTTTATCAGAAATAGCTCCAACGGCTTCAGAATATGGAGCAAAATTAGCCATTCATCCTGATGATCCGCCATTTTCGGTTTTGGGGTTACCCCGAATAGTTTCGACCGAAGAAGATCTGAAAGCTATTTTTGAGGCTATTCCGTTTAATTTAAATGGTTTATGTTATTGTACTGGTTCTTTAGGCGCCAATCCGGATAATAATCTCGAGAGAATTATAGATGATTATGGAGACCGAATTCATTTTTTGCATCTCCGAAATACTTTCCGCGAAAGCGAAACTATTTTTAGAGAATCGGAACATTTGAAAGGGGATACCAAAATGGAAGTTATTGTGGAGAAACTACTTCTGTTAATGAACAAAACAAATGTGAGTTTGCCAATGCGTCCCGATCATGGTTTTCTGCATTCAGTTGATGAAACAAAAGAAACATATCCCGGATATTCGTTGGTAGGAAGATTAAAAGGTCTTGCTGAATTGCGAGGTTTAGAAATGGGAATTGCCTATAAACTGAATTTGTAAAGCAGGACGAAGTTGTTCTAACATTCGAAAACTACTTCTGTTGAAACAAATAAAACGTCTTTAGAGACAAAAAAAATCTACGATTCTATGAGTTTAAAATGTAAAATGTTCCATTCGATTTTATTCTTTTTCCTTATCGGATTAAGCGCAAAATCGTATGCAATAAATCCGGAAAAATATGTTGTAAATCAGGCTTCCGCCGAAAATTTCCCTTTGGCTTCAAACGGAAAAGCAGCTTCAGTTTTAGTAAGTAAAAATGATTTTTCAGGAGTTTTACGCGTTACAGAACATTTAAAAAAGGATATTTTTCAGGTTTCAGATTTGCATCCAAAACAAATTAATGCAATTTCAGAAGCAGCAGATTATCTCGTTATTATTGGAACTTTAGGCAAAAGTGATATCATCGACCAATTAGTTAAAGAAGGTAAAATCGACGCTAACCAACTTAAAGGAAAATGGGAAAAATTCATTACTCAAATTGTAGATAATCCTGTAAAAGGAGTTAAAAAAGCATTGGTAATTGCGGGATCTGATAAACGCGGAACTATTTACGGAATCTATGATTTATCGAATCAAATAGGAGTTTCTCCGTGGTATTTTTGGGCAGATGTACCGGTTCAGAAACAATCAGAATTGCATGTTTTGCCGGGCATTCATACTAAAGAGGAACCAAAAGTAAAATACCGTGGCATTTTTATCAACGACGAAGCTCCGGCATTATCAGGTTGGGCTTTTGAAAAATACGGAGGATTTAATGCTGAATTCTACGATAAGGTTTTTGAACTGATTTTAAGAATGAAAGGCAATTATTTGTGGCCATCAATGTGGGGAAGAATGTTTTATGTTAATGATCCTCAGAATGCGGTTTTGGCGGACGAGTACGGAATTGTAATGGGAACTTCACATCACGAACCTTTAACAAGAGCGCATGCAGAATGGTCGGCTTTAGGAAAAGGGAAATGGGATTTTAGTACTAATTCTGAGAATTTGATTTCGTTCTGGAAAGACGGAATGAAGAGAATGGGCAATAAGGAAAGTATTGTAACTCTTGGAATGCGTGGTGATGGCGATGAGCCAATGACGCAGGGAACGGCGATTGATTTATTAGAAAATATCGTAAAAACACAACGAAATATTATTACAGAAGTAACCAAAAAACCTATTGAAGAAACGCCGCAAATGTGGGCGCTTTACAAAGAGGTTCAGGATTATTACGACAAAGGAATGCGTGTTCCGGACGATATTACGCTTTTATTGTGCGATGACAATTGGGGAAATATCAGGAAATTACCTGAGCTTGATGCAAAGCCAAGAAAAGGCGGTTATGGCATTTATTACCATTACGATTATGTTGGAGGACCAAGAAATTATAAATGGATTAATACGAACCAAATCGAACGTACGTGGGAACAAATGGATCTCGCTTATCAGCATGGCGTTGATAAAATATGGATTGTAAATGTGGGTGATATTAAACCAATGGAATTTCCGATTGAGTTTTTTCTGGATATGGCCTGGAATCCGGAAGCTTTTAATGCAAATAATTTAGAGCAATATTATACAGATTGGGCAAAGGAAAACTTTGGAAATCAAAACGCGGAGGATATTGCGCAAATTTTAAAATTGTACACCAAATACAATTCGCGAAGAAAGCCTGAATTGCTTAACGATAAAACGTATAGCATTGTAAATTATAACGAAGCCGAAAATGTTTTGCAGGATTATAAAAATCTGGTTGACAAAGCTAATCAAATTAATAATCAACTGCAGCCGGAATATAAAGATGCTTTTTATCAGTTGGTTTTATTTCCCGTTTTGGCAAGTTCTAATTTGAATGAATTGTATGTAGCGACGGCAAAAAATCAGTTATATGTGAATCAGGGAAGAGCTTCGACAAATGAATATGCGAAACAAGTAAAATCATTTTTTGAGAAAGACAGTTTGCTGACCCATTATTATCATACCCAATTGGCCAATGGCAAATGGAATCATATGATGGCGCAAACACACATTGGTTATACTTCATGGCAGGAGCCTAAAACAAATGTTATTCCGCAAACAAAAGTTATTGAGTTGCCCAATAAATCTGAGGCGGGTATTGCAATTGAAGGTTCTGAAAATTATTGGACAAATAACAAACAGGAAATCGTTTTGCCGACTTTAAATTCTTTTGGTAACACCACAACTTATATCGATTTGTTTAATCGCGGACTGAAACCTTTTGATTTTAAAATCGATTCTAAAAATGAATGGATTAAATTTTCCAAAGTAAACGGAACAATTACGGAAGAAGAAAGAATTGTAATCAATATCGATTGGCAAAAAGCGCCAAAAGGAAATTTTAAAAGTAAAATTGTAGTTACGGCAAACAAGCAAAAGTTTGATATTATTTTGAATGGTAAGAACGTAGAATTGAATGACGTTAAGGGATTTGTTGAAAGTAATGGAATTATAAGCATTGATGCCCAAAATTATTCAAAATCAATTCATGAAAATAAAGTGCAATGGACGACGATTCCGAATATCGGGAAAACAGCATCCGGAGTTACTTTAAAACCTTCTGATTTTTCTTCAATTACAATTTCAGAACAATCACCAAGATTAGAATATGAAGTTCATTTTTTTAGTAAAGGAAAGGTAAAAGTTAATGCCTATTTTTTGCCCACAATTAATTTTAGAATGGGTGACGGATTAAAATATGGTGTTTCTTTTGATGCTGAAAAACCTCAAATCATGAACCTGAATGCAGATGATTCTGAGAGAAAATGGAATAAGTTCGTTGCTGATAATATTAAAATAATAACTTCTTCGCATACAATTGAGAATGCCGGACATCATGTATTGAAAATTTACGGAGTAGATCCTGCTTTAGTGCTTCAGAAAATTGTAATTGAAACCGAAACGGGGCAATTATTAGAAAACTATTTAGGTTCGCCGGAAAGCTTTCAAAAAAAATAACTATTAACTATTAAACCAAAATATATGAAATTTATTAACCATTGTTTGCCCTTGATTACGCTGATGATTTTAGGCAGTTGTGATGTAAAAAAGAATGAAGTATCCGTTTCTTTAAAAAACAGTTACAAAGATGATTTTTATATTGGAACAGCTTTAAGCGCCAGTCAAATTGAAGAAAAAGATGCTAAAGAAGATTCGCTGATTTGTACACAATTCAATGCAATTACAGCCGAAAACATTATGAAATCGATGTTTATACATCCGGAAAAAGACAAATACGATTTTACTTTAACCGATAAATTTGTAGCGTTTGGAGAAAAAAATAAAATGTTTATTCACGGACATACCTTGATTTGGCACAGTCAGCTTGCACCATGGATGGAAAAAATTAAAGACAGTACTGAGATGAAAGCTTTTATGAAAGATCACATCACAACCATTGTTTCTAAATACAAAGGAAGAATCAATTCGTGGGATGTTGTCAATGAAGCTTTAAACGAAGACGGAACCTTGAGACCATCAGTTTTTCTGAATACGGCTGGCGAAAATTATTTAATAGATGCATTTAAATTGGCAGCAGCGGCAGACCCAAAAGTCGATTTGTATTATAACGATTATAATCTTGAAGAACCTGCAAAAAGAGAAGGCGTAATTAGACTGGTAAAAAAGATCAAAGCGGCCGGCGGTAAAATTGACGGAGTGGGAAGTCAGGGACACTGGAAATTGAATAGTCCGTCATTAGAAGAAATTGAGAAAAGTATTCTGGCTTACTCGGCACTTGGCGTTAAAGTGGCTTTTACGGAATTGGATATTACCGTTTTGCCCAATCCGTGGGATTTAAAAGGTGCTGATGTGAATCAGAATTTTGAAGGAAATCCAAAAATGAATCCTTATCCGAAAACACTTCCTGATTCCATTCAGACAAAATTAGCGCAGCGTTATGCTGATATTTTTAAGTTGTTTTTAAAACATAAAGACAAAATTAGCAGAGTAACTTTTTGGGGTGTTCACGACGGACAATCATGGTTGAATGACTGGCCGATAAAAGGCAGAACAAATTATCCATTATTGTTCGATGCAAAGCTACAGCCTAAAAAAGCGTACGACAGCGTAATGGAATTAAAAGAGGTAAAACAATAATTTTTGAAGTGAAAAAGGAGTCCTTTTTGCAGAATATTTTACAATCGGTTGTTTTTAAAAATATTAATGAAATAAAGCAAACTAAATTTGCATAATATGTTTTTTTAGCTAAATTTACACAACCGATTGCTTAAATCTGATAACACTTATTTTTAAAGCATTAGAGAGATAAATTGAATCAAAAAATGATAAAATAAATTCTTATTATTATAAAGTCAAAAAAAACAATTTTGATTTTAAACTAACTAAAATAACCACAAACCAATAATGAATTACATTTCTCAAAAATTATCCATTAAGGAAAAAATCGGATACAGTTTAGGCGACTTGGCAGCCAATTTAGTGTTTCAGACCCTAATGACGTATCTGGCTTATTTTTATACGGATATCTACGGATTATCGCCTACAGATTCTTCGATTATTATGTTAGTTGTAGGGTTAATTGCAGCCTTTATATTTAATCCGATTATTGGGGTTTTGGCAGACAGAACTAACACAAAATGGGGAAAATTCAGACCTTGGATTTTAATTACCGCAATACCATTAGGAGTCATTGCTTTACTGGCTTTTTCGACACCTAATTTTTCTTATCACGGAAAAGTAATTTATGCCGTTGTTACTTATACATTATTATTGCTTTTTTACGCCAGTAATAATTTGCCTTATTCGGCTTTAAGCGGAGTAATTACAGGCGATATGAGCGAAAGAAACAGTTTGTCATCGTACCGTTTTGTAGCGGTAATGTTTGCGCAGTTTTTTGTTCAGGTTTTTATGCTTGGGATCATCAAAAGTGCCGGAAATGGCGATAAAGCAATTGGTATCGAGAAAGTAATGACCGCTTTGGCAATTATTGGTACCATAATGTTGCTCATTACTTTTCTCACTACAAAAGAACGTATTATTCCTAAACCGGAACAAAAATCAAGTATCAAAGAAGACTTAGGAGATTTAATAAAAAATAAGCCGTGGGTAATCATGTTGACACTAACAACATTGGTTTTTATAACGCTTGCCATGAAAGGTGGTGCTTATGTTTATTATTTTGAGAATTATGTCAACAAAGAACAATTGGCCATTTTTATTCAGCCAATTTTAGATGTATTATCAAAGATAGGACTAAACCATTTTGGGAATGATCCCATCTCTGCAGGATTTGGATTATTCAATGCCGGCGGAATTATCTTTATGATCGTAGGAATTACATTGTCTAAAAGCCTTGCAGACAAATACGGAAAACGAAATATTTTCGGATTGTTTTTATTCATTTCGACCTTATTTATCATGGCATTTTATTTCTTTCCGCCTACATCTATTGGGTTGATCTTTTTCTCTCAAATCTTTCACGGATTCTTTTATGGCATCACAATTCCGCTTCTTTGGGCCATGATTGCCGATGTTGCAGATTATTCAGAATGGCTCAATAATCGTCGCGCCACAGCCATTATCTTTTCGGCCATGATGGTAGGTTTAAAAGCGGGATTAAGTATCGGAGGATCTTTAACAACCTTATTTTTAGGATACTTTCATTATGTGCCTAATTCATTAACACAAACCCATACAGCGATAAACGGAATAAAATTATTGGTAAGTATTTTTCCTGCTATTCCATTTTTGGTTGGAGTTGCCTTATTGTTTTTCTATAAAATCAATAAAAAAATGGAAGTTCAGATCGAAGCCGATTTAAAACAAAGAAGAGCTTAATTATTTAAAATAAAACTTAAAAAACGACTATGCCTGAAGATAGTATTGAACAAATTAATTTTGAACAAATTAATAAATTGGCCATTTCGAAGCCTTTAGTTTCGCATATGTACACGGCTGATCCGTCAGCACATGTATTTAACGGGAAAATTTATATTTATCCTTCACATGACATCGATGCCGGGATTCCATTTAATGATAATGGCGATCATTTTGGTATGGAAGATTACCATGTTTTTTCGATGGAAGATATTCAGTCAGAAGCTATCGACAATGGTGTTGCATTACATGTAGATGAAGTGGCCTGGGCCGAAAAACAAATGTGGGCGCCGGATGCAGCCAGCAAAGGCGGAAAATATTATTTGTATTTCCCGGCTAAACGTGCCAACGGAATTTTTCAGATTGGCGTTGCTGTAAGCGATTCTCCGGTAGGACCTTTTATGCCGGAAGCAGATGCTATCAAAGGAAGTTACAGTATTGATCCGGCCGTTTTTGAAGATGAAGATGGTGAACATTATATTTATTTTGGCGGAATCTGGGGAGGACAGCTTCAAAAATACCGCAACAATAAATACGATCAGGATCACGAAGAACCAACGGGTAATGAAGCCGCTTTAGGGCCAATTGTTGCCTTATTGAGAGATGATATGCTCGAATTTGCCGAAGAACCAAAAGAAATTAAAATTTTGGATCAAAACGGAGCGCTTTTGTTAGCAAACGATAACGATCGCCGTTTTTTCGAAGCTTCGTGGGTACACAAATACAACGATAAATATTATTTCTCGTATTCTACAGGAGATACACATTTTATTTGTTACGCGATCGGGGATAGTCCGTATGGTCCTTTTACTTATCAGGGACGAATTCTGAATCCGGTTGTAGGCTGGACTTCGCATCATTCTATTTGTAAAGTTGGCAACGAATGGTATTTGTTTTACCACGATTCGAGTTTGTCAAAAGGCGTAACGCATTTAAGAAGTATGAAAGTAACCAAAATTGATTATACCGAAGATGGTTCTATCGTAACAATCGATCCGTACGGGATAAGAAGATCAATAGATTAAATTTCTGTTTTTGAAAATGGTAGTAATAGTTTAAATTTTATTTTCGATGGAAAGAGGAGATGAAAGCGGAAAAAATAACATCAGTCAATCTACTGCAAACAAAATAGAAATTGATTGTGTGATATTTAATTTTGACGAAGAAAGTCTGAAAGTTTTGTTAGTGAAACAAAAAGACAATCAGGGAAATATAAATTTTGAATTGGCTAATGATTACATAAAAGAAGGTGAAACTATTTCAGGAACGGCTCAGAAGATTTTAAAAAAGTACATTGGAGTTGATAATTTCTTTCTCGAACAATTAAAAGCTTTTGGATATCCGTCTCCATCCTCCGCTCAGGAAGATATTTCGATAGGATATTATGCCATGGTAAAAAGAGATATTGAAGAGATAGAAGATGAAATATTTAACCCAAATGTAGCGTGGGTTAACATTAACGAAGTTTCAGGTTTAAACGATAAACACAAAGTAATTTTAGATTTTAGTTTAAAAGAATTACGAAAGAATATTTGCCAAAGCGCCATTGGATTCAACTTGCTGCCGGACAAATTTACTTTGCTGCAAGTCATGCATCTTTATGAAGAAATCCTGGGAATCGAAATCAACAAATCGAATTTTAGGAGAAAGATATTGCAAATGGATTTAATAAAGGATTTAAACGAAAAAGAAGAAGCCGTTTCGCACAGAGCTGCCAAATTTTACAGCGTCAATTTACAACAGCACGAAATGTTAGCGCATAGGGAACTTAATTTTAATTTTTAAAAAGAATCATTTTTAAGAGGTTTTAAATTCGTAATGCTTTAAAAATCAAATAAAAAAGTTAACATTTTTTGCCTCAGGGATGTTTTTTTAGTAAAGACGAATGCTTATATTAGCATACCAGAACAGAACAGTATGATAAGCGAAAATATAGAGAAATTTGTTTTTAAAATAAACCACGAAAGTGACATTCCGAAATACCAGCAATTGGTAAACGGAATAAATAATGCGATTGCAGAAAATATTTTGCAAAAGGGAGATTTGCTTCCGTCAGTAAATAGTATCTGCAAAACAAATCAGTTATCAAGAGATACGGTTTTTAAGGCTTATTCTATTTTAAAAGAACAAAAAAGTATTGATTCTGTACCTAATAAAGGATATTATGTTTCAGGCGAAACCAGAAAAGTGCTTTTGGTATTAGATACTTTTAAGGCGTATAAGGAGGTTTTATACCATTCGTTTGTGAACAATCTGGCGGATAATGTGATTACAGATGTGCAGTTTCATCATTATAATATTGATGTTTTTAAAACGATCATCAATAATAGCATAGGGAAGTATTATAAATATGTGGTGATGAATTTTGACCATAAAGAAGTTTCGCCCACTTTGGCTGCCATTGCAAATGATAAATTGTTGCTGATAGACTGGAATATTCATGCTAAAAAGGAACAGAATTATATTTTTCAGGATTTTGGGAAAGCATTTTATAATGCCTTAAAAGAGGGAGTTAACTTGTTTAAAAAGTATAAAAGTATTCAGTTTGTTTTTCCGGATTATACCAATCATCCAAAGGAAACACTGGAGTTTTTTAAAAAGTTCTGTGCTGATTTTCAGTTTGAATATGAAGTTGTTACAGATGCAAAAAAGTTTAGTATCGAAAAAGGAATTGCCTATATCAGTGTGAGTGATCGCATTTTGGGTCACTTTTTAGAACAATGCAAAGAGAAGAATTTAGAGCCCGGAACTGATGTTGGTTTTTTGTCTTATAATGAAACGCCAATGAAGAAATTTATATACAAAGGGATTTCGGTCGTCTCGACTGATTTCAAAGAATTAGGAACAAAAGCGGCAGCTTTTATCACGCACGATGAGGTTGTTCAGTGTTATGTACCCACGAGTTTAATAATAAGAGAATCATTATAAGTTATGTATTATATAGGATATGATATCGGAAGTTCTTCAGTCAAAGTTGCTTTGGTAGAAGCCGAAACAGGAAAAAAAATAATCGTTTTGCATGAACCCCAAAACGAAATGGAAATTGTGTCATTGCACCCCGATTGGGCAGAGCAGGATCCTGAAATTTGGTGGCAGCATATATGTGTAGCCACCAAAAGAGCAATTCGTGAAGCTAATATTGAAGCTTCTAAAATTAAGGGAATAGGTATATCCTATCAAATGCACGGACTCGTTATTGTGGATAAAACACGCAACCCATTGCGTAACGCAATTATCTGGTGTGACAGCCGTGCGGTTGAAATTGGTAATATCGCTTTTGCTGAAATTGGACAGGAAAAATGCATGGAACATTTGCTGAATTCTCCCGGAAATTTTACCGCTTCGAAACTTAAATGGGTCAAAGAAAATGAGCCAGAAATTTATAGCAAAATTGATAAATATATGCTGCCTGGAGATTATATCGCCTATAAACTGACAGGAGCCATTACCACAACAAAAAATGGCCTTTCAGAAGGTATGCTTTGGGATTATAAAGAAAATAAAGTGGCCAATTGGCTGCTGGATTATTACGGAATCGATCGATCGTTAACGCCGGATATTGTAGAGAATTTTACCAATCAGGGCATTTTAAACGAAAAAGCATCAAAAGAGTCAGGACTTCCTGTTGGGATTCCTGTAGTTTACAGAGCAGGAGATCAGCCCAATAATGCGTTATCATTAAATGTATTAAATCCGGGAGAAGTTGCCGCAACAGGCGGAACATCAGGTGTTTTTTATGCAGTTGGCGAAATGTCTACAGGAAAAAGTACAAGAGTAAACAATTTTGTACACGTAAATTATGAATTAGAAACTCCACGAATTGGAAAATTATTAAACATCAACGGCGCCGGAATTCAATACCGTTGGTTGCGAAATAATATGGGTGATGAAACTTATGAATCGATGAACAGAAAAGCATCCAAAATTACCATTGGTTCAGATGGAGTAGTCGTGATTCCGTTTGGGAATGGTGCAGAACGTATGTTCAATAACAAAAACATCGGAACCCATTTTTTAAATCTGAATCTAAATATTCATAATAGTGCCCATTTGTTTAGAGCCTCGCTAGAAGGAATTGCCTTTTCGTTTGTATACGGAATGGAATGCTTAAAAGATGATAATGCAACTATAAATGTGATTAGAGCAGGAAACGATAATTTGTTTCGCTCAGAAATTTTCTCAAATACCGTGGCAACGCTTATTGGTCATGAAATCGAAATTTATAATACAACCGGAGCAGTGGGAGCAGCAAGAGCGGTAGGTTTAAAAGATGGTGATTACAGCAAATTTGGTTCGAGTATTACGACCAACGATCACGTCATGACGTTTTTACCACTAAAAAACAAAGAGCCTTATGATAAGGCTTATCAAAAATGGAAACAAGAATTAGAATTTATATTAACACATAAAAAATAAAAGAAATGATAGTTTTAGGCAATAAAGAATACTACAAAGGTATTGGTCAAATTAAATTTGAAGGAGCAGCATCAGATAATCCGTTGGCATTCAAATATTACAATCCGGATCAGGTTGTAGCAGGAAAAACAATGCGTGAACACTTTAGATTTGCCATTGCATATTGGCATACCTTCTGTGGGCAAGGAAGCGATCCGTTTGGTCCGGGAACTCAAAACTTCGCCTGGGATCAGTCATCAGATCCAATTCAGGCAGCAAAAAATAAAGCCGATGCAGCTTTTGAATTCATTAGCAAAATGGGTTTTGATTATTTCTGTTTTCACGATTACGATTTAATTGCCGAAGGGCCAACTTTTGCCGAATCTGAAAGACGTTTGGTAACTATTACAGAATATTTAAAAGAGAAAAAAGCCGAATCTGGAATTAAGTTGCTTTGGGGAACTTCAAACTGTTTTTCAAACCCAAGATTCATGAACGGAGCAGCTACAAATCCTGATTTTAATGTTGTGGCAAGAGCCGGAGGACAGGTAAAATTAGCTTTAGACGCAACCATTGCTCTGGACGGAGAAAATTATGTGTTCTGGGGCGGACGTGAAGGCTATATGTCGTTATTGAATACTGATATGGGAAGAGAATTAGACCATATGGCACAATTTCTAACCATGTCCAGAGATTACGCAAGATCACAAGGTTTTAAAGGGACTTTCTTCATCGAGCCAAAACCAATGGAACCATCAAAACACCAATACGATTTTGACTCTGCAACAGCAATTGGATTCCTGAAAGAATACGGTTTAGACAAAGATTTTAAAATCAATATCGAAGTAAATCATGCAACATTGGCGCAACATACTTTTCAGCATGAACTTGAAGTGGCTGCAAAAGCCGGAATGTTAGGAAGCATTGATGCCAATAGAGGAGATTACCAAAATGGCTGGGATACAGACCAGTTTCCAAACAACATTCAGGAAACAACAGAAGCCATGTTGGTATTTCTGAAAGCAGGAGGATTACAAGGCGGAGGAGTAAACTTTGATGCAAAAATCAGAAGAAATTCAACAGATCTTGAAGATGTTTTCCTGGCGCATATTGGCGGTGCTGATACTTTTGCAAGAGCATTACTAACTGCCGATAAGATTATTACTTCTTCTCCGTACGAAAAATTAAGAAAAGAAAGATACAGTTCATTCGATTCAGGAAAAGGAAAAGATTTTGCCAACGGAAAATTAAATCTTAAAGATTTATACGATATCGCAAATCAAAACGGAGAATTAACACTTCAAAGCGGAAAACAGGAATTATTCGAAAATATTATCAATCAATATATTTAATTGTTGAGGTTTTAAAAAAGTCAGCCGTAATAGGTTTTTAAAACCTGTTACGGCTCAATAAAATTTTTGGTGAGGCAAACATCTAAAGCAAATAGCCTATGTGATAGTTATAGAATGTTATTTTTTTTAAAGATGAATTAAGAGAATGTGTATTACGATTATGACTGGTTTTTAGCGATTGAATTTAGGAAATAGGTTAAAGGTTTAGTTACTATTTTTAATTCGAAAACGAAAAAAGAAAGTCCGTTTGATAAATAATTATAAGTGTTATTTTTTATTGAATGTTTTTTGAAGAATAAATCAAAATGCACATTTTCACTCACTAAAATGCTTAAGAATTTTACTGAAAGACTTTGTCAAAGTTTTAAACTTGTCAAAATTAATTACAACACAATCTTTTAGTTCGATTGCTAATGATTAGAGCTTTTTTTAGGAGCTAATCCCGCTATGCGTTGCAATCTTTTGTGGCGAACACCGCCACAAAAGGATTTCCACTTCTATCGGGGCTAGGAGAATCATTTTCATCAGAATATTTTCGTCATTTTAACGAATGAGAAATGACAAATTATATCAACAATAAACCATTATTTAAACCAAAAAACTATGAAATTTTTTATTGATACCGCTAATTTAGAAGATATTAGAGAAGCACAATCTCTGGGAGTTTTGGATGGCGTTACTACCAATCCGTCTTTGATGGCCAAAGAAGGCATTACAGGAAAAGAGAATATTTTGAAACACTACCTCAACATTTGCAATATTGTAGACGGAGATGTTTCAGCAGAAGTTATTTCGATCGATTTTGAAGGAATGGTCAAAGAAGGAGAGGAGCTTGCCGCTTTGCATCCGCAAATTGTGGTCAAGTTACCCATGATTGCAGACGGAGTAAAAGCCTGTAAATATTTTTCGTCTAAAGGAATCAGAACCAATGTTACTTTGGTATTCTCAGCAGGTCAGGCATTGTTAGCAGCAAAAGCCGGTGCTACTTATGTGTCGCCCTTTCTGGGAAGACTGGACGATATCTCCACCGACGGAATGCATTTAATCGCCGAAATCAGAGAAATCTATGATAATTACGATTATCAGACACAAATACTTTCAGCTTCAATCAGGCATACGATGCATATTGTAAACTGTGCAAAAGTAGGATCAGATGTAATGACAGGACCGCTTTCTGCAATAAAAGGATTGCTAAAACATCCGCTAACAGACATTGGTTTGAACCAATTTATAGAAGATGCAAAAAAGATGCAATTATAATAATAGCATAACTATAATGGCAATTTCTTTAGCACATTATAAAATCCTTTCAATTTATTTTTGAGAGGATTTAAAATAAATCATTGAACTCAATTTTTTAAGCAGCTGTGGTTTGCAATAAATAAAAAAACCGCGAAAATGTCTTTTAGACTTTTTCGCGGTTTTTATTAATAAGGGGAATTTAGTAAAGAGTGGTATCAATTTGTAGGGCTAAAATAATTTTTACAAATTAATACATTAGATCTCTAAAACAATCAATTCATCATTGTCAATTTTAGCATATAATCTATTTTCTTTAACGATAATTTGGTTTACCGAATAGCCTTCGGCTTCTTTCAATTCTTCGAAAAATGATATCTGTCTTGTTGTCAAATCAAAACTACCAATTTTTGGACACTTTCTTTTTTGCTCTTCGT
>NZ_CADCSU010000102.1 GCF_902804475.1 Flavobacterium bizetiae
AAACGCTTGCAACGGGTTAAAAAATCCTGTTACAAGCGTTTTTTTAATTCTCTAAAAACCAATCCCAATCAAAATAAGAGGTGTTTTTCAGTGCCCTCACAATTATAGAAAGGGCTTTTATGGTGCATTATTAATTTGACTACTATTCTATCGAAACGATGATAAATTCGCTTCTTCTGTTTAACTGATGTTCTGCTTCTGTACAAGATACACCATCAGAACATTTATTGAGCAATTGGCTTTCTCCATAACCTTTTCCGGTTAATCTGTTTGAAGCGATACCATTTTTTGTTAACCATTGTATGGTTGCTTTGGCTCTTCTGTTGGATAAAGCAATATTATATTCAGCAGTTTGTCTACTATCGGTATGAGAACGAACATCAATTTTCATCTTTGGATATTGTTTCATTACTGCCAGAATTTTTTCAAGCTCAAACGCTGCATCTTTACGAATGAAAGATTTATCCAAATCAAAATAAATAATAGGTATGTTTAGCGTTTTGGCCAAATCAGTTCCTACTCCTATTGGTTTAATTCGTTTTTCTAATGCAACTACCACACTTGTCTCGCCTTCCTCTCCTATTATAGTTACCGGAACTTCTTTGGTTTCAAAATCTTCTTTAGCGGCTCTTACATAATATTTTTTATTGCATTCTACATTAAAGGTATAAGTTCCATCTGCCTGAGAAAGGACCTCGGCAATAACTTTAAATTGTTCGTCAAGCAAAGTTACTTTGGCATTCTCCAATACTTTGCTGGTTTCTAAATCTACAATTGTTGCTTTTAGTTTTTGCTCGCAAAGTAGTTTTCTTGTTTCTGTAAGTTTGTAAATATCATCGTTTCCTATTCCGCCTTCTCTGTTCGAAGAGAAAAATCCTTTACTGGATTCGCTGTTGATGATAAAAGCAAAATCGTCCTGTTTACTGTTTACCGGCGCACCTACATTTTGTACCGCTGTAAAAGTGTTGTCGCTTTTTATTGTCGTTACAAAAACGTCAAGTCCGCCTAATCCTGGTCGTCCGTCGCTGGCAAAATACAATTGATTGTCTGCTGCTATAAACGGGAAAGTTTCTCTTCCTTCGGTATTAATCGCCTGACCAAGATTTTCTGGTTTTCCAAAACTTTTATCGTCGTTTATTGTTACGCTATACAAATCAGATTGTCCTAAAGTTCCCGGCATATCAGAGGCGAAATACAGTTTTTTTTCATCATTGCTAAGTGCTGGATGCGCTGTGCTGTATTGATCACTGTTGAAAGGCAATTCGGTTATATTCGTCCATTTATCATTAACAAATTCTGCTCTGTACAATTTTAGCAATGTAATTTTCTGATCGTCTCTGCCTCGTTTTCCTTTCAAATAGTTGTTTCGGGTAAAGTACATTGTTTTTCCGTCTTTTGTAAAAACAGGCGTCGACTCGTTGAATTTAGAATTGATTTTCTTTTCAAATCGTTCCGGTTCGCCCAGTGTTCCGTCCGTTTTTAATTCAGCCGAATATAAGTTGGTAAACGCTTTATTCGTCCATTTGAATGTTTTTCTCACTACACCCCCGGTATCTCTGGCAGATGCAAAAACAATCTTATTGTTGTAATAAGCACTTCCGTAATCGGTTTGTTTAGAGTTTATTCCGGCATTGGCTATTTTGAACCTTCCTGAATTGGCTTTTATTTGCTCCAGATAGTTTTTATTATTTTCGAATAAAATACCTCTTTTGTCTGTTGCTGTTTTTTTATTGAAGGCTTCGAGAATTTTATCCGCTTTAGCGTAATCTCCGTTTGCTTTTAGCGTTTGTGAATAACGGTAATAATATTCAGGTTCCTGCTCAGCATTCATTTCAAAAAGGGCTTCGTACCATTTGGCAGCCTTCATTAGTTCGCCATTAAAATAATAAGCGTTACCAAGTCGCTGAAACATTGTTTCGTCTTTATATCCTTTTTCTGCAACCTTTTCATAAGTTCCAATTGCATCAATATAAGCGTACTGGGTATAATCTTTATCGGCTTTATTCTGATTTGCTGTTTGCGCGTTTCCTTTTAGCGCTATAAGTGCTAAAAAAAGAGTAGAAACTATATGTTTAATTTTCATCTTTGAAGGATTTAGAAGAATCTTGGTGAAGTGATACGGCTATAATTATTAAAGAATTCGAATCGCAGGAATATCTCGTGCGAACCTGAATTATAATTATTAAGTCTCGTGGTTTCGCGGTCGTAAGAATATCCAATGAATAATCCGTCGGTTACCTGAAATCCTACCATTGCACTTAATGCAGCGCTCCACCTGTAGGCTAATCCAGCTACAAATTTATCATTGAACATAAAGTTTGCCGAAAGGTCTACCTGCAACGGTGATCCTTCTACCATTTTTGTCAGTACGGCAGGTTTAAATTTGATATAAGGATCTACATCGAATACATAACCCGCTATTAAATAGTAGTTTATTTTGTCTTTGAAAATTGCTGTATCATTATCATCGAATCTATTGGTTTCGATAAAATTAGGAACTGATAATCCGATATAGGCTTTATCTGAATGATAATAAACTCCTGCTCCTATATTAGGTGAGAATTTGCTATTTAGATCCTGAAATTGCGGATCACCCTGATGTTCAGGATTTAATTTATTTACGTCAAGACTAAAAAGATTCGCAGTCGCCTTGATTCCAAAAGACAATTTAAAAGTCTGAGATGTCGGGATGGTATAGGATAAATCGGCAGAAAAAGTATTTTCATTTGTTGGTCCTATTTTATCGTTTACCAATGAAACTCCAAGTCCGAGATTACTATTATTTAAAGGAGTATTTAATGAAAAACTACTGGTTTCCGGTGCTCCATCAAGTCCAACCCATTGCGTACGATATAATCCAAAGATGCTCATTGCTCCTCTTGAGCCTGCATAAGCCGGGTTTATATTAATGGTATTGTACATGTATTGTGTGTATTGTGCGTCTTGTTGTGCAAATCCCACAGCGGAAAAAAACATAAAAACTAAAACTAATTTTCTCATTTATTTTTCTTTTAATAATGACTTAGCTTTTTACGGCTAAGTCATTTTAATTTGTTCTAACTATTATTTACTCAGGTATAAATATCCTGCTTCCTGATGTGCGTTTGAGTCGCTGTCTTTGTATTTCAGAATATAATAATACGTTCCAACCGGTAATCCGTCTGATTGTTTTACTGTGGTACGTCCTTCAGATATTCCTCTAAAAGCACGTTCTTCGTTATTATAGTTTTCACGCTCGAATACTAAAACACCCCAACGGTTGTAGATCTCAACTCTATTATCCGGATAGCATTCTAAACCTTGAATGTAGAAGCGTTCGTTTTTAGCATCTCCGTTTGGAGACATCGCGTTAAAGATTTTGATTACACATCCCTGAATTGCTAAAACGGTTGGATTATTTCCTGAATTATCAGTGTCGTCAGAAGCATCATTTACAATAACACCTAAAGGATTTTGTCCCGTTACGAAAGCCTGATTAGAAACTTTTCCGCTATTGATATCGCTTTGTTTTAAAGCATATGTTCCTTTGAAGGTTGCACTATCACTTTCTCCCGGAGCTAATGATATTGGTCCTCCTGTCATTACAATTCCAGGAAGCGGATCAGTAATCGTAATATTACTCAACCTTACATTTCCTGTATTGGTAATTACAAAACGGTAGGTTATGGTTTCGCCTGCTTCTGCATTTCCGTTATTATTTTCATCATTAAATACGGCTGTTTTGATTAAGGCAATTCCTGATTTTTGTTCCAAAGTTGTAACGGTACACGTAGGACACGCTGGTTCGTAAAATTTATCTTTTGGAGTTAATGGTGCAACATCTTCAGAATCATTATCAATACTTACTCCATTAGGATCATTTCCTGTAACCAATGCTAAATTATAAACGGCACCCAAATCGATATCAGATTGTGTAAGTACATAACTTGCTTTAAAAGTTGTCGCATCAAAAGCCTGTGGTTCCAGCGAAATTGGTCCGCCTGAAACAGTCACCATAGGATCAGATACTACAATATCTTTGATCGTAACATTTCCTGTATTGATTACTCTGAAAACATAATTAATACGATCACCTTCACTTACTGATCCGTCATGATTGGCATCTTCGAATATTCCTTGTTTCAATAATTTTAAACCTGGATTTTGAGACAACTTCGTTATTGTTGGATCATTTTTTCCTGGTAATGCAGGATCATTACTATCTGATAAATTAGATATTGGAGTTCCCACAATTGGAGATGCTGTTACTAATGCCTGATTGTTTATAGATCCTGCATCAACATCTGCTTGTGTAATTGTATAAGTCGCGCTGAATGTCGTATCATCTTTTGCACCAACGTTTAACACCGCAATTGGTCCGCCTGTTACGGTAACCATTGGATCGGTTACTACAACATTAGTTAATTGCATTGTTCCCGTGTTTACTACTGAGAAATTATAGGTAATCGTTTCTCCTTTTTGAGCAAAACCATCGCCATTGGCATCATTGAAAGTTCCTTTTTTAATCACTTCTACAGATGGTACCTGAACAACAACCTCTATTGTAGCATCATCACAAATTAACGGATTCGCTTTTTGGCAAATAGTATAATTTATAACATGAGTTCCCGGAGCTGTATTAGCAGCAATAGTAATAGTTCCGTCTTGATTCAACGTTAATCCTGTTGGAAGTGTTGTTGAAGTTGTAAGTGTAACATCGGCTGGTGAAAAAGCAACTCCATCCAATGTATCATTTCCGAAAACTGTTGGAATAGTTCCTCCCGTTGTTCCGTTGATTGGATCTGGCGTGTCATTATCAGCATTGATTGTGGTTACAATTACGGTTGTGTTAGCATCATCACAAATTAAAGGATTCGCTTTTTGGCAAATTGTATATGAAATAACATGAGTTCCAGGAGCTGTATTGGCAGCAACGGTTATCGTTCCGTCAGTATTTAAAGTTAATCCTGTTGGAAGTGTTGTGGAAGTTGTAAGCGTTACATCAGCTGGTACGAATGCAATACCATCTAAAGTTTCATTTCCGAAAACTGTTGGTATAGTTCCTCCCGTTGTTCCGTTGATTGGATCTGGCGTGTCATTATCAGCATTGATTGTGGTTACAATTACAGTTGTCGTAGCATCATCACAAATTAATGGATTCGCTTTTTGGCAAATAGTATAATTTATAAGATGAGTTCCAGGAGCTGTATTGGCAGCAACAGTAATCGTTCCATCTGAATTTAAAGTTAATCCTGTTGGAAGTGTTGTCGAAGTGGTTAGTGTAACATCAGTTGGTAAAAATGCTGCACCATCCAAAGTATCATTTCCGAAAACTGTTGGGATAGTTCCGCTTGTTGTTCCGTTGATTGGATCTGGCGTGTCATTATCTGCATTGATTGTGGTTACAATTACGGTTGTCGTAGCGTCATCACAAATTAACGGATTCGCTTTTTGACAAATAGTATAATTTATAACATGAGTTCCCGGCGCTGTATTGGCAGCAACAGTAATCGTTCCGTCAGTATTTAATGTTAATCCTGTTGGAAGTGTTGTTGAAGTTGTAAGTGTAACATCAGCTGGTAAAAACGTCGCACCATCCAAAGTATCATTTCCGAAAACTGTTGGGATAGTCCCGCCTGTTGTTCCGTTGATTGGATCTGGTGTGTCATTATCAGCATTGATTGTCGTTATTACAACTGTTGTCGTAGCATCATCACAAATTAACGGATTCGCTTTTTGGCAAATAGTATAATTTATAACATGAGTTCCCGGCGCTGTATTGGCAGCAACGGTAATCGTTCCGTCTGAATTTAATGTTAATCCTGTTGGAAGTGTTGTTGAAGTTGTAAGTGTAACATCAGCTGGTAAAAACGCTGCACCATCCAATGTATCATTTCCGAAAACTGTTGGGATAGTCCCGCCTGTTTTTCCGTTGATAGGATCTGGCGTATCATTATCGGCATTGATTGTGGTTACAATTACGGTTGTGTTAGCATCATCACAAATTAATGGATTCGCTTTTTGGCAAATAGTATAATTTATAACATGAGTTCCAGGAGCTGTATTGGCAGCAACAGTAGTCGTTCCGTTTGAATTTAACGTTAATCCTGTTGGAAGTGTTGTTGAAGTCGTTAACGTAACATCCGCTGGTAAAAACGTCGCACCATCTAAAGTATCATTTCCGAAAACTGTTGGGATAGTCCCGCCTGTTGTTCCGTTGATTGGATCTGGCGTGTCATTATCAGCATTTATTGTGGTTACAATTACGGTTGTGTTAGCATCATCACAAATTAAAGGATTCGCTTTTTGACAAATAGTATAATTTATAACATGAGTTCCAGGAGCTGTATTGGCAGCAACGGTTATCGTTCCGTCAGTATTTAAAGTTAATCCTGTTGGAAGTGTTGTGGAAGTTGTAAGCGTTACATCAGCTGGTACGAATGCAATACCATCTAAAGTGTCATTTCCGAAAACTGTTGGGATAGTTCCTCCCGTTGTTCCGTTGATTGGATCTGGCGTGTCATTATCAGCATTGATTGTGGTTACAATTACAGTTGTCGTAGCATCATCACAAATTAATGGATTCGCTTTTTGGCAAATAGTATAATTTATAAGATGAGTTCCAGGAGCTGTATTGGCAGCAACAGTAATCGTTCCATATGAATTTAAAGTTAATCCTGTTGGAAGTGTTGTCGAAGTGGTTAATGTAACATCAGTTGGTAAAAATGCTGCACCATCCAAAGTATCATTTCCGAAAACTGTTGGGATAGTTCCGCCTGTTGTTCCGTTGATTGGATCTGGCGTGTCATTATCTGCATTGATTGTGGTTACAATTACGGTTGTCGTAGCGTCATCACAAATTAACGGATTCGCTTTTTGACAAATTGTGTATGAAATAACATGAGTTCCCGGCGCTGTATTGGCAGCAACGGTAATCGTTCCGTTTGAATTTAATGTTAATCCTGTTGGAAGTGTTGTTGAAGTGGTTAGTGTAACATCAGCTGGTAAAAACGCTGCACCATCCAGAGTATCATTTCCGAAAACAGTTGGGATAGTTCCTCCCGTTGTTCCGTTGATTGGATCTGGCGTGTCATTATCCGCATTGATTGTGGTTACAATTACAGTTGTCGTAGCATCATCACAAATTAATGGATTCGCTTTTTGACAAATAGTATAATTTACAACATGAGTTCCCGGCGCTGTATTGGCAGCAACAGTAATCGTTCCATCTGAATTTAAAGTTAATCCTGTTGGAAGTGTTGTTGAAGTGGTTAATGTAACATCAGTTGGTAAAAACGCTGCACCATCCAAAGTATCGTTTCCGAAAACTGTTGGGATTGTTCCTCCTGTCGTTCCGTTGATAGGATCTGGCGTGTCATTATCCGCATTGATTGTGGTTACAATTACGGTTGTCGTAGCGTCATCACAAATTAATGGATTCGCTTTTTGGCAAATTGTGTATGAAATAACATGAGTTCCAGGAGCTGTATTGGCAGCAACAGTAATCGTTCCGTCTGAATTTAATGTTAATCCTGTTGGAAGTGTTGTTGAAGTGGTTAGTGTAACATCAGCTGGTAAAAACGCTGCACCATCCAGAGTATCATTTCCGAAAACTGTTGGGATAGTTCCTCCCGTTGTTCCGTTGATTGGATCTGGCGTGTCATTATCCGCATTGATTGTGGTTACAATTACAGTTGTCGTAGCATCATCACAAATTAATGGATTCGCTTTTTGACAAATAGTATAATTTACAACATGAGTTCCCGGCGCTGTATTGGCAGCAACAGTAATCGTTCCGTTTGGATTTAATGTTAATCCTGTTGGAAGTGTTGTTGAAGTTGTAAGTGTAACATCAGTTGGTAAAAACGCTGCACCATCCAAAGTATCGTTTCCGAAAACTGTTGGGATTGTTCCTCCTGTCGTTCCGTTGATAGGATCTGGCGTGTCATTATCCGCATTGATTGTGGTTACAATTACGGTTGTCGTAGCGTCATCACAAATTAATGGATTCGCTTTTTGGCAAATTGTATATGAAATAACATGAGTTCCAGGAGCTGTATTGGCAGCAACAGTAATCGTTCCGTCTGAATTTAAAGTTAATCCTGTTGGAAGTGTTGTCGAAGTTGTAAGTGTAACATCGGCCGGTAAAAATGCTGCACCATCCAGAGTATCATTTCCGAAAACTGTTGGGATAGTTCCTCCTGTTTTTCCGTTGATTGGATCTGGTGTGTCATTATCTGCATTGATTGTCGTTACGACTATTGTAACTTTTGCATCATCACAATTTAGAGGAATTCCAACTTCGCAAATTGTATAATCAAAGGTATACGTTCCTGCTGCTGTTCCTGCCGCAACATCAACATTCCCGTTAGCATTTAGAGTTAACCCTGTCGGAACGCCCGGTGCTTTTACTGTAACAGTAACATCTGCAGGAGCAACGACAGTACCGTTTATATTATCATTTGCAAAGATGTTGATTGCATCATTTTTACCTATACGTCCGTTAATATTGTTCACAGTATCATTACCTGCCACAATTACAGATTTTGTTACTGTTTCTGTTGGTGTATCATTATCGATATCTGTTCCGGATGTATCCGAAACCGGATTATTACTACCGTCAACACCATCTGCTTTAGCTGAATTTACCACTTTCTCTGCAATAAGATCGGCCTGTGTTACAGTATGTGTGGCAGTAAAACTTGCCGATGCTCCCGGAAGAAGTACGGCTACACTCGCCGGACTAATACTTCCTGAATCTGCATTAGCATCAGTGATAAAAATATTTCTAACAGGTACTTTACCCGCATTGGTTACAACCAAATCATAAGTAATGACGTCTCCTGCTGAATTAAAAACTCCTGTTCTGGCTGTTTTAACCAATTCTAGTTTTGCCAAAGGAGTAGCGGTATCGCTATCATTGGTTACAGTATTATCAAGGTTGTCTCCAGTTATGGTTGCTGTATTGGTAACCGCTCCTGCATTTATTACAGTCGCAGTAATGGTTAAAGTGGCAGTTGCGTTAACAGCCATATTTCCAATATTCCATATCCCGGTACCTGAATCATAGGTTCCTGTACTTTCTGTCTTAGTAACCAAAGTGTAACCTGACGGCAAAGCATCCGTTACGGTAACATTACGGTCTTCGTTTGGTCCATGATTTTTGGCTGTTACTGTAAATATAACCTGATTAGTAGCTGGTCCGTTTGCTACTGTTTTTTCGACTTCACGATCGCCACAAACTGCTACATAAATAGCTGCCGATTTTCCGGTAACCCCACAATCACGTGTTCCTGTAATCGAATAGTTTCCTGTTTTTAACGGAACTATTGACTGACCCGTTGCTCCTGGTATAAGAGCTCCGTCAAAATACCATTGATAAGGTTCTAGCCCCGGATCAGCTGTTATAATATTAATAGCACATCCATTGCTGTCTTTTGTAACTTGTGGTAAATCCGGTGTTTCATTAAAAGAAGAAAAGAATCCCGACATTGAGAATCCCCCTCCCTGCTGAACAACTCCTACGTTCATTCTCGCTGCAGAAGTAATCGTGATATTTGGAGGATTACCTATATGCGTGTTTTCAAAACGAATTAGATATACTCCGGTTGTACCCAACTGAAAACGATTAATACCTGTAGTAGTTTCAATATTATTCCCATTTACAAAAACAGGAGCTGTTGCAGACTCTACTAATACAAATCCAAAATAAGGTAACACTTGTTGTATATACCCTTTAAACTGACTTGTGGAAGTCCATTTTGATCCTGAACATCCTCCTACCGGAAGAACTGTAGCGATATCAACTTCGCAAGATTGAGCCGTTCCGGAATAAACCGCAATAGGCTTATTTGATTCTATTATTGATGACGAATAACGAGTATTTGCATCACCATGATGAATAGATTTATGGTCACCTGCAAGTGCAAGCGTAATAGGAGTTGTCCCAATAATATTTCCGTTTTCGTCGTAATTTTTTATTGTAATATTAGTACCAGATTCTGTTGCGATAATGGTAGACTGTTCAGGCAAATTAGTTCCTGTTCCCGCTGTACCGCTACCTCTTACTACTATGTATCGATTTCCTAAAATACTTACCGGAGCCATTTGGTCTACTGCACCATCACCACATCCTCCGGGAGCATCTGTATAAGCCCCCGTATTGGCTACAACCGGTTTATCTGATTCTAATAAATCTCCTGTGTTTATAGGTTGAAATAAGTAACTTTGGCCTTTATTTAATAAAACAAGATTTGTTCCATTTAGCTTTACTTGTGTAGCATCATCAATTGCCATTACAGCATAAACGGGTCTGCCTGCAGCACCGTTGAATCCCTGAATTCCTGAAAAATCAGTTCTGTAATATCCTAATCTAAAAGAAGTTCCTCTTCCTTCATTACCAAAACTCACCAGAGAAGCATTTCCCTTTATGGTTCCCCCATTAGTATCTCCTCCACTGCCATTAGCCTGATCTGAAGCCACATTTCTAAGGTTTACAGACACTTTTCCGCCTGTACTTTCTACTATTAAACCTCTGTCATCCTCAATTGTATTAACAGGATTGTTTTGTAAAGTCCAGGGCTGTCCTACGAAACGATATACATCTGGCGCTGCCGATGTTACCGTGCGCGTGGCAAGAAATGTTCCGTCACTTTTCTTTAAAGTCACTGTGACTGCTGTAGCCGACTCAGTAGTAAGAACGATCTCATTGGCATCACTCCAATATTGCCATGGAGAGGGCGCTATGTAATGACTCGTAGCATACTGGGCATTTGCTTTAAATGCCAAAAAAAGAAACAAAACTAAAAACAATAGTTTTTTAAGTAATTTTTTTTTCATAGTTAACAATTGAATTATATTCTGATTTAAACACCCAGAATAAGCCCTTTAAAAGATGAAGTGTTTGGGGTTACTTTTTTCTTTTAAAGGTGATCGTACTTATTCTGGTAACTACTGTAATAATTGATCTCTTGTCATTAGTATTTCTACTGATAAACAAGCACTTGATGATTATAGTAATTTGAGTGCGAATTTCTTTATTCTCATTTTAAAGACGTGTAGAGAATCTATACTCCTGATGTAGAATTAATTCTACAAAAAAGCGCTACATTTTTAACAGTAATGTTTCGTAATATTGGAGGTCGCATTTTGAGCACTCTAAAAGCCTTATTCTTAAAAAAAATACCACCATAACGATTAGACATTTTATTCCTTTTATAGTTTGTTTCCTGGCATTATCTCCGGCCAATTCCCTTTTTTCTCAAGTAGAAAACAAGAACTATACGCTTGTTTGGCATTCTGCAGATAATAACATTCTTCCGCAAAATAGTGTCAAGTCAATCATTAAAGACATTAACGGATTTGTATGGCTGGCCACAGAAAACGGTTTGGTTCGCTACGATGGTAATCAGTTTAAAATTTTCAACATCGAAAATATGGCAGGAATGACCACTAACCGAATGGCCGTTTTTCGCGGAAATGCTTCAAAAGACAAGATTTATTTGCTGAATGATCTTGCCGAATATATTCTGATAAAAAACAATAAAGCTTCAATAATTCCAAAAAACAAAGTTCCTGAACAATTTAAAATCAGTAATAATTTATACAAAAACAGACGTTTTTATAACAATAAAATTTACAGAACCGACAATCAGTATTATTCGATTTCAAGCAAACATATTGATCTTTGCGACAACGAAAACAAGGTATTATGGCAGATACGATACGATTACAATGAAAACCAAAAATTCTTCATCATAAATAATATTCTTTATAACTATGATGGAGAGAAGTTTATAAAATTTGAAAACGGAAAGATTCATCATATCAAAATAGATGGTCTTACCGGAAACAACTTTTCAATAATTGTAAATAATGTTTCGCAGCAAACTTTTTTTATTGTTGTAGGAAACTTTTATATGCTTGAAAAAAAATCAGGCAAATTTAGATTGAAGCTGCTACTTGAAAATTATGATCTTTCAAAAAGTAATATTGTATCTGCTTATTATGATCCTGAAGATGATATTTTTTATATCGGAAGCAGTACAAACGGATTGCTTGTTGTAAAGAAAAAGCTTTTTAAAACCATTTCCGGCAACAAAACAGATGGCGTTTATTATGCACAAATACCCTATGGAACGAATAAATTTCTAGCCACATCTGGCGAAGTTTTTACTACTGATGGTTTGCCAGCTAATTTTCTATTTAAATCTAATAATGATAATTACAGCCTTATGACGGATCGAAATGGAAACATCTGGACCAAGGAAAATAATATCGTTTACTGTTTTCACAAAAAAAGCAACTTTATTACCTATAACAAATGGGCTTTTCAGGACAGGGTTACGCAGATTTTTGAAATGAAAGAAGGAAAAATACTCGTTGGTATGAGTGTTGGAGGCTCTCCAAACGGAAAAATATTTACGCTGGAAGGTACAGAAGATAGATTACGTTTTGAATTTTATATGAATATACATTTTAATGTAACCTATATGGTTCAGACAGCAAACAATGTTATCTGGACAGGATCTCACTTAGGATTTCATAAAATTTATTTTAAAGAAAAAAAGATTGAAAACATACCCAGAATACAAAAAACGTATGTGAGAAGTATTTACATTGATAATTCGCATAACATTTGGATTACATCTTATGATACAGGCTTTTATCTCTATAATCAGATTACTAAAAAAACAACCCATTTTCCGGTAGACAAAAACAAATACCTGCTTTCGTCCCATTGTATTATAGAAGATCCCAATGGTTTTTTCTGGATCACTTCAAACAAAGGTCTTTTTCAGGTTTCTAAAAAAGACCTGCTGGATTATGCTAACAAAAAAACGAAAAGTGTTTACTATCATTATTATGATAAAGCCGATGGTTTTGGTACCAATGAATTTAATGGAGGTTGCCAGCCGTGTGGTCTTTTATTAGAGAACAATCATGTCACATTTCCTTCTATGAAAGGGATCGTTGTTTTTGATTCTGAAAAAATAAAAAGACTGCTGCCTAAAGGAAATATTTATTTCGAACAAGCTGAAGTGAATAATAAATATTCACCTATTATTAATGACACACTATTTTTAAAACATGATTTTGAGCGCCTTAGGCTTTTTATAAACAGTCCCTATTTTGGTAATTCTAATAATTTAAATATAGAAACCAAAGTCGAGGGTCCTATAAATCAGAAATGGGAACAATTAATAGACAATAATATTTCGTTTACAACCTTACCTCCCGGAACTTATTATTTAAGTGCCAGAAAAATGACCGGCCATAATTCAGAATATCAGCACAAAACACTGATTATCATTATATCTCCGGCTTTTTATCAAACCGTTTGGTTTCACATAGTGTTGATTCTTTTAATAATTACAGGATTGTATTATCTGGTAAAAATGAGATTAAAATATATTCGCGTAAAGAATATCCTTTTGGAGAAAAAAATAGCAGAGCAAACCTCTCAGCTCCGAAATACCATTAGTACATTAAAAGACACTACTGCAAATTTGAGCAAACAAATCGTAGACCATAAAAAACTTATTGGTATCATTACACACGACATTAAAAGCCCTTTGCGCTTTTTGGCGATGACTGCAAAACATATTTATCAAAATCCAAATGATCCTGATGCGGTTAGTGACGGCATAAAATCACTACACACTTCTTCATCGCAGTTGTATAATTTTGTAGGGAATATTCTGGAGTATACTAAAGTTTCCAGACAAGATAACCTATCGAGTTCGTATTGTTTACATACTCTGGTCGAAGAAAAAATTACAATTTTCTCGAATATTGCATTCTCTAAAAAAATTATTATCTACAATCTTATTAGTGTGAGCCATATTGTAAATAACAACAGATTATTATTTTCCATTATCATTCATAACCTGCTAGATAATGCCATAAAAAATACTACTTCGGGAAAAATTATATTGAGTTCCGGTATAAGAGAGAACAAAGTATATTTTGAAATAGAAGATTCAGGAGCCGGAATGTCAGCAGAATTAGTACATCTTTATAATAACAAAAAAATACAATTTAGGACTGAAAAAGATGAAAAAGCCGGAATGGGACTTCAGATTATTACAGAACTTCTGGAGATCATGAAAGGTAAAATGAAGATCGAAAGCAGTGCTGTTTTTGGTACAAAAATTACAATTATATTTTCAAACCCAAAAACGAACTAATTTTTGTAGATCTTTAAAATTTCGACTAAACGAACTACATTATTAATACCCAGTTTTTCAAAAATTCTATTTTTAAAAGTACTCACCGTTGTCATTTGAATATTTAATTTATTCGAAATTTCAAGATTTCCTTCTCCGCTAACCAAAAGTTCAGCAACTTCAATTTCTCTGTCAGAAAGACTTTCAAGTGGGTTTATTGGAGTTTTGTATAAAGCATTTTCCAGGATTTTTTCCTTAACAGCATCACTAATATACTTTCCTGTTTCAATAATAGACCGTACTGCTTTTACAATCTCTACATCGCTGCTGTCTTTATTCAAATAGCCATTCGCTCCCGCGTGAATATAACGCAGGGCATATTGTGTTTCGTCATAAGCAGAAAACATCAGGATCAGCAAATTCGGATAATTTTGCCTTATTTTTTCAATCATTTTGGTGCTGTTTCCACCAGGAAGATTGATATCCAGAAAAATCAAATCCTGCTTTTCGCGTAATTTACTAATCACCTGATCAAAACTATCACAATGGGTGATATTTATCCTCTGGAAAGCATCTTTTAATATCAAAGAAACTCCATGTCGCACAACGCTATGGTCGTCTGCAAGTAGTATATTATATTGTTTTTTCATGGGGAATTTTACAAGTCAAAAATACGTTTTTTCGATGAACTAAAAGCAATTTTTCAAAATCAATAAAACTAAACTACAAACAAATCGACTAAATAAGTCTTTTTAATAGTAATATAAGACAAAATATTATGATTTTATGCGAGTATACATCAATATTCACCCAACAGAAGTTGTTAACGTTTTGCAAAACCAGTAAAAGTTATTTTTAAAGCACTATTTTTATAAAATGAAATTAGAAAAACCTACCACTATCCTAAAGTATCTAAAGCAGTTTTTGCTGCTGGTGGGTTTGATCTACGCTTTCTCTAATTGTCATATCAAAAAATCAGTTTTGCATTTTGCCGGAATTGAATCTGTAGTACTTTCTCAAAAAAGCCTGACTCAATTGCCCATTCAGGGATCTTGTACGGTAAATATTCTCAACAAGAATCTCACATCAAAAAAAACAATTGCTGCAACGCAAATACCTTCATTACATAAATTAAAATGCTTTAATTTTCAAACCAAAGAAAACAAAGACTTTAAGACATTATGTGTGAACTCTGCTTTCGAATTCAATAAAAGTTCGGCAAGCTTTCCTCCTATATTTATAGTATTTAAAAATCTAAAGATTGCTCCGCGAGTGGTTTCGTATACCACTTAAATCAATTTTTTACTTTTTAAATTTTATAAAATATCATGCAACATCAAAAAACTTTTGACGTGAACGTTATCGTTCCGTTGGCTCTGCGTTTAGTAGTGGGCTGGACCTACTTTTCGGCCTTTTGGAGGCGACTTATACTCGAAAACAAACTCATTCCCGAAGAAGCGGGATATATAGGAGAAAAATTCAATCACTTTTTACCTAACGCTCTTGGCATAAAACCCGTTATAGAATATTTGGTTACCCATCCTGATGCTTTATGGATCAATATGGTTGCTTTTACAATTATCGAAGGTATTGTAGGTTTGGCACTAATGTTAGGCCTTTTTACACGATTGATGAGTATTGGCGTTTTCTTATTGGCATTAGGGATTTTATTGGCTTCCGGCTGGATCGGAACGACTTGCCTTGACGAATGGCAAATAGGAATTTTAGGCCTTGCCTCAGGCTTTACTTTGTTTTTAACCGGAAGCAATTACCTTTCACTTGACGGTTATTTTACATCCAAAAAATCACGTTTTACCCAGACAAAATGGTTTCGATTTTTAGGCTCAGGAGAATTGAATCTGAGATCTCATAAACCGCTGCTTTTAGTAATTGTGTTCTCTATTTTTGGACTTACTTTATTCACCAACCAATATTTTCATGGCGGGGTTTACGGAACATTACATAACAAATCTGTAAAACCAAAACTTGAAATCAGCAACTTAAAAATTGATCGTAACGAAGTAACTTTCGATGTTTATCGCGTAGAAGGAGTTGATGTTTATGGCTCGTTTTTAATTGGGATTTCGCTTAAAAATGAATCAGGAAAACAGCTTTTACAGTTGGATGGAAATGATCTTGCCCAACTATCTCCTCAAACAATATCCAATCACTATGTAGCAAAAATAAAACCCGGTAAACATAGTTTAGTCATTCCGTTGGGCGCAAAAGCCACTATCAAAATTCCGATCGACAATAAATGGGATTTTCAAAAAAGTGCTTATACACTTATGTTAACAGACATCAGCGGCACAACCTGGACAGCAGGTTTCTAATTTTAAAAAAGCGGGAAGATAAAAACTTCCCGCTTTTTTATTTTAGGATTATAATAAACTAAAAATTCGAAACAAATAAAGCTGTAATTTTATAAAGAACCCGTGAAATTATGTAATTAATAATTTAACAACTTTTCGACCTTTGTTGTAAACAATCTCGTCAGGAACAGATTTATCGTTGCAAATTTTAAGCAATTTTAATATAAAAATGTATTAAATATTTGAGATATAATAGCTAAATTGCTTAGTATGAAAACAAATTCAGATGTCGTTATTATAGGAGGCGGTCTTGCTGGTCTGGCGGGCGCTTTGCATCTGTCTCAAAAAGGATTAACCGTGACTTTAATAGAAAAATCCGGCTATCCTCGTCATAAAGTTTGTGGCGAATATGTTTCAAACGAAATCCTGCCCTATCTTCATTGGCTTAATGCCGATATTTCAAAATTACACCCTGCCCCTATCAATAAATTTGAGTTTACCACACGCAAAGGAAAAACAGCTTTTGCGAATCTTCCGTTAGGCGGTTTTGGAATTAGCAGGTATCAGCTGGATAATTTTTTATATCAAAAAGCAATAGCAAATGGCTGCATCATTATAAAAGAGATGGTTACCAATGTTGCTTTCGATAATGATTTGTTTACCATCAATACAAGTAATCAGGTTTTATCATCAAAAATAGTATTGGGCGCTTTTGGCAAACGCTCTAATATCGATCAGGTATTATCAAGAGATTTTTTCGTAAAGAAATCACCCTGGCTTGCTGTCAAAGCGCATTATTATGGAGTTTTTAATAATGATGTTGTGGCATTGCATAATTTTAAAGGTGGTTATTGCGGCGTTTCTAAAGTCGAAAATGACATCATCAACATTTGTTATCTGGCCGATTATGAAACCTTTAAACAATATAAAAATATCGAAGAATATCAGCGTAATGTATTGTATGAAAACAAACATCTAAAAAATGTATTAGAAAATAGTACGCTACTTTTTGACAAACCTCTTACGATAAGCCAAATTTCTTTTGATAAAAAAAAGCCCGTAGAAAATCATATTTTAATGATTGGCGACACCGCCGGACTTATTCATCCGCTATGCGGCAACGGAATGGCAATGGCAATACACAGTGCAAAAATAGCCTCAGAATTAGTCTTGGATTATTATTCCGGAAAGATCAATTCACGAGAAGAATTAGAAAAAAGCTATACCAAACAATGGAAAAAGCATTTTGGTAAACGCTTGCTTATGGGAAGACTTTTGGCTAGAGTTTTAAAAAATAAAACAATTACCAATACTCTCGTTGCTATTACTGTAGCCTTACCTGCCCTATTACCTGCAATTATCAAACAAACGCACGGCAAACCAATAGCAATTCATTAAATGGCCATAGACACTACATATAGAACACAGGAAACGGAGATAATGGATGATTTTTTTCTGGAAGGAAAAGAACTGCAGGAAGCCTTGGATAAAATTGCCAGTATCAACAGATTATTAGGCGGTAATAAACTCACGCTTCATGGACTTAAAACATTATTGAAAAAATCTAACGCAACGAAAACCATAACAATTGCAGACATAGGTTGCGGTAACGGAGATATGCTTCGGATGCTGGCCAATTACGGTAAAAAAAACAACCTGAATCTTACACTTATTGGTGTAGATGCAAATGCTTTTACCATCAACTATGCCCGAAAATTATCGACTGAATATTCTAACATTGAGTATGTATGCGTGGATATTTTTAGTGAAGATTTTAATACTATTGAATATGATATCGTTTTGTGTACACTTACGCTGCATCATTTTTCTAACGAAGAAATATTAAATATAATGACTACCTTTAATAAGAATGCAAATATTGGCATTGTTATTAACGACTTGCACCGCAGTAAATTAGCTTATCGCCTTTTTGAAAAAGTTTGTGCTGTTTTCAAATTAAACAAAATGTCGCGACAAGATGGACTGATTTCTATATTAAGAGGATTTAAGAAAAAGGAACTGGAGAATTTCTCTAAAAAATTAGATTTAAAAAACTATACCATAAACTGGAAATGGGCTTTTCGTTACCAATGGATAATTGCTAAAAAATGAGTGTAAAAATTATAACAGTTGCCAAGCAACTACCCAAATATTCGCGTGCAACAGCAGACATACTTCCGTTTTTGGATGTGTGGCTGAAGGATCAGGACGAACGTTTCATCAAAAAAGTAAAAAAGATTTTTGAAGGCGCCGCTGTAGACAAACGCTACTCGATAATGGATCCCGAAGAAGTTTTTACAGCAACTTCTTTTGAAGATAAAAATGATATTTACAGCCGTGAAGTTATCGTTTTGGGAGAACAGGTATTAGAGAAAGCACTCAACAAAGCAGGTTGGGAACCACAAACTCTCGATTATATTATTACGGTAAGTTGTACCGGAATAATGATTCCGTCTTTGGATGCTTATTTAATTAATAAAATGAAACTGAAACAGGACATCGTAAGACTTCCCGTAACCGAAATGGGCTGTGCTGCCGGAATATCAGGCATTATTTATGCCAAGAATTTCCTGAAAGCCAATCCGGGAAAACGTGCTGCAGTTATAGCGGTAGAATCTCCAACGGCAACTTTTCAGCTCAATGATTTTTCGATGCCTAATATTGTTAGTGCAGCGATTTTTGGTGACGGTGCAGCTTGTTGTTTATTGTCGTCTTATGAAGAAGATTATGGCCCTGAAATAGTAAATGAAGAAATGTATCATTTTTATGATGCCGAACATATGATGGGGTTTAAACTGACCAATTCTGGTTTGCAAATGGTGTTAGACATCGAAGTTCCGGAGACTATTTCTTCTCATTTTGGAGATATTATACATCCTTTTTTGAAAAAAAATAATTTAGAAATAAAAGATCTCGATCATATGATTTTTCATCCCGGTGGAAAAAAAATAGTCAACACAGTAGAAGCTCTTTTCTCCGGATTAGGCAAAAATATCGATGCAACAAAAGAAGTTCTCAAACAATACGGTAATATGTCGAGCGCAACAGTTTTATATGTTTTAGAAAGCATTATGGATGAAAATCCAAAACCTGGAGAAAAAGGATTGATGCTGAGTTTTGGTCCGGGATTTTCGGCGCAGCGTGTTTTATTGCAGTGGTAATATAAAATTGGACGCGGATTTTACTGATTCGCCAAGGCGAAGACACGGATAAAAACGGATTTAAAATTTTATTTAACTCCAATTAAGAAGAAAATCCGTTCTAATCAGCGTCTTTACGAAGTAAATCCGTTCTATCCGCGTCCAATCAAACAGCAACTTCTTAAACGAAAAAAAATTATGACTTTAGAAAATATTTTAGCGCAGTTACCGTACAGCAAACCTTTTTTATTTGTGGATGAATTACTGTACGTAGATGAAAATAGCGTCAGCGGAACTTATACTTTTAATGAAGATCTGGATTTTTATAAAGGACATTTTAAAGACAATCCCGTAACACCCGGTGTTATTTTAACCGAGACAATGGCACAGATTGGTATGGTTTGCCTCGGAATTTATTTATTGGGAAATGACTTTAACAAAAACACTGTAATAGCCTTTACATCAGCAGATATGCAGTTTTTAAAACCTGTTTATCCTAATGAAAAAGTAACCGTAACTTCTCAGAAATCATTTTTTAGGTTTGGCAAACTAAAATGTGATGTAATTATGAAAAACGAAGCTGGACAAGAAGTCTGCAAAGGCGTTTTGGCTGGTATGATTACTACAAAATTATGAGCAAAAGAGTTGTAATAACAGGTTTAGGTGTAGCGGCTCCAAACGGGGTCGGAATTCCTGCGTTTACTCATTCCTTAAAAAACGGAATATCAGGCATCAGGCATGATGTACAATTACGGGAATTACAATTTTCTTGTCAGATTGCTGGTCAGCCACAAATTTCGGAAGAATTAAAATCGGAGTATTTTACAGAATTAGAACTTCGTGGTTTTAATAGTACAGGAATTTTATACGGTGTTATTGCCGGAATCGAAGCTTGGAAAAATGCCGGATTATCAATAGAAATAAACGAAGAACCGGATTGGGACAGTGGAACCATTTTTGGATCCGGAACATCAGGCATCGATAAATTTCGCGAAAGCATTTATAAAATAGACGAATTGCAAGTTCGGCGACTGGGCAGTACTGTTGTCGCGCAAACCATGAATAGCGGAATTAGCGCCTATCTTGGTGGAAAACTGGGTTTAGGCAATCAGGTTACCACAAATTCATCCGCATGCGCTACAGGAACCGAAGCAATAATGATGGCTTACGACCGCATACAAGCAGGACACGCAAAACGCATATTAGCAGGAAGTACAGGAGATAGCGGCCCTTATATCTGGGCAGGTTTTGATGCGCTTCGGGTTTGTAGTTCTAAATATAATGATACTCCCGAACAAGGCTCAAGGCCTATGAGTGCCAGCGCAGCAGGATTTGTTCCCGGAAGCGGTGCCGGTGCTTTAGTAATCGAAGAGTTAGAAAGTGCCTTAAATCGTGGTGCCACTATTTATGCCGAAATATTAGGCGGAAATGTCAACTCCGGCGGACAACGCAAGAATGGCAGTATGACTGCTCCTAATAGTACCGCTGTGCAAAAATGCATAACGGATGCCATAAAAAACTCCGGAATTGCCACAACTGATATTGACGCCATAAACGGACATCTTACCGCAACGACAAAAGACAGTCTGGAGATTGAAAACTGGACTAAAGCTTTAGATCGAAAAGGAACTAATTTTCCTTATATTAATTCCCTGAAAAGTATGACCGGACATTGCCTTAGTGCCGCTGGGAGTGTCGAAAGTGTTGCTACTGTACTGCAGCTTCATGAAGGTTTTTTATTTGGAAATCTCAATTGCGACGATCTTCATCCGGAAATTACTGAACTTATTGATGCGTCAAAAGTACCTTTAAAAATAATTCATAAAAATCTTACTATAATCGCCAAAGCAAGTTTTGGTTTTGGTGATGTAAATGCCTGTATAATCTTTAAAAAATTCGAAAACTAATATGAACAAAGAAGAACTTATAGCAAAATTAAAAGTGATCATAAAGCCTTACACCACAAATACTGAAGCTTATGACAATCTTACCGAGGAAACCGATTTTATTAATGATTTGAGTATTAATTCGGCTAATTTGGTAGATATTGTTTTGGATATTGAAGAAGCATTTGACGTGGTAATTGACAATGCTGATATGGAGCGAATGCTTGACGTTAAAACCGCGGTAGAAATTATATCTGACAAACTTGCTGCAAAATGATTGGTAACGACGTTATAGATATCCTGCAATCCCGCCATGAAAGTAATTGGCGGCGAAAAGGCTATATCGAAAAACTCTTTACTCCATCTGAACAATTATTGATCTCGCAAACGTCAGATCCTGAAACCATGTTATGGCTGCTTTGGAGCATGAAAGAAGCAGCCTATAAAATCTATAATCGACAAACGAAAATAAGAGCGTACATCCCTCAAAAGCTCGAGTGCACTATTATCTCAAAAAATGATCAGTACGCTACAGGACAAGTTATTCTGGAGAATGTTTATTATACAAAAACTATTTTCTCAAAAGATAGTTTACATACCATCGCTGTAACCAGCAAAGATCATTTGAATAATGTAATTGAGATAGAGAAAAAAAACATTATTAAAGATCAAAACGGAATTCCTTTTTTGTCTCAGCCTCCATTACATATCTTAAAAGACGTTTCGATAAGTCATCACGGGCGTTTTGAAAAAGTAGTTATTATTGATCAGAAATAAAACAGAAATTTATAGTGTTCTGTTTTTAGCTAATATTCAGTTTACTGCTGTATTTGCCATGTTCCTTAATCAGGAATTCCATTACCCGTAAAGATTCTATAAATTGTGGTTCTTTAAATCTAAACGAAGGGCCGGAAACACAAAGTACCGCTATTGGTTTATTTTTGAAAAATATAGGCATCGCTACACAATTTAAATCAGGATCATACGCCTGAACATCCAGGGCATAACCCACTTTTAGTATTGTTTTAATTTCGGTTTCAATTGTAGCGACTTCTTCCGTATTATATTGTTTACTTAAATTGCTTTGCAAATGTGTCGAAAAAGCAAGAAATGATTTCCCTATAGCCGTAGTTGTCATTTCATACTCTTTACCTGTATTAAGCGTAATTTTTACCGCCCTGTTTGGTTCACATTTAAGTTCGTGTCTGTAATAAGATCCCATTTGTACCGCGAGATATGAGGATTCATTGGTAAGACTTGTTATTTTTTCTAAAATTGGCCGTAACTCACTTTTGAGTTCATTAACAGATAATAAAGGAGCGTACAAGCATTCCAGTTTTGACGTTATCCGGTATCTCGGGCTTACGTCATCTTGTTCTAAATAACCTAGCTGTTTTAAACTGTCTAAAAAACTATGAACAGAATTTTTCTTTAAATCCAAAGCCTTGGCAACATCATTAAGTCTGACGAAATTACCGCTTGAAGCAATGTACTCTAAAATTTGAAATGTTTTTTTTACCGATTGATTCATAAGTTCATATATAATGAACAAAATTACATTTTATACTATTATCAAACACAAAAGTTCATTAAATAATTACATTTGATAAAAATTTTAAAATTATGATACAAAATAAAACATTAGGTAATTCTACGATCGAAATTGCGCCGCTAGTTTTTGGAACAAATGTATTCGGCTGGACTACAGACCAAAAAATGACTTCTAATTTACTGGATCAATTTACTGATGCAGGATTTAATGCCTTAGATACTGCAGATGTTTACTCAAAATGGGTAGAAGGTCACGAAGGTGGAGAATCTGAATTGGCTATTGGAAAATGGCTAAAAGAATCCGGTAAAAGAGATAAAATTATGCTGGCTACAAAAGTAGGTGCCGAATTCTCTGATACTAAAAAAGGATTGAGTAAAAAATACATTATTCAGGCAGCCGAAGATTCATTAAAACGACTTCAAACCGATTACATTGATTTATACCAATCCCATTATGATGATCTTAATACGCCTATCGAAGAAACTTTAGAGGCTTATGACAGTCTTGTCAAAGCAGGAAAAGTGAGAATAATTGGTGCTTCAAACTTTACTCCTGAACGTTTAGAAGAATCTCTTACCATCAGCAAGAACAATAATCTTCCTGCTTATCAAACCTTTCAACCGGAATATAATTTATACGATCGTCATGATTTTGAAGATAATATAAAGGCCATTACCGTAAAGAATAATTTAAGTGTTATTAGTTATTTTTCCCTTGCAAGCGGCTTTTTATCTGGCAAGTATCGTGATCAAAGCGATCTAAAAGACAGTAAAAGAGGTGCATTCGTAGAGAAATATTTAAACGAAAAAGGATTTAGAATTCTTAAAGCACTAGATATTGTAGCTTCAAAACATCATGCTGTTCCGGGAACAATTGCCTTGGCGTGGATCATGCACCAACCTGAAATTTCAGCGCCTATAGTTAGTGCAACAAATCCGGAGCAGCTAAAGGAGTTAATAAACGCAACTACAATACAACTGGATACAGAAGATCTTTCATTATTAAATACAGCAAGTTTGTAATTTAGATCAAACTATTCTTTATACAGCATCCTCTACTCTTGTAGACAGATTTGATATTTATTTAATTTTAACGGACATTGAATACTTAAGTGTAACAACATTTAAATATTTAATGTCCTTTTTTTTATTCTGCTTTAACGCTCCAAGAGAGTAATAATATTCCATAAACCCAAGGAAATCCAGCTCATTATAAATTTAACCTTTCTTTATTATAAATTAAATTTATAAACACTAAAAATTATTAATTTGATTAATAATAACTACCGCCATAAATTTGTCTCATCAAAATCAAACAAACGATTTGAATCACAAAATAAATAACTTAAAAATTAAGATCATGAAATTTACAAGAAGAGCAAACGCAAACTGGAAAGGTACAGGAATGGAAGGAAAAGGTACAATCAGTACTCAAAGCACTACACTGGACAATGCACAATTATCTTTTAAAACCCGTTTTGAAGAAGGTGTAGGAACCAATCCTGAAGAATTAATCGCAGCAGCACATTCTGGCTGTTTTACTATGCAACTAAGCTTTTTACTTTCTGAAGCAGGATTTGTGCCTGAAGATTTAAACACCGAAGCTAAAGTAACTTTTGAAGACGGAACCATTACTTTGATTCAGTTAATCCTTAACGGAAAAGTTCCAGGAATTACTGAAGAAGATTTTCAGAAAGCGGCACAAAAAGCAAAAGAAATTTGTCCTATCTCAAAATTATTAAATACTGAAATTACTTTATCAGTAACATTAGCATAACTACTAAATGTTGGTCTGAGTGGGGCTTTGACTTCGCTCAGGCTTACTACAAACAACACAACAACAAAATATTTTACAACACAACAATTTAAAATTTACAAAATGAAAACAATCACTTTAAAAGAACAATTGAATCGTTATTTCATGTTCGCAGCACTTATTTTTAGTTTGTTATTCGCGACAGCAAATTCACACGCACAAACAAAAACAACCACAGCGCCTATTAAAAATGTAGTATTGGTACATGGTGCCTTTGCTGATGGTTCTGGCTGGAAAGCTTTATATCAGGTATTAACTAAAAAAGGATATAACGTTACTATTGTTCAAAACCCTTTAAGCTCTCTTGAAGATGATGTTGCTGCAACAAATGTAGTTTTAGACAGACAAGACGGGCCAACTGTTTTGGTAGGACATTCATGGGGAGGAAGCGTTATTACTCAGGCAGGAAATCATCCAAAGGTTGCGGCATTGGTTTACGTAGCAGCTTTTCAGCCTGATAACGGCGAAACAACTGTACAATGGTTAATGACTGCTCCTCCAGCTCCTGAAAATGGTGTATTAAGTCCTGACAATAAAGGAATTGTGTATTATGATAAAGCTAAATTTCACGCTGGTTTTGCTGCTGATATCAGCAAAGAAGATGCTGAATTTATGTACGCATCTCAAGGTGCATTCTACGCGAAAGGATTTGGAACTCCGATCACTAAAGCAGCATGGAGAGACAAACCTGCTTACGGAATCGTTGCAACTGAAGATAAAAGTATTGCTCCGGAAATCGAACGCGCAATGTACAAACGTTCTAACACAAAAGTAACTGAAATAAAAGGAAGCCACGTAGTATTTATGTCACAACCAGAAGCTGTTGCTAAAGTTATAATTGCTGCTTCTTTGAAAAAATAAATTTAAAATAAATTCCAATTTTTTAAAATTCCAAATTCCAATTGACTTCGTTAAAGTTGGAATTTGGATTTTTTATTTTGGAATTTAATTTCCCTAGATTGGAATTTGGAATTTATTTATTGGGAATTTAACTTTATGTAATCACTAACCGATTTAGCAAAATAAGGTGAATCATTCCAGCGTATTTTACGAAAGGCGAAATCTTTCTTTAAAGAATCAGGAAGGCAATTCCAGATCGCTTCATTCATTTTTTCGAGCAATAGTTTTTTCGAAAAGGAATCCGAAACTACCAAACTGATTTCTCTTACGGGTTTTGGTTCTTTAAAAGGTTTAAAAAGTCCTGAATTGTTTTCGTTCAAAATTGAAAGTTCCGGTATAATGGCAAATCCTAATTGCGCACGTACCAGATTTTTTAAGGTTTCTATCGAACTAATATCATACGTGAATTGTTCTTTTAATTTTCCCGGAGATTTGATTCCGCAGATATCTAATAATTGTGCGTTGTAGCAAAACTCGCTGTGAAGCAATAATAATTCGGTTTTATCTCCCGGCTGAAGTTCGTAAAACTCATTATTCGCCATAGGATGATGTTCGTTTAGATACGCTACAAAAGGTTCTTTAAAAATAGGATGTTCTATTAAATTAGGATTTCCGGTAGGTGTCGCCATCAAAACTACGTCTAGCGAACCCGTTTCTAATTCTTTCATCAATTGTCCCGTATTGGCTTCTCTGATAATAAAATGAACTTTGGGAGTCGCTTCTTTCATTGCCTTTATAAACAACGGAATCAAATAAGGTGATAAAGTCGAAATTACTCCTACCCTAACTTCGCCTTCAAGCAAGTTTTTTTCGTTTACCACAAAATCCCGAATTTCATCGGCTTCACGAAGTATTTTCTTTGCTTTATTTATAATCTCAATTCCAAGTGTAGTAGGTGTTAACGGCACTTTATTCCGATCGAAGATTTTAATGCCTATTTCTTCTTCCAGATTTTTCAACTGAATCGTAAGTCCTGGTTGTGTAACCATACAAACTTCGGCAGCTCTGGCAAAATGGCGCTCTTCATCTAATGCTACAATATATTTTAATTGTTGTATCGTCATGATTATAAAATTATTTTATAAAGATAAATAAACTTATTATTTTGCTTATAATACATTAGAATAAAAACAGGCAAGTGAAAAAGTTTTCTTTCGCCTGTTTCGATATTTTATTTACTTCAAAATAAAGTTTAATCCATTTTTTCCTCCCTACGTTCTGCTGTAGATTCACTTTCAGTTTTTCCTGATTTCCAATATGATGAAGCATTATATTCACTTCTGTCCCATCCTTTTTCTACTTTAAAATAATTTCTTACTACTTTGACGGTATTGTATTCTGCTGCAATAAATGCAAATCTTTTCGTTTTTATGCCAGGAAGCAGGATGCTCTTTACAAATTGTGCAAGCTCACTTCCTTTTTCGGGATGCTTATTATATACCCAATCTATACTTACATTGGCCTGAGAAATGAAATCAATTCTATCCTTTTTTCCGTATACTTCGAGTACTGCTTTTACATTTACTCCTTTCGGAAGTTGTTCTAAAATACTTCCAATTACCGGAAGTGCGGTCGCATCACCTACTAAAAGATACTCATCAGCCTGAGGGACCAAATCTCTTACACTTTCTTTCATAGCAATACCCAAAATATCCCCTACTTCAGCATTTTGAGCCCAACCAGAAGCAGGACCATTATCACCATGAGCTACAAAATCAATACTTAATTCTTTTTTTTCAAAATCGATTCTTCTGGTTGTGTAAGTTCTCATTACAGGCAAAAGCTCAGATAAGACAACGCTTTCTTTATTCGTAAAATAAATAACATTCATCCCTTTGGGCGGAATATATATTTTGTTGTTAGATCCGGGCTTCACATTCGCAATCAAATCTAATTGCTCGTTGGTAACCTCAAAAACTACACGAATATAATGTGGTGTTATAAAAGACTTATGCTTTACCGTAAATGCAGATCGAATAACTTTTTTTGATAATTTTCCATAATCATTTCCATTAATCTCGTTTAAATAACATAGTTCCCAAAGCCAATAAACAGCTAATACTCCCAAACAAATAGATATCCTGATAACTAAACCAACCCGCAATTAATCCTGCCAACGGCCCAGCTAATCCCAATGAAAGATCAAAAAATGCAGCATATGCTCCTAAAGTAGTTCCTCGCATTTGAGGTTTTACTTTTTTGATTGCCAATACTCCCAAAGAAGGAAAAACAAGCGAAAAACCAATACCGGTTAAGGCACAACCTATCAGAGCCATTTCTTTGGTAAAAGAAGTATAAATAAGAAATTGCCCGATAACTTCAATGATCAAAGAAACTACAGCTACTTTATACCCTCCGTATTTATCAGGATAAGAAGCAAAAAAGACTCTGGTAAGAATATAAGATAATCCGAAAATCATAAAGGCCAAAGAAGCATCTCCCCAGTTTTTTTCAGTAAAAAACAAAGCGATAAAAGAAGCAATACAACCAAAAGCCATAGAAGAAAAAGCCAGTGTTAATCCCTGTTTCGCAATCGTTCCTACTACTTTATAAAATGGTGTTCTGATATGCTCTTTGTCAACTGGTATCGCTGGTAGTTTTTTGGTCGAAATCCAGCTTGCAAGAGGTAAAATTACAATCATGCCTAAGGCGTACACAATACCAAAATCTTTAGCTATCCAAATGCTTAAAGGAGCTCCTACGGCAATTCCGCCATACATTGCGATTCCGTTCCAGGTCATTACTTTTCCTGATTTTTCATGTCCCACTAAACCAATTCCCCAGGTTAAAGCACCAATCACCAACAAACTTTCTGCAATACCGTGAACGATTCTTGCCAGTAAAAGAAGTAATAATGATACCAAAGGATAGGACGCAAATGAAGCTGCAAATACATAAATTATCCCTGCAACCATTACCAAAATTATCCCGCCAAGTTTAGACCTTTTAGCTCCTTTGGTATCGGTGATTTTCCCAAAATAAGCCCGTGTTAAAAGAGTGGTTAGCGGTTGTAAACCAATTACAAAACCAACAATTAAACTATTAAACTTTAAATCGTTTTGTACAAAACCCGGCACGATTCCTAATGTTAAACCTATCGTGAGGTAAATAGCAAATACCGATAAAATGATTGGAATTGTGGCTTTATAAAAGTCAATTGTTTGTCCCTTTTCTAAAATTCTACTCATGTTTTTTTGTTTAAAAATTACGAGTACAAAGGAATGGGCTTTATAAAGAAACAGAAATGGCTAACTAAGAGTTTTGATTGGACAAATCGCAGTAATTCTTTCTAAATTCTAAAGGCGTAATACCTTCATTCTTTTTAAAAAATCTGGAGAAATAAGTATGATCTTCATATTGCAATGAAAAAGCAATTTCTTTAGTATTTAATTGTGTGTAAAAAAGCAATCGTTTCGCTTCCAGTAAAATTTCATGCTGTATCCAATAACTTGAGGCACATCCGGTTTGTTCCTTGACCATTTCGTTCAGATAAGGTACCGAAATATGTAATAAAGCAGCGTAATCTTTAGGTCTTTTTAATTCTAAGAAATGTTTCTGTACCAATTGTCTAAACTGAAAAGTCAATTCTGTTTTTCTATCAATCCCGTTTTTAGGATTTTCATTTTTAGAAAACTCCAAAACTGCCATTCCCATCAAACTATCGACAAGCGAACGAATGATGTTTTTTTGAATATCACTAACGGCTTCACTTACCTGCTGAAATATCAATTCTACAGTATTAAATAAAACAGTATTCTGGATGGGTACAACCTGAGAAACATTTTGATGCGTATCAAAAATCCTTCGATATGTGTTTTGCAGGTAAGATGGGTTTAAAAAAATAAAATATCCTTTAGAATCCATTTGTTTGGTATAATAATGTACCTGACCTGGAGCAATAAAAAATAACGCCTGATCCTTTATCTGATGGTTTTTAAAATCAATCATAAGTTCTATCAATCCTTTTTCCTGAATATAAAAAACATAATGATCGTCTCGGTGTGCTTTCGTTAAATGCCCGCTAAAATCTACATTATTAGCTACTATTTCTTTCACCTGAATACCTAAGTTGTCCAGTTCTTTGGTGTGAATTTCTATATTCAGTTTCTTTTTCAATAGTTGTTTTTTTAAGTGGTATTCTGAAAGATAACAGGAACAAATTTACTAAAGATTATTTTAGATGTAGCAGAATCAAATGTTATAACTAGTTTTTCTTTTTAGCAAAACGGCAAAAGCCTATTCACATAATGAACAGGCTTTTACTATTTTAAAATTACAGTTCTATTATTTTTCACCATTAAAATAAGCCTCAAACAAAGCCAATTGATTTGATAATGATTTGTTCCAATATTTTGGATCATGTCCTCCAGGAGATTCTGTATAAAGATGTTGTATTTTTTGATTAGTTAAAAGCTGATGAAAATCTCTATTCATATCGATCATTTGATCGTCTTCTGTACCACAATCTAAAATATAGAATTGATTGGCTAATTTCATTTCGTTTGTTTTATCAAAAGTGAAATATTGCTTCGGTAAATCTTTAAAATCTCCTAAAATTTTATCTACCTGATAATTATGGAAGTTTTCGCCAAATCGATTAAAATCTAATGCGCCGCAGGAACTTCCAACAATAGAAAATGTATTGGTATAAAACACACCAATATTCAACGCGCCGTATCCACCCATACTCCAACCTAGAATTCCTCTAAACTTTCGATCCCTTATTGTGGGGTAATTGGCATCTATATATTCGACTAATTCTTTCCCTATAAAGGTTTGATATTGTGATGTTTTATCTACAGGACTATCAACATACCAACTATTAAAATTACCATTGGCCAGCACATAAATCGTGTTGTATTTTTGGGCTTTTCCGGTAAGATCCGGAATATCCTGTTGGTACGTTCTATCCGGATTTCCGCTATAGCCGTGCAGAATATAAATGGTTTTATAGATTTGTCCTTTTATCAATTTTGGACTAATGATAACCGTTTCGATCTCTTTATTCATCTTTTTGCTAAACACTTTTTTATGAATAATTTGTTGTGCAGAAATAGATAATGTAATTGCAAAAAGTGCTACGGTGGTAAATAATGTTTTCATCTTTTTTATTTTTAATGATGAGACAAAATTCAGCTATAGAAAATGCAAAAGCATTTACATTTGTTGAGGAATTAAATTTTTATTTATCTATGTGTACGAGCAAATCGATATCGCAATAACCTATTAGGGCTTAATAATCTAACGTGATATTTGCTTTGTTTTCGATCATCATCAAATTAAAAACTAAAAATAAGTCAGATTTATGGCCCAAATTTTGATTAAAATCTTTAAATTTATGTTTTAAAATCTTATTTTATGAAAAATTACGTATTGGTATTCGTCGCTATTTTAGCATTATCTTTTAATTCTTGTACAACAATGAAAGACACTTCAAAAACTGCCGATCTTTATAATACAACGTGGGAACTGGAGTACATTTCTGGTCCGCGTATTGCTTTTGAAGGCTTATTTCCTGATAAAAAACCGTTTATTAAATTTGATGAAGCTACTAAACAAGTTTCAGGAAATGCAGGTTGTAACGGTTATAGCGCTCCATTTACTTTAAAAGGAAAATCACTTACTTTTGGAGAACAAGGTCCGGCTACTTTAATGTATTGTGAAGGTGGCGGAGAACAGGTTTTTACAAAAACAATTAAAAATATTGATAGTTATTCTATTGATAAAGATGGAAAACTGAACCTGATTATGAAGGATATCCCAATGATGAGATTCAAAAAAGTAACTAAATAGTTTGGTTGCTTTACATTAGAATAATTAATAAAACAAAATCTCTCAATTTCAAATCTTGAGGGATTTTTTTTATGGATGCAAAATATCATTAATTAAAGAGTATCTACAATACATATTGTAAACACTTACTATTTATATTTTACCGCAAAGCACGCAAAGATTTTGTATCAGCTTGCTTATAAAAACGCAAAGTTCGCAAAGCTAAATCAATACAATCCTGATAGCTATCGGGACCGCGAATTTTGTGTTTTTTTATAAAAGAGAAAAATAAAAAACCTTCGTGTTCTCTGCGTTAATTATTTTTTCCTAAGTTTTAGAATTGATTCATAAAAAAAGGTTCCTGACGAAAAAGATCGCCAGAAACCCTCAAATAAAAAAACAAAATAATACGTTATTCTTCTAAAATTTGAATGTTAAATTCACTAAGAAATTTGCCGGAGGCTGAGGCGCTCCCCATGAACTCCAGTATTTTTTGTTAGAAAGATTGTTTATCTTAACTCCTACTCTCCAGTTTGATTGTTCGTAGAATATTGTTTGATTATAAATAGTATACGATGAAATATAAAAGGTATTCGTAGTTGCCATATAACTTTTGTCAACATAATTGGCTCCAACACCAATGCCAAGACCTTTTAAAACGTTTTGAAATTTATACGAAGCCCAAAAGTTTACCACATCTTCAGGAGCATCTTGTGCTTTGTTGCCTTCGATAGCTTTATTCGCTTCACTTGTTTTTACGATACGATTATCATTATAAGCATATCCCGCTGTAATATCTAAACCAGGAAACGGATTAGCTAAAAATTCAAATTCAACTCCTTTACTTACTTGTTTTCCGTCTTGCTGGTAAGTCAAATCAGTTTGTCGTATTACCGCGTTATCGTTTGTAATTTTATAATAACTTATTGTTGCGCTTAATTTTTTATTGAATAATTCTGCCTTTATACCTCCTTCATATTGATTTGCATATAAAGGATCTAATACGAGCTGCTCGCCACCAGGTTGTGTAACGGGAGCTAAATTCTGAAATCCGTTCATGTAATTTCCAAATATCGAAACCTGATCTTTAACAATCTGATAGACTATTCCTAATTTTGGCGATAGCGAGTTTTGACTATACCCCGGTACAGTGCCGCTTTCTTTTCGATCAAAATTATCCAATCGTAAACTCGCCATGGCATATAATCGGTCAGCAACGCCTAATACATAAGAAGCATATCCGCTAAAAGTATATTCGTCACGTCCGGCTCTTACCACTGGCGCCAGCAATACTTTATCAATTTCGCTTTTCCTAACCGGATTAAAATTAGTGGTTACATCAATTGTTCTAAACGGAGTCGCAGGAGTTGGTGTAGACGAAAATGTATCGGTATAATATCTATAGTTAGCCCCCATAAGGATTTTATGTTTTAAAATTCCTGTCGAAAATTCACCATTAAAATTTTGTTGAATATTGGTGTAATTGCTTGAAATTGGTCCAAAAAGCGTTGCACGTATAGTAGCAGTTGTAGGTGAAGTCCAGGTTGGTAAAACCTGATAACTATAATCTAAGTCTTCGTTTACATAAGAAAATAAAGTAGTCGATTTCCAGCGATCAGATATTTCATATTCCGCCTGAACAAATGCTTTAGACGAAGACGATTTTGCATCGGCATCATCATGAATCAGCGATTTTTTATAATTTAATTGTATATCGCCCGGATTTGTTATGCCTGATGCAGCCGTAACAGTTGGATATAACGGCCTTGTATTGTTAACTTTAAACAACTCTGCATCAACGCTGAAAGTAAGTTTTTCGCTTGCTTTAAAAATAATACTCGGCGTAAAAGAAAGTGTTTTATTAAAACCATAATCTAAAAAGCTTTTTTCGTTATTAACCGCGGCATTCAATCTAAATAGCACATTCTTATCTTTCGTTAATGGCGTATTAATATCTACAGTAAGTCGGTTTACGCCAAAACTTCCTGCCGTATACGAAATTTCAGTAGCAGAGGCCTCAAAAGGTTTTTTGGTAACCAGATTGACAACACCACCAAACGAAGAAGCAGATGAACCAAATAAAGTTCCCGACGGTCCTTTTAATACCTCTATTCGTTCCACATTTGCAATACCAATACTTGATCTTCCTGACAGTGTTTCCATTCCGTTTCTGGAATTAATCCCTACGGTAAAACCTCTAAATATAACGGCAAATCCACCCGAAGGATAATTAAGCGGCACAACTCCGGGCGCATTTCTAACAGCACCTGCAGGATCAATTACAATTTGCTCCTGAAGTAACTCTTTGTGGATCACATTATAAACCTGTGGATTTTCTATATTTTTAAGAGGCATACGCGCAACGTACTGCGTTTTCTTAGAAAGAAGACTTTTTCTGTTATTAATTACAACCTCTTGTAATTCTTTGTTTGAAACTTTTAATTGTACATTCACAGTTGTTGTTTCATTATCCGCAACTACAACTTCCTGATCTACAGTTTCGTATCCTGTTAAAGATATTTGCAGAGTATAGGAATTACTGCGTATCCTGCTAAGTTCAAAATTTCCATCTTCATTAGTACTGGTATCATATTTTGAATTTTTTAAAATGATATTTACTTCAGATGCAGGCTTTCCATCAGAAGTCGTAATTTTTCCTTTAATTTTTCCATGTCTTTGTTGTGCAACAGCCGAACATACAGTAAATAAAAAGCTAATAATAAATAAAAACTTTGATGTTCTTATACTAAAATGGTTCATTGATTTTATATTTGGTTAATACTTGTTCTTATTTAGAATTAATAAAAACAATACAAAAGTAGAAATTAATAACACTTTAACAAGTATTATTA
>NZ_CADCSU010000103.1 GCF_902804475.1 Flavobacterium bizetiae
TTCTTTGTATTGATTGTTTTAACCAATAAAAACATTTCAGAACGTTTTTTTGTAAAGAGTAATCTCGAAGAATCGTTAAAAGTAGCATCAGATTATGAGCCTAGAATTGTAATCTGGAATTGTGCTTACTCAATGACAAAAAAGTCGGATTATAATTCTTTAATTGGATTTAAAGGTTATAAAGAAATATCTAATAACTTTTTAGAATGTTATGCCAATACGATCGAAAATATTTCTAAAAAAGAATATTTTTTAACAGAAAAATTCAATTCTCATAATCAATTTATAGATTTATATTTGATAGGAGGTTTAATAGGTTTAGGATTATTTGTGGCATTTTTTATTAAATTATTTATAGAAGTGAGGAAGAATTTTTTCCAAACGGCAATTATAGTCTCTTTTTTATTGTTTTTTTGCGTTGAGAATATCTTTTATCGACAATTTGGATGTTATCTTGTTGGTATATTTATTTTAATTTTATCGCATATAAAGACCAAAATAAATGAGTAAAATTAAAATTGCCCATATTTTGCATTCCGTTGGAGGTGTAGATGTTTCATTGCGACAAATACTTCAAAACATTGACACATTAAACTTTGAAAATATTGTACTTCATGGCGATTCTGATACTCAGGTTTTATTTGAGGATAAAAATTCAAAATCAATAAAAGAATATCAATTACCAATTCATCGCAAAATTTCTATTAAAAATGATTATCAGGCAATTGTAAAAGCTTTAAAAATCATTCGTAAAGAACAACCAGATTTAATACATTCGCATAGTACAAAAGGTGGTGTTATTGCCAGAATTATAGGTTTTATTACAGATGTTAAAGTACTTCATACACCACAAGCTTTTTCATATTTAAGTACTGATAAAAAAATAAAAAGAATAACATATTTATTCATCGAAAAAATACTCTCAAAAGGGAAATCTGTTTTGTTAGCTTCATCTGAATCAGAATTAAAAAGAGCGATTGACGAGGTAGGCTATTCTAGATCTAAAACAGCACTTTTTAATAACGCGATAACTCCAATCGAAAAAATTTATGAACTTTCTATACCAAAAACATGGCCCGACAAGTATCTTTGTACAGTAGGAAGACCATGTTATCAAAAAAATACTGAAGAATTAGTACGCGTTATGCATGAACTTAATAAAACCGAAGATATACATTTGGTATTAATAGGTGTTGGACATCATGCAGATCAATTGGAGATTGTTCAAAATTTAGTTTTAAAATTAAATTTAAAAGAAAAGGTTACAATTCTTAACTGGACTTCGAGAGAAGACGTATTGCATATCATTAGCAAAGCAAAATTATATATTTCAGCATCAAGATATGAAGGTTTGCCATATGCTGTCATAGAAAGTTTGGCATTATCGATTCCAAATGTAGTTTCAGATTGTGATGGTAATCGCGATTTAATTAAAAATGATTACAATGGATTTTGTGTAAAAAATGACGATACACAAGAATTTAGTCAAAGAATTATTCAGTTATTAAAGGAAGAGAATTTGCATTATGAGTTTTCAAAAAATGCAAAAGAAACATTTTTAAAACATCATAACATTAAAGAAAAAATCAACAATCTTGAATCTATTTATAGAGAAGAATTAAAATAATATGAAAAGAATACTTATTACCGGAGCAGCAGGATTTTTAGGATCGCATTTGTGCGACCGATTCATTAAAGAAGGATATTATGTTATCGGGATGGATAATCTGATTACGGGAGATCTTAAAAACATAGAACATTTATTCAAATTAGAACATTTTGAATTTTACCATCATGATATTACCAAGTTTGTTCATATTCCTGGTGATTTAGATTATATTTTGCATTTTGCTTCGCCGGCAAGTCCTATTGATTATTTAAAAATTCCAATTCAGACTTTAAAAGTAGGATCATTAGGAACACATAATTTATTAGGATTAGCAAGAGTTAAAAAGGCAAGAATCCTGATTGCTTCAACATCTGAAGTTTATGGAGATCCGTTAGTTCACCCACAAACCGAGGAATATTACGGAAACGTAAATACAATTGGACCGCGTGGCGTTTATGATGAAGCAAAACGCTTTCAGGAATCAATAACAATGGCGTATCATACTTTTCATGGTGTAGAAACCAGAATCGTACGTATTTTTAATACTTACGGACCAAGAATGCGCTTAAATGACGGACGTGTAATTCCTGCTTTTATTGGTCAGGCTTTGCGCGGAGAAGATCTAACTATTTTTGGAGACGGGATGCAAACACGTTCTTTTTGTTATGTTGATGATCAGGTTGAAGGTATATTCAGATTATTGCATTCAGATTATGTATATCCGGTAAATATTGGAAATCCAGACGAAATCACAATTAAAGATTTTGCAGAAGAGATCATTAAATTAACCGGAACCAATCAAAAGGTAGTCTATCATCCCTTACCAATAAATGATCCTTTACAACGCCAGCCAGATACTACAAAAGCAAAAGAGTTACTGGGTTGGGAAGCAAAAGTAAGCCGTTCTGAAGGAATGAAAATTACCTACGATTATTTCAGATCACTTTCTAAAGAAGAATTATCGAAAGAAGAACACAAAGATTTTTCGAGTTATATAAAGTAATAAAAGCATAAGTCCAGAAGACATTACAATCTAATGAGCGAATTAGTATCTATTATAATCCCAACATATAATACTGAAAAGTTCATTGGATTGACTTTGCAATCAGTTCAAAATCAAAGTTATCAAAACTGGGAAGCAATCTTAGTTGATGACGCATCTATAGATAAAACAGTAGAAATTATAAAAGATTTTGCTGAAAAAGATAATCGGATAAAACTCTTTCAACTAGCTAAAAACTCTGGAAATGGAGTTGCACGAAATATTGCTTTAGAAAAAGCAATCGGAAAATATATTGCTTATTTAGATGCTGATGATTTGTGGTTTCCGTCTAAATTAGAAAAACAGATTCAGTTTTTAAAAGAGAATAATTTACCATTTACATTTAGTTTTTATGATTGTATTGATGAAGAAGGAAACAATTTAAACAGACGAGTTGAAGCACCGTTAAACCTAAGTTACAATCAATTGTTTTTTTGCAATTATGTTGGCAATTTAACCGCGATCTATGATTCTGATTACTTAGGGAAAATTATAATTGAAGCCACGCAAAAGCGACAAGATTGGAGATTGTGGCTTAGTATTGTAAAACAAATCGAAGAAACAAAACCAGTTCCGGAATCTTTGGCGTTTTACAGAATAAGAAAAGATTCCATTTCGTCTTCAAAATTTAAATTGATAAAACACAATTTTGGTGTTTACAAAAATTTTCACGGATTTAATTTTGTGTTTTCTGTTTTATTAATGATCCGATTTTTATTCACTCAATTGATTATTAAGCCAAAATATATAAAGAAAGGATAGTATTCTTCAAGGTCGCAATTTGTGACCTTGAAGAAATCGGTTTCCATTTTAAATCTTGAAGTCGCAATTTGCGACTTCAAGATTAGAATATTCATCAAAATTGGAGGTCACAATTTGTGACTTCCAATTATTAAATTCTGTTCAGAGAAGTTTAAACAACCATTCTTTAAGATCACAAAATGTTATCTTAAAGAATGGTTGCCAAAATTGGAGGTCGCAATTTGCGTCCTCCAATCTTCAAATCCTATTTTGGTAAGGTCAAACCTAAAAACTTGAGGTCACAAAATTGTGAGATCAAGTTTTCAAGGTCACAACTTGTGACCTTAGAGAATGTATTATTTTTTATAACCAATTTTTACTCTTTCATTTTCATCTTCTTTCTTTTCAGTCAATTCATCTAAATAAGAAAAAACCAATTCAATATTCTTATCGTGATTCTCTAACTTCTTTTGAATCTGAAGAATATTAACCTTAATTTCTGTCGTATCCAAAAGCATTTGTCTCACCTTTGTGAAAATACGCATGATTTGAATATTAGTTTGAATTGCTTTATCGCTTTTTAGAATGCTTGATAACATAAGAACACCGTGTTCAGTGAATGCCGCTGGTATATGGCGTAAACCCATTTTTTCAGAATTGGAGATCACAATTTGTGATTTCCAATTTTCAAATTCTGATTTATTAAGTTCAAACATAAAGTCTTCAGGAAATCTAGAAATGTTTCTTTTGACAGCTTGTTTTAAAATTCGTGTTTCAACACCATAAAGTAAAGCCAAATCACGATCAAGCATTACTTTTTGACCGCGAATAAAATATATTTTGTTAGAAATTGTTTCTTCAGAAAGTAAAGATTGATCCTCCATAGGTTTTAATTAAAAAAACAAATGTAAGATTTTATTTATATTTATAAATACGATTTGAATTGTTTTAGTTTTCCGCTTTTGCTTCTTCCCAGAACTGTTTTTCTGTTAAAACTAAAGTTTAAATTAGGCTCTAAATACAAGGAGATTGCCTTTTCTATCTTTTGAATTTGAGTTTTATTCAATTCAAAATCACTAACATATTCAATTTCAAAAGAATCTAATTTGGTTTGTTTGATGATAAATTCTTTGACATTTCCATCATCTTCAATGATGCTTTTGGTTACATAATAAAAGGTCAATCCAGGAGATTTTTTTCCGCTTGGCAAGATAGCAATGTCATTAGTTCTGCCAATTAGTTTTTTTAGAATTGGTTTTTGTGGCGTGCTTTTTTCGTCTAAAATCCCAATATCGCCAATTTCATATCGTATAAAAGGATGAGCTTTATTAAATAAAGAAGTGATCACGATTCGTCCTTCTTCCCCGTAAGGGAGAATTTTATTGTTTTCGTCAAGAATTTCGACAAAAAGGGTTTCTGCATTTATTTGCCATTCTCCATTTGGATTTTCAAAAGCAATTAAATCAAGTTCTGAAGCTCCGTATTCATTGATAATCGGAATTCCGAATTGTTTTTCTAAAAGTTTTTTATCTGACTCAAAAAGCATTTCTGAAGTAACAAAACAAGCTTTTAACGTTGGGCAAACCTCATTTAAAACAATATTTTTTCGTTCCAAATATTTAGCAAACAAAACGATAGAACTCGTATAACCATTGATATAATCGAATTTTTTCGTTTTGAATTTTTTTAGAAATTTTTCCAAAACTTCATCTGATAAATCAAAAACCGGAAAACGAAAACGATGCGTCAAAAAATCCTTAAGACGTTCTTTTTGATAGCCAATAAAATCCATAGGAATACCATAAAAACGAGCTTGGTACGAATGATTAAAATCAATACCAAACCATCCAAAACGCATAATGTTCGAAGCCCACGTTAAAGCATGAGAATATTTATCTTTAGCAAAAACAAAAGGAGTTCCGCTAGACCCGGAAGTTTTATTAACGTAAACATCTTTTCTGGAATATCCTTTTGAAAGCCGTTCTTCAAGAGGTTTTTGTAGATTCTGTTTGTTTAAAATTGGTAAATATTCCCATTTTTCAACTGTTTTATTTCTAACTAAATTTTTGTAGAAAGGATTATTTTTCAAATGAAAATCGACAATTTCTTTTTTTTTGTTTTGAAGAAAAAGAACATATTCCTCTTCAGATAAATTCACAATTTCATCCAATTCTGCTTTGGCTTTCTTTACAGGAAAACCATTTAATCGAAGCGAAATATCAAAAAGAGAAATCATTTGAGGATAAATTTTCATCAAAAATAATATTATCCAATTACTAACACAGAAGAATGAACAAGTTTTTAAGATTTAATTATTTTTTACGTACAAAAGCAATTATTTTTGCACCACAACTAAATACAACTACACATGACAATTTTACTATTGGGATCAGGCGGAAGAGAACATGCTTTTGCGTGGAAAATGATTCAGAGTCCGCTTTGCGAAAAACTTTTTGTTGCACCAGGAAATGCGGGAACGGCTGCAATTGCTACAAACGTTGCAATGTCTCCAACAGATTTTGATGCGATTAAAGCATTTGTAATTCAGGAAAATGTAAAAATGGTGGTCGTAGGGCCAGAAGATCCTTTGGTAAAAGGAATTTACGATTATTTTAAAAACGACGAAAGTTTACAACATATTCCGGTTATTGGGCCATCAAAATTAGGGGCTCAATTAGAAGGAAGTAAAGAGTTTGCCAAAGAATTCCTGATGAAACATAACATCCCAACTGCTGCTTACGACAGTTTTACTGCCGAAACAGTTGAAAAAGGATGTGATTTCTTAGAAACTTTACAACCTCCATACGTTTTAAAAGCAGACGGATTAGCAGCAGGAAAAGGAGTTTTGATTATTCAGGATCTTGAAGAAGCTAAAACCGAATTAAGAAACATGTTGGTTCACGAAAAATTTGGAGCAGCAAGTTCTAAAGTAGTAATCGAAGAGTTTCTTGACGGAATCGAATTAAGCTGTTTTGTTTTAACTGATGGAAAAAGCTATAAAATTCTTCCAACAGCAAAAGATTACAAACGAATTGGAGAAGGTGATACAGGGTTAAATACAGGCGGAATGGGAGCAGTTTCTCCAGTTCCTTACGTTGATGCTGTTTTGATGGAAAAAATCGAAACTCGTATCGTAAAACCAACAATCGAAGGTTTCCAGAAAGACGGAATAGAATATAAAGGATTTGTATTCATTGGTTTAATCAATGTAAAAAACGAACCAATCGTTATCGAATACAACGTGAGAATGGGAGATCCTGAAACTGAGGTTGTAGTGCCAAGATTAAAATCTGATTTGGTTGCATTGTTCCAGTCAGTTGCAGATCAAAAGTTAGATACTTTCGAATTAGAAGTTGATCCAAGAAGTGCGACTACAATTATGGTAGTTTCTGGTGGATATCCTGAAGATTTTGAAAAAGGAAAAGTTATTACAGGATTAGAAAATATTACAGATTCTATAGTTTTTCACGCGGGTACAAAATTAGATGGCAATAATGTCGTTAGTAATGGAGGACGTGTATTGACTGTAACATCTTACGGAGACGATTTTCAACAGGCCATAAAAAAATCTTACCAAAATATAGATAAACTAAATTTTGATAAGATGTATTTTAGAAAAGATATTGGCTTCGACTTACTTTAAAAAAGAGTGAGCTGTAGTATCTTGATTTTCTGTTCCGGCGTCATCAAAAATGCGTAATTGTTTAATCCAATAAACGATTGCGCATGCGCAGATGATCATAAAAATCCAGTTAATAGTATTAGCACCAAACCAAGTAATAAGTTCTAAATGACGTAAAAAGTCAAGTGGAGCAAATAAAATGTTAACGAATAAGTATTGAATTCCTTCGAAAAAAGCTGTCATAATTTATAAAATTATATGTTATTTATTGTTGTGTAACGCATTGAAGTTAAAATTCAGATAACAGAATCTTTTTTCAACTTGTTGGGTTTTCCTTTTTAAACAAGTATTATATTTACAATCACAAAAGTATAAAATATCCTTATGATAACAAGTGTTTTTAAAAAATCTACGCCATTAAATTATTCATTGGTCGTAATTTTAATACTGGTTTTCTTTTTTATTTTTCAAATTAAAGATCCATCATGGGTGAGTTCTTATTTTTTGGCGTTCCAAAAAGTAAGTGTGCTGCTCTTTATTTTAGCTTCTTTTTTCCTGGTTAATTTTATCGTAAAAAAGAACGGACTCAGTAAAGACAACGGTTACGCGATCTTTTTCTACTTATTGTTTATATTATTCTTTCCTACGATTTTTAATAATTCGAATGTCGTTTATGCCAACTTTTTTATTTTGCTGGCGCTTCGAAGATTAATTTCGCTGCAATCCCTAAAAGCTTCAAAAGAAAAAATATTCGATGCCTCTTTTTGGATTTTAATAGCCGCTTTATTTCAATTTTGGTGTATTCTTTTCCTGATATTGGTATTTATATCCATCATTTTTCACGTTTCAAGAGATTATAGAAACTGGATTTTACCTTTTATAGCGCTTTTAGCCGTATCAATAATCTTTTTATTGATAGCGCTGATATTCCATATCGATATCATTGAATTTTTTCAGAAACGTGCCGTAATCGATTTTAACATTACTTATTTCAAGAATAATTACGAAAACGGAGCACTTTCAATATACGTTGCAGTCGCTTTGTTTTTTGTAACATCAATGTTAACTACATTGTCAAACAGGCCTCAAATCGTACATTCATCATACAAAAAGATCATAGCCTGTTTTTTTATAGCAGCCCTTGTTTACATTGTGTCGCCAGACAAAAGCAATGATTTATTGTTGTTTAGTATTGCCCCGTTAACCATTATGGCAGCAAGCCACGTCGAGTATATGCAGCAAAAACTCAACAACGAGATTGTTTTTTATGTATTGATTTTGTGTAGTTTATTTACCTATTTCTCTCAATTATAATTTACTTCCGTAAGCAAGATCACCAGCATCTCCCAGACCAGGAATAATGTAGTTTTTCTTATTTAATTTCTCGTCGAGAGAAGCCACCCATAAATGGCAATTGTCCGGAAGGCTTTCTTCAAGAAAAGCAATTCCTTCTGGTGCAGCAATAACCACTACAATATGAATCTCCTTTGGAGTAGCATTTTGAATCAGTTTTTCATGAACCGCTACAATAGATTGCCCCGTTGCCAACATCGGATCAAGCAATAAAACCGTTTTATCATTGATGTTTGAAACAGCCTGATATTCAACCCGAATTTCAAATTCGTGATCATTATTAGGATGATATCTGCAAGCCGATACAAAGCTGTTTTCGGCATGATCAAAATAATTCAAAAAACCGTTATGAAGCGGCAATCCGGCTCTTAAAATTGAACATAAAACCAAATCACTTTCAATTTCGGTTGTCTTTTTAATACCAAGCGGAGTCTCAATTTCAACTTCTTTATACGACAAATCCTTACTAAGTTCATAAGCCATAATTTCGCCAATTCGCTCAATATTTCGTCTAAAACGCATACTATCGTTTTGAACGCTTACGTTTCTGATTTGACCTAAAAAGTGATTTAATACGCTATTATTTTCAGAAATATAATGGATTTTCATAATAAAAATTTAGAATTATCAATGGGTTACAGTACGATAACGAAAATTTCATCGTTTTATTCGCACGATAAAAGTATAAAAAGTATCTTTGTAACTCTAACAAATAAAGACATGTTTTCAAAATTAGCATATTCTGTTTTCGAACAAAGCATCAAGGATTATCATCAATTTGATAATGTAGATCAACCTATAAACAATCCTTACCCTAAGGATAAATTCGAGCATTTGTTATATCTAAAAAACTGGATTGACACTGTTCAATGGCATTTTGAGGACATCATTCGTGATCCGCAAATAGATCCTGTAGCAGCTCTTACCTTAAAAAGAAGAATCGATGCTTCAAATCAGGAACGTACTGATATGGTAGAATATATCGACAGCTATTTTTTACAAAAATACAGCGATGTAAAAGTAAAAGATGGTGCAAAAATCAACTCAGAAAGTCCGGCTTGGGCTTTTGACAGATTGTCGATCCTGGCATTAAAAATTTATCATATGCATGAAGAAGCTACTCGTGCAGAGGCTTCACAAGAGCACAGAGATAAATGTCAGGAAAAACTAAACATCCTTTTAGAACAAAGAAGCGATTTATCAACAGCGATTGATGATTTGCTTACAGATATCGAAAACGGAGATAAATTCATGAAAGTGTACAAACAAATGAAAATGTACAACGACGATGAATTAAATCCTGTTTTATACCAAAATAAGAAATAATTTCTGGAGCTATTTCCAGCTTTCCATTTCATCCCGATAGCTATCGGGACACAAAAAAATAGAGTTTCTATTGTTAAAAAAAGAGCTTCCGTTGGTCGCTTTTTTTAAACAAGAAACTTTATTTTTTTTGCTCCGGGATTTTCATTTCAATCTGGGCTAAAAATACAGAACCGGAAAAAGACGTGAATTTAAAAACATCAAGAAATTGTCTAGTAAAATTAAGCATATAGCCGTCATGAGACTTTCCGCAATGGGAGACGTCGCCATGACGGTTCCTGTTTTACGCGCTTTTGTAAAACAGTATCCAGAGGTAAAAATCACCGTAATTTCACGTCCGTTTTTCAAGCCATTTTTTGACGGAATCCCGAATCTTGACTTTTTTGCTTTTGATGAAAAAGAATGTCACAAAGGTTTTGCGGGACTTTTGAAACTGTTTCAAGACGTGAAAAAGCTTAAAATTGATGCTTTTGCAGATCTTCATAATGTTTTAAGATCAAAAATTGTGAGTTTACTTTTCGCTTTAAGCGGAAAAAAAAGAGCCACTGTTGACAAAGGTCGTGAAGGTAAAAAAGAGCTAACACGCGCCGAAAATAAAGTATTCAGGCAATTGCCAACTATGTTCGAAAGACATGCAAAAGTGTTTCAGGAACTTGGTTTTCCTTTAAATTTATCCAACCCAACTTTCCCTGAGAAGGCAAGTTTAAGTTCAGAAATTCTCGAAATTATTGGCGACAAAAACCAAAAATTAATAGGCATTGCACCTTTTGCACAATACGATTCTAAGGTTTATCCGCAAGATTTAATGCAGGAAGTGATTGCAAAATTGGCAGCTAATAAAGAGTATAAAATAGTACTTTTTGGAGGAGGAAAGAAAGAAATCGAAATACTGGAATCATTTGCAAAACCATTTGAAAATGTAATCAATATGGCCGGAAAAATTAAATTTCAGCAAGAATTACAGCTTATTAGTAAGCTCGAGGTAATGCTTTCTATGGATTCCGGAAACGCACATATTGCAGCAATGCTGGGCGTAAAAGTTATCACACTTTGGGGCGCAACACATCCGTATGCAGGATTTTTGCCTTTCAATCAAACGATGGAAAATGCTTTAATTTCAGACCGAAATCAATATCCGCAATTGCCAACATCAGTTTACGGAAACAAAATTGTCGAAGGTTATCAGGATGCAATGAGAACCATACTTCCGGATGAAATTGTAAATAAAATTCAGAGTCTTTTGTAAATTATAGGAGGCTAAAATCTCAATAAAAAAAATCCAAATCCCAATTGTAAAAGTTGGAATTTGGATTTTTTTTATTGGAATTTAATTGTTTATAAATCAAGAAAAAGATATCCCATTGCTTTCTTTTTGTTTCTATCGACTACAACTTCTACAAAATGATTTTCTTTTTCTGTAGCGAGCAAAATGTGCTCAAAATCTTCAGTTGAATTTCGGTAAACCTTATGTACCAGTTCAGATTCTTTAATTTTTTTCGATAAAATTTTAGCAGCTTTTAATTCGCTCACATAGGGCCAAATATTAAAAAAACTATCTTTTGATGATATTTCTTTCATTCCTTCGCTCATTGATGAATTATATTTTTCTGCCGAAAGTAATTTAGGCGCTTTTCTGTTTCTTCTTTTTTTAATTATAAAATAAATACAAAAACAAGAGGTTATTACAAAAAGTACGATAAAAGATAGACGGAGGTAATGATGCATTGCCATGATATTTAATATTTAAACGTGTTGACAAATCTTATTTAGCTCTACAATTTCACAAAAGGGGAGATTGCGATTACTGTAATTTCACCTCTAATATAATAAAAAATCGGCAATATTTTAGCAATATTTTGGTTTTATTTCAATGCCAATTAAAGCCAAATTTTCTCGTCTCTACATCTGCTGTAAATATAATTTTTAAGATTCGAAATTGTAGCTTCATAATTTGGCGCTTCATAACCAAATCGTTCGTGTTCCATTTGCTCTTTTTCGATAGCATTACAGCCTTTTATTACTTCTTTGAGCATATCCAGCATGGCAAGTTCTTTATTATTGGTTTTCTGAAATTTAAGATCAACAATTTCATCTTGCAATTCTTCGCAGTATTCTACAAGTTTCTCTACTTCAGGTTCGTCTAAAAGATATTCTTTACTTTTAAAAATTTCTCGTACGGATCTCATGTTAATTAAATTTTCATTTTGTTAAATGCCAAATTCCAATTTCTCCTCTTTGTCAAAGTGTTAAACTTTGACAAAGATTGTCTACTATTTTTTGTCATTCCGTGGAACGACGGATCTCAGTAAAAAACTTCGCAATCAAAATCGCCAATCTTTGTAGAGCTACTTGTGGAGTTCCCTCGTTCCTCGGGATGACAATAATAGTGGTTATTTTGTGTGAAATATTTTTAAGCTTTGACAAAGATTAAAAAAATAATAAAACAAAAAAACAAGATTTAGTAGCATTGGCAGTGTTCAGTAATTAGTAGACATAAAAAAGAGTTTGCATTGCAAACCCTTTTTTATAACTGTGACGGTAAACTGAGACTGAAAACTTTCTACACGTCATCATAATCTACATAAATAGACTCTGATGTTGGATGCGCCTGACAAGTTAAAATTAAACCTGAAGCGATTTCTTTATCTGTTAAAATGGAATTTTTAGTCATTTCGGCACTTCCAGAAGTTACACGAGCAAGACAGCTGCTGCAAATTCCGCCCTGGCAAGAATATGGAGCATCGATTCCTTGTTTTAAAGCCGCATCTAATATGGTTTGTTTTTGAGACATTTCGAACGAAACTTCGTCATCATCTACTAAAACAGTAATTTTTGTATGTCCTTCTAGTGAAGCTTTTATTTCATTTTCCTGAGATGATGAAGTAAAAAGTTCAAACTTAATAGCTGATTCTTTTACGTTTTTCTCCTTTAAAATAGCAGAAACCGTATTGATCATTTCTTCTGGTCCGCACAAGAAAAACTTATCAAATTGTAATTCTTTGTGTTTGTTATTCAAAACAAAATTTACCGAAGATTTCTCGATTCTTCCAAACAATGCATTTTCGGCTTTAGCCTGGCTAAAGACATAATGCACGAAAAAGCGACCTACATATTGCAATTGCAAATCATGTAACTCCTGATAAAAAATAGTGTCTTCTGGAGTTTTATTTCCGTAAACCAATATAAATGAACTTTTTGGTTCACTCTTTAAAACTGATTTTATGATCGAAAGTACAGGAGTAATTCCGCTTCCGGCAACAAAAGCTGCGTAGTTTTTTTGTCTTTCTGCGTCTGGCTCAAAAGTAAATATCCCTTCAGGATGACCTACTTCAAGAACATCGCCCGCTTTAAGTCTGGTATTCGCAAATTGAGAAAACAAACCGTTTTTTACTGCTTTTACTGCAATTCTTAATTCACCGCTTTCTGGTGCTGAACAAATAGAATAAGCACGACGAATTTCTTGGTTATCAAGAGTTAATTTTAAATTTATGTATTGTCCGGCTATAAATTTATAGTCTGGTTTTAGTTCTTCAGGAACATTAAAAAGTACAGAAACCGCGTCTTTTGTTTCGCGTTTTACCTCTTTAATTATAAGTTTTAAGAATGAAGGCATGATTGTATATTTTATGCAAAAGTAGCAAACGGAGATTAAATGTCAGGCACGAAATAATTATTTTTAACTTTTTTTGTAACGTTTGGTTACATTTGATCTCTTACTACAAAACTGAAAACCAAATAACCATGATTAAAAAGTTTATTTATCTAGAATGGAAAGCCTTTACGAGATCAGCATCCTTTGGTGCAAACGTGGCAATGAAAATTTTAATTGGTTTTTTGATGGTTTATTTTTCGGTACTTTTTATCGGAATGGGCGTTGGAGCATTTTATGTATTAAGAAAAATGAATCTCGAACCCTTATCAACCATCAACCAATTTCTAATTTATTATTTTCTGTTTGATCTCGCTGTTCGCTTGTTAATGCAGGCAATCCCGGTATTGAATATCAAACCATTATTGGTTTTACCTTTCAAGAAACCAACCATTGTTCATTTCTCATTAGGCAAAACAGCTTTGTCTTTTTTTAACTGGGTTCATGCCCTTTTCTTCATTCCCTTTTCGATTGTGCTAGCCATGGAAGGTTACGACATTACGGGGATTATTTTTTGGCTGTTAGCCGCATTTTCGTTAGTATATATCAACAATTTCCTGAATATTATTTTAAGTAATATTGATAAATTATTTGTTGTTTTTATTGGAATAATTATGGCTTTGGGCGCCTCTCAATATTATAAAATATTTGATATTACGACCTTTACAACGCCTGTTTTTCAGGGATTTTATGAAACAAAAGGATTGTTTATAATTCCAGTTTTGGTATTAGCCGGATTGTATTTATTTACATTTAAATATTTTAAGAACAACCTGTTTTTAGATGCAGGACTTTCTAAAAAAGAAGACATTGCGACTACAGAAAATCTTTCCTGGCTGAATCAGTTTGGGACTTTGGGAACCTTTCTAAAAAATGATATTAAATTGATTAAGAGAAACAAAAGGTCAAAAACAACCATATTTATGAGTGTTTTCTTTTTGTTCTACGGTTTCATCTTTTTCGGAAACACACATCAGCCGGAAGTGATGCATATTTTTGCAGGAATCTTTGTTTCAGGAGGATTTTTATTTGTCTTTGGTCAGTTTGTACCAAGCTGGGATAGTTCGTATTATCAATTAATGATGACACAGAATATTCCGTATCGCGGTTATATTACTTCAAAATGGTGGCTGATAGTTATTGGTACTATTATTTCGACAATCATCGCTTCTTTTTATCTTTTCTTCGGATGGGAAATTTACTTAACTATTGTAGTTGGAGCCATTTATAACATTGGTGTAAACTCGCATTTAGTACTTTTGGGCGGAGCATTTACAAAAACACCAATCGATTTAAGCTCAGCCGGCGGTGCTTTTGGAGATAAAAAAGCTTTTAATGCCAGTGCAATGTTATTGACTTTGCCAAAATTATTATTGCCTTTAGGACTTTATGCTATTGGCCTTCATTTAGGAAACAAAACCATCGGTTTAGCATTAGTGGCAGGTGCCGGAGTTTTAGGTTTTATCTTAAAAGACAAAGTTTTTTCTTTAATCGAAAAAAGGTATAAAATCGAGAAATACAGCACGATAAGTGCTTACAAACAAAAAAACTAATTAGAGAATGTGCCAATTTGATAATGTGAAAATTTTATCCAATTGCAACCAAACTTAAACAACAAGCAAGAGATTTTTTAATCTAAAATCAATCATCTAAAATCTAAAATCACCATGATACAAGTAAATCAACTTTCAAAACAATATAACGGAACAACAGTTTTAAACATTAACAATCTTGAAATTCCAAAAGGACAAAGCTTTGGTTTAGTAGGTAATAACGGAGCAGGAAAAACTACTTTCTTTAGTTTGTTATTAGATCTTATTCAGCCTTCTACAGGAAATATTACAAACAATAGTATTCAGGTAAATACCAGCGAAAACTGGAAATCTTTTACAGGATCTTTTCTTGACGAAAGTTTTTTGATAGGATATTTAACTCCAGAGGAATACTTTTATTTTATTGGAGATTTACGTCATCAAAATAAAGCCGATATTGATGCTTTATTGAAACAACATGAAGAATTTTTTAATGGAGAAATCCTGAATAACAAAAAATATTTAAGAGATTTATCAAAAGGAAACCAGAAAAAAGTGGGGATTATTGCCACACTTATAGGTAATCCTGAAGTAGTTATCTTAGACGAACCTTTCGCAAATTTAGATCCTACAACCGTAAGCCGATTAAAAAAAATAATAAAAGATCTGGCCGATAATCCTAATGTTACCGTATTGGTTTCTAGTCATGATTTGCAGCATACAGTAGAGGTTTGCGATAGAATTGTAGCTCTTAATAAAGGCGAAGTGGTAAAAGATATTCAAACTTCAAAAGAAACCTTACAAGAACTGGAATTGTTTTTTGCGGTTTAAATTTCTATATTTCAAAAAGAAGCGTATTTTTACAAGTCAATATACTAAAAATCCTTTTTAGCAGTTAATTGATTTAAAATCTTTTCTATTGAAAAAGAATACTCTTAAATATAGTTTTTTTCTTGTCTTTTTGTTTCTTTTGATAGCCTGTTCTACCAAGAAAAACACTTTTTTAGCTAGAAATTCACACGCCTTAAGTACAAAATACAACATTTTGTACAACGGGGGAATTGGTCTTGAAAAAGGTTTACATGCAATTCAGGCCAACAATCAGGATAACTTCTGGAAGACTCTGCCTATAGAAAAAATGCAGGTTGATGAAAATTTTTCTGAAGAAGAAAAAGCTAAAAATCCGGATTTCGAAAAGGCAGAAACCAAGGCAACAAAAGCCATCCAGAAACACTCCATGAATATTGGAGGAAGAGAGCGAAATTCACAAATCGACGAAGCTTATTTAATGCTTGGAAAAGCCAGATACTATGATCAGCGCTTTATTCCGGCACTTGAAGCATTCAATTATATTTTATATAAATACCCAAACAGCAGTAATATCTACACGGCAAAAATTTGGCGTGAGAAAACAAATATGCGGCTAGGGAATGATGCTATTGTTTTAAAAAATATTAAACTATTATTAAAAAATACAGATTTAAACAAACAGACTTTTTCTGATGCAAATGCTTTACTGGCAGAAGCTTTTTTAAATTTAGAACAAAAAGACAGCGCGGTTTCCAGACTTAGAGTTGCCGAAGAATTTACAAAAGTAAACGAAGACAGAGCACGTTACCGCTTTATTTTAGGGCAGATGTATCAGGAAGCCGGCAAAAAAGACAGTGCAAGTTATTTTTATGATGGTGTAATCGATATGAATCGAAAAGCCGATCGTAAATATATGATGCACGCCTATGCTAAAAAGGCCGAAATGTTTGATTATAAAAATGATAACAAGCAAATGTTTCTGAAGTCTTTTAACAAGCTAGTTACAGACCGTGAAAACCGACCTTACTATGATATTCTTTTTTATCAAATGGGTGTTTTTTATGATAATTATAAATTACAGGATAGTGCGCTGATTTTCTATAACAAATCGCTGTTCAGAAAATCTAAAGATCCGTATCTGGTAGCTTCGACTTATAGAAATATTGGGAACATGTATTTTAAGAATACCAATTATACAATGGCTGCCAAATATTATGACAGTACATTAGTAAAATTAGATCCTAAAACAAGGGAATATGCATTTATTCAAAAAAACAGAAAAAATTTAGATAACGTAATTAAGTACGAAGGAATTGCAAAACGCAACGATAGTATTATTAAGGTATACGGTTTACCTGCACCCGACAGAAAATTATATTTTGAAAATTACATTGCCGAACTTAAAAAGAAAGATGAAGCAAAACGTATTTTAGAAGAAAAAGAAAAGGAAAGATTAGCCAATATAGATCGTAATACAAATTTAGGAAGCGAGCCAACAGCTATAAATCCTAATTCTATTGGCAAACCACCTTCAGATCCTGAAGGTATTATGCCGCCAGGAAATAATTCAGGAAGTACCTTTTATTTTTACAACCCAACAACAGTTGCTTACGGAAAATTGCAATTCAAAAAATTGTGGGGTAACAGGACTTTGGGCGGAAATTGGAGATTGGCTGCAGTAAAATCTGCCAATAATGCGGCAATGAACGATACAATCAATAACGATTTGGATGCGGCGAATAAATTAAAAGATTCTATTGTAATCGAAAAGTATACAACTGCTTTTTACGAAAAACAACTTCCAAAAACACAAGCTGCGATGGATAGTATTGGGGTAGAGCGTAATTTTGCCTACTACCAGTTAGGACTTATTTATAAAGAGAAATTCAAGGAGTATAATTTGGCAAGTGATAAATTAGAACAGTTATTGAAAAATAATCCTGAAGAAAAATTGATTTTGCCATCGATGTATAATTTGTACAAAATATACCAAATTACAAATCCGGCAAAAGCTGAAGCTATCAAAATGGATATTAGTTCTAAATATCCAAATTCGAGATACGCACAAATTTTAAATAACACCAATTCAGAAGATTTAGCATCTGCAGATAAAGAGTATCAAAAATGGTATAAGCTATTTCAGGAGGAACAATTTGATACCGTTTTAGATAATATAGATAATTTAATCAATCAGTATTCTGGAGACGAAATTGTTTCTAAATATGAATTGCTAAAAGCAAATACTTTAGGAAAAGTAAACGGTCTTGCGGCTTATAAAAATGGTTTAGAGACAGTTGCTGATAATTATCCAAATAGCGACGAAGGTAAAAACGCCAGAGAAATTTTAGAAAAACAAATTCCAGGTTTAGAAAAACTTGATTTTACATCTGTTGACACTAAAAACTGGAAAATTTTATACCTGGTTCCTAATAATGATTCTAAAACCCGTAAAAAAATTGAAGAAGCAATTAAAGTCTTTTTGTTGGTTGAAAATTATGAAAGACTAACCACTTCTTTTGACAGATACAATAAAACAGAAAGTTTTATCGTTGTTCATGGTTTAAAATCAGAGGCTTATGCCAAAGATGTTTCTGGAGTTTTTAGAGATGATAAAAAATATCAAATATCAAATCAGCCTATTATCATATCAAGTGATAATTATAAGTTGATTCAAATAAAGAAAAATCTCGAAGCCTACTTAGCCCCAAAAACCCCATAATCCCCATACCATGTTTGATAAAGTTAAAAAAAACGGAACAGAACTTTTAGGAAAAACAAATAGAATTGTTGAAGGAACCTCTATAATAGGTGATATTGTTTCTAAAGCTGATTTTAGATTAGACGGCGAATTGATAGGAAATTTTACTTCGCAAGGAAAATTAGTTATAGGAGCCTCAGGCGTTGTAAGAGGAGAAATAGTTTGCAATAATGCTGATATCGAAGGAGAATTTCAAGGAAAAATAAAAGTTTTAGAGATACTTAATATAAAGGCATCTGCGCAAATTCATGGTGAAGTTGCGGTAGGAAAGCTGTCTATTGAACCTGGAGCAGAGTTTACGGCGACTTGTACGATGTTAACAAATAATCCAAAAGAAGTAACGCTAAAAGATGGAAAAGGAGCCGAACAAAAATAGAAGGAATAAATGGATGCCGCTTATTAATATTCCCGTGCAAATGGGAATTATTATTTTTTTATTCTCTTATTTCGGTACATGGTTAGATGAAAATCATCCAAGTCCAAAAGTATACTACAATACAATCTTTGTAATGCTGGGCGTTGGCCTGGCATTATATAATGTTATACGCCAGGTAAATGACATTAATAAGACAAAGTGATTTTTGTCATTGAAAGCATTTGATAAAAAGTGCATCTTTGCATAAAATTATTTTTCAAATGCATTTAAAAAATTACAAATCCTTTTTACAATTATTCTTTTTTGCTTTGGCAGCATATGTTTTGCATAAAGCGGCTTTTTTAGTTTTAGATTTAAATACGCAAACCTTCTATTATAGTATAGAATTTTTGTATTTGATTTTTTTCGGATTATCCGCATTAATGTACCTTATACTATTAATAGTAAAAAAGAAAAATTTTGAGATTGTCGGAATGGCTTTCCTGTTCGGAACTTTTACTCAAATGTTAATAGGATATGTAATTTTAAGACCGATTTTAGAAAACCATAGTGCAGAGGTAATGGTTGAAAAAATCAATTTTTTTATAACATTTATTTTGTTTTTGTTATTTGAGACGCTTTTAACTGTCCGATTATTAAATGAAAAGCGTTAAAATAGGGATTCTGTAAAAAAGGGTTCAAAAATAATTTTTCATATCCTTTTGAATATTAATAAAAAATGTACCTTTGCACCAAATTTTAGAAACGTAAAAAATAAGATTTTTAACAGATATGGTGATTTCCAACAAACCGCTCAAATTTATTCTTGCAGCTTTAGTAGCTTGTTCTCCTGTAATGAGTTTTGCAAATTCAGAGAATGACTCAACGCATGTACAGACTGAAACTGCTCATGAAGAGAAAGTAATTTCGCATAACGTTCCCGTAGAAGGTGAGCATGAAGCTCTGGATCCAAAAGCTAAAGTAGACGCTTTTATTGATCATCACTTACAAGATTCTCATGATTTTGTTTTCTTCTCAGATGAAAAAGAAAATAAACATTATGGTTTCCCATTACCCGTTATTCTTATCGACGGAGGATTGAAAATTTTCTCTTCTTCAAAATTACACCACGGTGAAGAAGTTGCAGAAGTTGATGGAAACTTCTACAAACTAGTTCACGGTAAAATTTACAAAACAGATGCTGCCGGTACCATTACTTTTAATGAGCACGGACATCCTGAAAACGAAAAGCCATTAGATTTTTCTATTACAAAAAATGTAGTGTCAATGCTTTTTGTTGCAGTATTATTATTCATAATGTTTACTGGTTTAGCAAAATCATATAAAAAAGGACCAATCCCAACTGGATTTGGAAGAGTATTAGAACCGCTTATCATTTTCATCAGAGATGAAATTGCTATTCCTAATATTGGTGAGAAAAAATACAGAAAATATATGGGTTACTTATTAACTGTATTTTTCTTTGTGTGGGTGTTAAACTTATTAGGTATGACTCCGCTAGGAATCAACGTAACAGGAAATATTGCAATTACAGTTTGTTTAGCTGCATTTACTTTCATTATTACACAATTTAGTGCAAACAAAGATTATTGGGGACACATTTTCTGGATGCCGGGAGTTCCTGTACCAATGAAAATTATTTTAGCTCCAATTGAAATCTTAGGAACATTAACAAAACCATTCGCATTATTAATTCGTTTGTATGCAAATATTACTGCAGGTCACGTAGTAATCATGAGTTTGATCGCAATGATCTTTGTAGGTAAAAATTTAGCTGCAGATTTGCCAATCTCTTTAGGATTAACATTATTTATTTCGGTTATCGAAGTTTTAGTTGCATTTTTACAAGCCTTCATTTTCACAATGTTATCATCATTGTTTATTGGTATGGCTGTTCAGGATCATGATCACGCACATCATCACGAAGATGAAACTGCAATCATTTAATTAGAAGTTTAATTTTATATATATAAATAGTTATGGGAACAATTCCAACTTTAGTAGGTGCTGGATTAGTAGTAATCGGAGCAGGTTTAGGTTTAGGTAAAATCGGTGGATCTGCTATGGACGCTATTGCTCGTCAGCCAGAAGCTGCTGGTAAAATTCAAACTGCGATGATTATTATCGCGGCTTTATTAGAAGGTTTAGCATTTGCTGCTTTAATCTTAGGAAAATAATAAAGAAAGAACTAACAACATCTTTAACGGTTGGTTAAAGGTGTTGTTACTTTTAAAAAAAGAAATTAAATATTTAATATAGTTATAAAATGGATAAGTTAATTAACGATTTTTCATTCGGTTTATTCTTTTGGCAAGCTTTAATCTTGTTGGTTTTAATTTTACTTTTAGTAAAATTTGCCTGGAAACCAATTATGGAATCTATTATCGCAAGAGAAGAAGGTATTAAAAATGCATTACTTTCTGCTGAAAATGCAAAGAGAGAAATGGAAAACTTACAAGCTGACAATCAAAGAATTTTGAATGAAGCTCGTGCAGAACGTGACGCGATGCTAAAAGAAGCTCGTGAAATGAAAGAGAAAATGATTGCTGATTCTAAACACGAAGCTCAAGAGCAAGGTCAAAAAATGATCGAGCAGGCAAAAGCGGCTATCGAAAGTGAAAAAAATGCTGCTATGGCTGAATTGAAATTACAAGTTTCTACTTTATCATTAAGCATTGCTGAAAAATTGTTGAAAGAAGAATTATCTAACAAAGAATCTCAAACTAAATTAGTAGAGAAAATGTTAGGTGACGTAAAGCTAAACTAATATTATGGCAAGTACAAGAGCAGCAATTCGTTATGCAAAAGCAATTCTAGACTTAGCAAACTCTAAAGGTGTTGCCGGAGCTGTTAATAACGATATGAAGTCGATTGCTACAGCAATTGATACAAATGTAGAATTGAGTACATTTATTCAAAACCCAACTACAAAAGTTGAAGTTAAAGAAAGTGCTCTTTTAGAAGTTTTTGCAGATGCAAATGAAGTAACCAAAGGTTTATTTCATTTATTATTTGAAAACAAAAGATTTGAAATTCTTGAAGCAATTGCTTTAGAATATAAAAAATTATTTGATGAAGGAAATGGCGTTGAAGTAGCAAAAGTTACAACAGCAATTCCTATGGATGCAGCTTTAGAAGCTAAAGTTTTAGCAAAAGTAGCAACATTATCAGATAAAAAAGTAACAATAGAAAATATCGTAGATCCATCAATCATTGGAGGATTTATTTTAAGAATAGGTGATCAACAATACAATGCATCTGTTGCAAACAGATTGCAGGTATTAAAAAGAGAGTTAAGTAATTAGTTTTATTACACATAAAAGTGTCTAAATTATAAATTAAGATGGCGGAAATCAAACCTGCTGAAATTTCAGCAATATTAAGAAAGCAAGTAGAAGGTTTTGAATCTGGTGCTACGCTAGAAGAAGTAGGAACAGTACTTCAAGTTGGAGACGGTATTGCTCGTATTTACGGGCTATCGAATGTACAATATGGTGAGTTAGTTGAATTTGATAACGGACTTGAAGCTATTGTATTGAACCTTGAAGAAGACAATGTTGGTGTGGTACTTTTAGGACCATCAACTGGAATCAAAGAAGGATCAACAGCAAAAAGAACACAACGTATTGCTTCTCTTAAAGTAGGTGAGCAAATGGTAGGACGTGTAGTAAACACTCTTGGTTTTCCAATTGATGGAAAAGGACCAATTGGTGGAGACTTATACGAAATGCCTTTAGAAAGAAAAGCACCTGGTGTTATCTTCCGTCAGCCAGTAACTGAGCCATTACAAACAGGAGTAAAAGCAGTAGATGCTATGATCCCGGTTGGTCGTGGACAACGTGAGCTTGTAATTGGTGACCGTCAAACAGGTAAATCAACTGTTTGTATCGATACAATCTTAAACCAAAAAGAATTTTATGATGCAGGAAAACCTGTATTCTGTATATATGTTGCAATTGGACAAAAAGCTTCAACTGTAGCAGGAATCGCTAAAATGTTAGAAGAAAAAGGTGCAATGGCTTATACAGTTATCGTTGCTGCTAATGCTTCTGATCCAGCTCCAATGCAAGTTTATGCTCCTTTCGCAGGTGCTGCAATTGGAGAGTACTTTAGAGATTCAGGTCGTCCTGCACTTATTGTGTATGATGATTTATCTAAACAAGCTGTTGCTTACCGTGAGGTTTCTCTTTTATTAAGAAGACCACCGGGACGTGAGGCATATCCTGGAGACGTTTTCTACTTACACTCTCGTTTATTAGAGCGTGCTTGTAAAGTAATTGCTGATGACGGAATTGCTAAAAACATGAACGATTTACCAGATTCTATCAAGTCTATCGTAAAAGGTGGTGGTTCATTAACTGCTTTACCAATTATCGAAACTCAGGCTGGTGACGTTTCTGCATATATCCCAACAAACGTAATCTCGATTACAGATGGTCAGATTTTCCTTGATGGAGATTTGTTTAACTCTGGAGTTCGTCCTGCTATTAACGTAGGTATCTCTGTATCTCGTGTTGGAGGTAATGCTCAGATTAAATCAATGAAAAAAGTTTCAGGAACTTTAAAATTAGACCAGGCTCAATTCCGTGAATTAGAAGCTTTTGCTAAATTTGGTTCTGACTTAGATTCAGTTACTTTAAACGTAATTGAAAAAGGTAAAAGAAACGTTGAGATCTTGAAACAAGGTTTAAATGATCCTTATACTGTAGAAAATCAAGTAGCTATTATTTACGCTGGGTCTAAAAACTTATTAAGAAACGTTCCTGTAAATAAAGTAAAAGAGTTTGAAGCAGATTTCTTAGCTTACCTAAACAGTAAACATAAAGATACGCTTAACGCTTTGAAAGCTGGTAAATTAGATGACAACATTACTGACGTTATCGAAAAAGCAGCAAAAGAAATTTCAGCAAAATATAACTAATAAGATAATTCGTTAATTAGATAATTAGAAAATGTCTTAACATCATTCTAATTATCTAATTTTCAAATTGTCACATTTTCTAATTAATAGATGGCAAATTTAAAGGAAATCCGTAATAGAATTACTTCCGTTTCATCGACGATGCAAATTACATCGGCAATGAAAATGGTTTCTGCTGCAAAGCTTAAGAAAGCACAAGATGCAATCACTGCGATGCGCCCTTATGCCGAGAAATTAACGGAGTTGTTGCAAAACCTTTCAGCTACACTTGATGGTGAAGTTGGAGGAGATTACACAACACAACGTGAAGTAAAAAAAGTATTGCTTGTTGCTATAACTTCAAACAGAGGTTTATGTGGTGCATTCAATTCAAATATTATTAAAGAGGTTAAAAATCGTTCTGCTTTTTATGCCGGAAAACAAGTTGATGTTTTTCCTATTGGTAAAAAAGGAAATGATGTATTAAGTAAATCTCATAAAGTTCACGGTCACCATAATGCAATTTTCGATCATTTAACTTTTGAAAATGTTGCCGGAATTGCTGATAACCTGACTCAGAAATTTTTATCTGGAGAATACGACAGAATCGAATTGATCTACAATCAGTTTAAAAATGCTGCGACACAAATCGTTCAGACAGAACAATTTTTACCGTTAGCGCCAATTAAATCTGATGTACCGGTTTCTACTGGAGATTATATTTTCGAGCCTTCAAAAGAAGAGATTGTGTTAACTTTGATTCCTAAATCATTAAAAACACAATTATACAAAGGTATTCGTGATTCATTTGCTTCAGAACACGGAGCACGTATGACAGCAATGCACAAAGCAACTGACAACGCAACTGAATTAAGAAACCAATTGAAATTGACTTATAATAAAGCACGTCAGGCCTCTATTACTAACGAGATCCTTGAGATCGTTGGTGGAGCAGAAGCTTTGAACGGATAATTTATTCAAGACATACAAAAAAGACCCGATAAGTAATTATCGGGTCTTTTTCTTTATATAGTAGTTTTAGTTTTTTCTAATTTTAAACTTATAAAATGGTGATTCTCAATTCAATCAAAAACCGAGAATCAGTTACCATTTTATAAAATTATTGACAGATTTATCACCTCTGTAGTGCTTTGTCTTTTATGGGAACAAACTAGCTTTATCAGTCCCAATGCTCTGTTTTTTTTGAGGGTTACATATCAGCAGAATCACTCCCTTGTGCTTTGTCTTTTATGGGAACAAACTAGCTTTATAAGTCCCAATGCTCTGTTTTTTTGAGGGTTACATTTCAGCAGAATCAATCCCTTTGTGCTTTGTCTTTTATGGGAACAAACTAGCTTTATTAGTCCCAATGCTCTGTTTTTTTGAGGGTTACATTTCAGCAGAATCAATCCCTTTGCTTTGTCTTTTATGGGAACAAACAAGCTTTATTAGTCCCGGTGCTTTGCTTTTTTTTAAGGGTTGTATTTTAGCTTTGCTCATTCCCTTTGATACAAAGTTAGGATAGAAGTACTTCGAATTATTTATACAATTTTTTAACTTTATTATAAATTTCACACATACGGTTATAAAGTCTTATAACAGGCAATAGAAAAATGAGTATTTTTGATGTCTATTTTTTTATTACAATGAAACTACAAATAAAAGAGCTCACTACTATAGAAGCAATGGTTGATCAGATAGATACCATACGATTTTTATATCCTGATTTATCGATTGAAAAATACCAGGCTTATCTTTCTGAGATGGTGCCTCACAATTATATTCAGATTGCAGTTTTTGAGGAGGATAGTTGTGTCGGAATTACGGGTTGTTGGTCGGCGACAAAATTATGGACAGGTAAATATCTCGAAATAGATAATTTTGTGGTAAACCCTGATCATCGTTCTAAAGGAATAGGGAAATTATTGACAGATTATATCGAAAAAAAAGCCTTAGATCTGGATTGCAGTTCTATAGTTTTAGATGCTTTTACGGGAAATTTTGCAGCCCATCGCTTTTATTATAACCAAGGCTATGGCCCGAAAGGTTTTCATTTTGTTAAAATTCTCGACGAAAAAAAACTAACACAATAAAATTACACACCAATTTTTTTATTGAACCTACAAAATCAATAATAAACCAAAGAATTGGTTATTTTTGTTTTACAAACTTTATTATAAATTATTTTGGGATTATATAAAAATCTGTTCAAACAAACTGCTATTTACGGACTAGCGACTGTATTACCAAGAATGCTAAGTTTTTTATTGGTAAGATTGTACACTGGTATTTTACCAACTGCAGAATATGGCGAGGTTTCGATCGTTTTGTCATGGATGGTTTTCTTTAATGTGGTTCTTTCGTACGGAATGGAAACAGCATTTTTTAGATTCTATAGTGCCGAGGACGATAAGAAAAATGTAATTGCAACGTCGACAATATCAATATTTTGGTCATCGATTATTTTCTTATTTGCGGCTTTAATTTTTAGAAATACATTGGCAAGTCTTGCCGAAGTCGATGTACAATATATTACCTATACCGTTTGGATTTTAGTTTTAGATGCCTTGGTTTTAATACCTTTTTCTAAACTTAGAGCCAATCAAAGACCAATGGTTTATGCAGCAATCAAAATAGGAAATGTAGTAATCAATTTATTGCTGAATATTTTCTTTTTAATGTATTTGCCTAAGCTTGCTGCTTCAAATCCTAACTCTGTTTGGGATAATTTATATGTAGAGAATTTCCAGATTGCTTATATTTTCATTGCAAATCTACTGGCGAGTTTAGCTACATTTATTGTGCTTTCGCCAAATTATCTTTCGTTGGGAAGAAAATTCGATCCGATACTTTGGAAAAAAATGATGAAATACGGTTTACCAATTTTGGTTGCCGGACTTGCCTTTGCTGTTAATGAGCATTTCGATAAAATTCTATTAGGATATTTATTGCCTGAAAATTTAGCAAAATCTGAAGTTGGAGCTTATTCAGCTTGTTACAAATTAGGATTGTTTATGGTTTTGTTTGCTACAGCTTTTAGATTAGGAATCGAACCTTTCTTTTTTAGTCATGCTAAAAACGCAAATGCGCCTCAAACGTATGCAGTAATTACAAAATATTTTGTTATTCTGGGATCCTTAATTCTATTAGGAGTCATTGTTTTTGCCGATGTTTTAAAATATCTTTTACTAGACAATAAATCGTATTGGGAAGCAATGAAAGTAGTGCCACTAATTATCCTGGCGAACTTCTTTTTAGGAATTTACAACAACTTATCTGTTTGGTACAAACTAACAGATAAAACAAAAATTGGAGCATATATTTCGATTGTTGGAGCAATAGTAACATTGGTTTTAAATTATTTTTTAATTCCAAAATACAGCTACTACGGTTCAGCAATTGCGACTATTTCTGCTTACGGAAGTATGATGTTGATTTCTTATGTACTAGGAAACAAATATTATCCAATACCATATGATATGAACAAAATTGGAGCTTACTTAGGAATTTCAATTGTTTTTTCGGCCATTTCTTTTTATGGATTTAGAGAAAATTATTTTGTTGGAATTCCGTTATTATTAGGATTCATGTATTTTGTGTATCACAACGAGAAAGACACGATCAAGGGAATTATGAATAGAAAATAAAATTGAGTTGTAATAAATTCAATCTTAATCTTTTAAAATAAAAATGAAAATACAAATTATCAATAAATCACAGCACGCTTTACCAAACTACGAAACAATTGCTTCGGCAGGAATGGATTTACGTGCAAATTTAACCGAGTCTATCACATTAAAACCATTAGAAAGAACCATCGTAAAAACGGGACTTTTTATTGAATTGCCAATTGGTTACGAAGCACAAGTTCGACCAAGAAGTGGTTTAGCAGCTAAAAAAGGAGTTACAGTTTTAAACTCTCCAGGAACGGTTGATGCCGATTATAGAGGCGAAATAGGGGTAATTTTAGTAAATTTATCAAATGAAGAATTCGTAATCGAAAACGGAGAACGAATTGCACAATTAATTATTGCCAAACACGAAAGAGCAGAATGGATTGAAGTTACAGAGCTTTCTGAAACATCAAGAGGCGAAGGCGGATTTGGAAGTACTGGAGTTAAATAGTTTTCAGTTGCAGTTACAGTAATCATTTTCTGTAATTTGCGACCTTAAAAATAAAATGAAAGACCTTGCGATCTTTGCGAATCCCGATAGCTATCGGGATCGCGAACTTTGCGGTTAAAAACTTTAAGTTGCAGAACAAAGTAACCTTTAAGGTTAAAAATTAAGAACCAAACTAAGAGGATTTTTTTAAATCTTCGAATAAAATAAAGAGATAAATGAAAATAATCGTTCCAATGGCGGGTCGCGGATCAAGACTTAGGCCACATACTTTAACCGTTCCTAAACCATTAATTCCTGTTGCAGGAAAATCTATTGTACATCGTTTAGTCGAAGACATTGCTAAAATATTAAAAGAACCTATCGAAGAAGTTGCTTTTATTTTAGGAGATCCTGCTTTTTTTGGAGATGATTTGGTAGAAAGTTTAGAAGAATTGGCCGGAAGTTTAGGAGCAAAAGCTTCGATCTATCGTCAGGATTTACCATTAGGAACAGGTCATGCGATTATGTGTGCCAAAGAATCTTTATCGGGTCCTGCAGTTATCGCTTACGCGGATACATTAATCAGAGCAGATTTTGAATTAGATCCTGCTGCTGATGCCGTGATTTGGGTAAAACAAGTAGAACAGCCGGAAGCATTTGGCGTAGTAAAACTTAACGGAAATAATGAAATTATAGAATTGGTAGAAAAACCAAAAGAATTCGTAAGTGATTTAGCCGTTATCGGAATCTACTATTTTAAAGAAGTGGGAGATTTGAAAAAAGAACTTCAGGGAGTTTTGGATAATAATATCCAGAATGGTGGAGAATATCAAATCAACGACGGAATTAAAGCAATGATGGCCAACGGTAAAGTTTTTAAAACCGGAAGCGTTGACGAATGGATGGATTGCGGAAACAAAGATGTTACTGTCGAAACCAATTCAAGAATGTTAGGATTCTTGCATAACGACGGAGAGCATTTAGTAGATTATGATGTAAAATTAGAAAACTCAACTATTATTCCTCCTTGCTATATTGGCGAAAATGTAGTGTTGAAAAACGCAACAGTTGGGCCAAACGTTTCAATAGGAAAAGGATGTCACGTAATCGACAGTTCGATAAAGAATAGTTTAGTACAAACCTATTCTCAAATAAAAAACGCTAACTTAGACAATGCTATGATAGGAAATCACGTTGTTTATGACGGCAAGTTTACCAGCATTAGCATTGGTGATTATTCGGTTTTAGAATAAATAATAAGCTTAAATAGATTCGTTTTTGTTTAAAGATTAAATTTTAAAGATGATACAAAAAGGAGTTATAGTCATTTTATTTTTCGTTTTGCTTGGCAATCCAATTTCGGTTATGGCACAAACAGAACCGGAAGATATTGCTATGGCAACAGATGAATATCAGGATGCTTTTTATGAATCATTAAAACAAAAAGGAATTGAAAATTATGATAAAGCAATAGCATCGCTGGATAAATGCGTTAAGCTAAAACCTAATGATGCTGTAGCTTATTTCGAATTGGGAAAAAATTATCTGTCATTAAAAGATTATCGAAATGCACAGGATTCTTTTGAAAAAGCGACACAATTAGATCCAAAAAATAAATGGTACTGGTTAGGAATTTACGATGTAAGTTACGAAACCAAGAACTATCCTTTGGCAATTGAAACCATTCAAAAAATAATTGCTTTTGATGAAGAATACAAAGACGATCTGATTTCATTATATATGATTACAAATCAGTTTGACAAAGCCCTTGTAACGATCAATGAAATGAACGATAAATTCGGAAAATCAGAAGATCGTGACCGTTATAAAATGCAGATTTTATCTCAGGGAAAATATCAGAATGCTGAAATCACGAATCTTATCGATCAGATAAAAAAGAGTCCAAAAGAAGAATCGAATTATATAAATCTGATTTTTTTATATTCAAAAGCAGAAGAAACAGACAAAGCTCTTGAAGTTGCGAAACAATTGGCAAAAGAAGTTCCTACATCAGAGTGGGCGCAAGTAAGTTTGTTTAAAGTTTATATAGACGCAAACCAGGCAGACAAAGCTATTAAAGCGATGAATGTAATTTTATCAAGTTCAAAAATTGATTCAAAAATTAAGCATCGTACTCTAAATGAGTTTTTAATTTTTGTGAATAAAAATCCACAATATGCTCCTGATTTAGAGAAAGCCATTGCTTATTTCGATAATGATAAAGAAATTGATGTTGCAAAAGAAGTTGGAAAATTTTATCATAGCAAAGGTCAGTTTGAGAATGCTATTAAGTATTATGAGAAAGATTTAAAATCAAATTCAGATACAGATCGTGAAACCAATTTGTTGTTGCTTGAGGCATATACACAAGCAAAACAATTTGAACCGATGACAAAAAGAGCGATGAATATGATTGAAATTTATCCTAGTCAGCCACAATTTTATTATTATGCCGGCTTAGGAAACAATCAGTTACAACAATTTAAAAATGCAAAAACCGTTTTAGAAATGGGACTCGATTATGTAGTCGATGATAAAGCGTTGGAAGCAAATTTTAATATTCAGTTAGGAGAGGCATACAATGGTTTAGGAGATGCTAAGAAAAAAGAGGAATACTTTTTGAAGGCAAATGAATTATTAAAGAAAAAAAAGTAAAAGAGTAAATTCAGATGAAAAAATATATAGCACTAGTATTAGCAACAGCTTTTATGGTTTCTTGTAAATCAAAGGCAGTTGCAGTACAAAATAATAACGGCACTACAGAAGTTATTACAAAAGAAGATAAAAAAGCAGTCGAGAAACATTATGAAAATAAATTAGATTTTTCGACTTTATACATAAAAGCCAGCGCTAAATATGCTGACGAAAAACAAAGTCAGAATGTTACTGCCGACATTAGAATCGAAAAAGACAAACAGATCTTAATAAGTGTACGTTTTTTAGGAATTACTATGGCAAAAGCTTTGATAACGCCAACAACAGTAAGTTACTACGAAAAAATAAACAGTACCTATTACGAAGGCGATTTTACTAGTTTAAGCAAATGGCTAGGAACTGAATTAGATTATAGCAAAGTTCAGAATTTATTAGTAGGAGAAGCACTTGACGATTTAAGAAAAGGAAAATATACCCAAACAATTGTAGACAATCTTTTTAAATTAGAAGACGAAAAAGAAACGAATATAAAGAAAGCATTCTTTTTAGATGCAGATAAATATTTAGTGCAAAAAGAAGAGATTTCTCAGCCTTCAGAAAACAGAATGCTGCAAATTTCCTATGGTGATAGTAAAGTTTTTAATCAGGGAACAATCCCAACCAGTATTGAGATTAATGCTATTCAGCCAAAAGGAAAAACCAATATTAATTTGAATTACAACAATATTTCATTTAATGAAGAACTTTCTTTTCCATATAGCGTACCAAGTGGTTATAAAAAAGTTATAATTAAGTAAATTTGCAAAAAGAAAACATAAACATGCCAAAATTTCTCCTAAGCCTAATTTTTATATGTGCCACTACATTTGTATGGGCACAAGATTCGCAACAAGAAAAACTTGAGCAGCGTAAAGCTCAGATTCAGCAGGAAATTAGAGACAACGAAAAAATGCTGCAATCTGTAAAGAAAAAAGAAAAATCAGCAGTAAATGTTTTTTTAATTCAGGCGAATAAAATTAAACTGAAAGAGAAACTGATAAATACTACGGCAAAACAAGAAAAGCTTTTAAGTAATGATATGTATATTAATCAGGTTAAGGTTAATAAACTAAAAAAAGAACTTGAAATATTAAAAGCCGATTATGCAAAAATGATTCTAAAATCATATAAAAGCAGATCTGAGCAAAGTAGAGCCATGTTTATTTTATCTTCAGAAAGCTTTTTGCAAGCATACAAAAGAGCGCAATATTTAAAACAATATACCAATTTTAGAAAAAATCAAGGTTTAGAAATTCAATCAAAAACCGCACAATTAGTTGATTACAATGCTAAATTGGACGGACAAAGACAGGTTAAGAAAAAAATTATTGCCGAAAATCAAAAAGAAAAACAAAGCTTAGAAGTTGAGAAACAAGAACAGCAAAAGTTAGTTAACTCGATTAAAAAAGATAAAAATAAAATTATTGCCGATACAAAAGCGAAGCAGCAGGAATCGAGAAAAATCGATGCTAAAATTAAAGAGCTGATCCGCGAACAAATTAGATTAGCCAATCAAAGAGCCGAAGAAGAGAGACGCAGAAGAATTGCAGAAGGTAAAGCCAGCGAAGCAGAAAAAGCAGAAGCGTCAGCACCTAAAAGTTATTCATCAGACAGAATTACATTAACTCCGGAAGGTAAAATCTTAGCTGCCGATTTTAAAGCCAACAGAGGAAAACTGCCTTGGCCGGTAGAAAAAGGATTTATATCTCTTGGTTACGGAGATCAGCCGCATCCACTTTATCCAACACTTACAGTTCATAATTCAGGAGTAGAGATTACTACAGAACAAGGAGCAAGCGCACGCGCTGTATTCGAAGGAGTAGTATCAAAAGTTATCGCTTTATCTCCTGTAAACAGAGCTGTTTTTATTCAGCACGGAGATTACTTTACAGTATATCAAAACTTAAGTTCAGTATCTGTCGAGCAAGGTGACAAAGTAAAAGTGAAACAAGTTATCGGGAAAGTAAGAACAAGTGGAGATACAGGAAAAACAATCATTAAGTTTTTGATTCTTCAAAACGTATCGAATAACAATCCGGAAGGATGGTTACAAAACAGATAATAAAAAAGGGAGCTAAATTAGCTCCCTTTTTCGTGGGTTGGTTTTTTGGTTAATCATATTGTTCTAGAAAATATCTTAAAATATCAGTTGTAGTAACGATACCTTTAAGCTCTCCATTATCTACCACCGGAAGCGCATGAAACTCTTCTTTTACAAAAATTTCTGCCGAATCTCTAATGATCGTAGTAGACGATATTGTTTTTGGTTTTGCTGTCATAACCTGAGCAATCGTCAGCATGTCCAGAATTGCTTCGTCAGCACCTTCCTGACCTTCAAATAAAGCCCCAAAAGTCAATCGGTTAATATCTGTTCGGCTTATAATACCAATTACCTCTTTGTTTCGGATAACCGGGATATGACGAATATTATGTTTCTTTAATTTTTCAACTACTTTTCTTAAGTCGTCATTTTCGTTTACGGTCACGACGCTTTTAGTCATGATATGACTGATTGGTTCTCTTTTTTTCATAATTGATACGTTTTAAAGTTCTATCAAATGTGTCCAAAAATTCTCATAAATAATATGATTTTTGTCAGTTCGGAGAGATAGTTTGGTTTAATTTTAAAGACCTGATTTTTTATCTTTTTATTGAAAATGACAATCGAAATTGTAACTTTATAAAGGATAAAACAGATTTGAAGATAAAAATCATTCTATTGTTCATTTGAAATTGTATCGATTGAAATTTAAAATAGTATTTTTGCACTATGGAAACAAATAGACAGAAAAAAATAGGCGGTGTCATCCAGAAAGATTTGGTTGATATTTTGCAAGGTGAAGTGAGAAAAAACGGAATTACTAATTTGGTAATTTCGGTATCCAAAGTTAGTGTTACTACAGACTTATCTGTGGCAACAGTTTATTTAAGCATTTTTCCTCAGGACAAAGCCAAAGAAACTTTAGAAGGTATAAAGTCAAACAGTACTTTAATCAAGCATGATTTATCACAACGTGTTCGTTTGCAATTGCGTCGTGTACCCAACCTGGTATTCTTTATCGATGACTCTTTAGATTATATCGAAAAAATTGATAACGCATTATCAAACAGAGAAAATCCAATCGAAAATCGTGATCTTTTAGAAAAAAGAAGAAAATCATAAATTGAATTTCCCCCTTTACATAGCCAAACGTTATATTTTTAGCAGAAGTAAAAACAATGCTATCAATATCATTAATCGCATTGCCAGCATGGGAATTATTGTTGGCACAATGGCTTTGTTTGTGGTTTTATCTGTTTTTAGCGGATTAAAAGTCTTTAGTCTTTCGTTTACAAACGAGATAGATCCCGATCTAAAAATTACAAGTACTTACGGAAAATCGTTTTTGATTACGCCCGATCAGGAAAATCAAATTAAGAAAATTGACGGTGTAGTTTTATATACCAAAATTATCGAAGAACGTGTTTTGTTTTTGTTTAAAGACAAACAACAAGTTACTTATCTAAAAGGTGTCGACAGAAATTATCCTGTAGTAAACGACATCAAAAAAAAACTCTTTAACGGAGACTGGCTAAAACCGGATACATATCAGGTGGTTATTGGTTACGGAATTGCACAGGATTTTTCGATGGGAATCCTTGATTTCGAAAACCCTCTGCAGATATTCGCACCAAAACCCGGAAAAGGAGCAATCGAAAATCCGGAAGAAGCCTTTAATAAAACAGATGTTTTACCTGTCGGAATTTATTCAATCAGCGAAGATTTAGATTCAAAATATGTGTTTGCTGATATAGGTTTAGCTCAGGAGTTGCTGATGTATAAACCGAATCAAATTTCAGGAATCGAATTTCATCTGAAAGAAGGAGCAAATGAAAGGGCTATTAGTGACAAGCTAAATACCATTTTCAATAATAAAATCACCATAAAAAACAGAGCTCAACTTAATGAGTCTTTGTATAAAATGCTAAATACAGAGAATATCGTGGTTTACCTGATTTTTACTTTGGTAATTATTGTGGCCCTTTTTAATTTGGTTGGAGCATTAATTATGATGATTTTAGAAAAGAAAGGAAATCTTAAAACCCTTTTTAACCTTGGAACAGAAATCAGTAGTTTGCGAAAAATATTCCTGCTGCAAGGAACTTTGCTAAGCGTTTTTGGAGGGATAATTGGTCTCATTCTCGGTATTATTTTAGTGCTGTTACAACAGCGATTTGAACTTATTATGATCACCCCAACTTTGGCATATCCGGTAGTTTTCAGTCTTGAAAATGTGCTTATAGTTATGGGAACAATTGTATCACTTGGTTTTGTGGCTTCCTTAATCGCCAGCAGTCGTGTAAGTAAAAAGTTATTAGATTAATATTTTCCTAAAAAATATTACTTATATTTATCCTCTTAAAAAACTACAGTTTATGATTGTTTCTGCCTAATCCTATTTTATTTTTTCGAATAATTAGGATACTTACGTTTATTTTTCTTCTGTTCAGATCTTTGAATCTGGACCAATTTTATCATTTATCCTAATACATCATGACAGAAACAACTATACAGAAAAGTTTATTTTCTAAAATTTTCACCACTTTAAAACAAGCCATCAAAGGAGACGAATCTTTTGATTATACCGTAGGAAGTATCAAAAAAGCAGTTATTCTATTGGCCATTCCGATGGTCTTAGAAATGATGATGGAATCTGTTTTTGCTTTGGTCGATCTTTATTTCGTAGGACATTTAGAGCACAGCAGTTTTGCGATTCAAACCGTAGGATTAACAGAATCTGTACTTGCTATTATATATTCAGTCGCTATTGGTATGAGTATGGCCGCAACAGCAGTTGTTGCCCGACGCATTGGCGAAAAAGATCCTGTTGCAGCAGCAAAAGCCGGAATGCAGGCCATTATTATTGCTTTTGTGATCAATTGTATCATAAGTATTTTTGGCGTTATTTATGCCAAAGAAATCCTGATGTTAATGGGCGCTTCTGAGGAAGCGGCAGAACACGGTTATATTTTTACCCAAATTATGATTGGCGGAAGTTTATGCATTATGCTTTTGTTCCTGATTAACGGAATATTTCGCGGAGCAGGAAACGCAGCAATTGCCATGAAAAGTCTTTGGTTAGCCAACATTTTAAATATTGTTTTATGTCCGATATTAATTAACGGTTTCGGCCCAATTCCTGCTTTTGGATTAACCGGTGCAGCAATCGCTACCACTTTAGGAAGAAGTATTGGAGTATTGTATCAGGTATTTCATTTGTTTTTTGGCAATGGAGCTTTAAAAATCAAACTTTCTTATTTCATTCCGGATTTTCATCAAATAAAGGCATTGGTAAAAATTGCTGCTCCGGGAGTTCTACAATTCGTTATTGCATCTTGCAGCTGGATTTTTCTGGCGCAATTGGTAGCAACAACAGGCGGAGATCATGGATCTGCAGGATATCAGACTGCGCTTAGAATTATGATGTTTTTTATTCTTCCGGCTTGGGGATTAAGTAATGCCGCAGCAACTCTGGTAGGGCAAAACTTAGGAGCAAAACAAATCGATCGTGCCGAAAAATCAGTTTATACTACGGCCAAATACAATGTCATTTTTATGGCGACCATTATGGTAATTGTATTGTGTTTTGGAAAGTATATTATTTCGTTTTTTACCAACGATGAATTGGTAAAAACAATAGCTGTCGAAGCCTTACAGATTATGAGTATCGGATTTATCTTTTACGGAATCGGAATGGTTTTAATCAATACATTCAATGGGGCAGGAGATACCTGGACACCAACCGGAATTAATTTCTTTGGTTTTTGGTTGTTCCAGATTCCACTTGCTTATGTGTTGGCAAAACATTTTAATATGGGGCCAACAGGAGTTTTTATCGCAATTCCGGTTGCGGAAACTGCAATAACATTGGCGAGTATTTTCTTTTATAAAAGAGGAAAATGGAAACGTATTCAAGTATAATTTATAACAAAAAAGACCTTCAAATTTTGAAGGTCTTTTTTTATATCAGGTCTTTGTCAAAGTTTAAAACTTTGACAAAGATTATATTATAGTTTAAACAAACTCATATCCAGCATAAACCTGCTCGATTTCTTTCATAATAGCAAACAAAGCTTCAGGTTCATCAGTAGTTACCAGTTTTTGTTTGTATTCTTTAAAGGAATGAATTCCTTTAAAATAATTGGTATAATGACGGCGCATTTCAACAATTCCTAAACGTTCGCCTTTCCATTCCATCGACCACATAAGATGATTTCTGGCAGCTTCTACACGATCAGCAACTGTTGGAGCAGCTAAGTGTTCACCCGTCTTAAAATAATGCTTGATTTCGTTAAAAATCCACGGATAACCAATAGCAGCACGACCAATCATGATTCCGTCAATACCATATTCGTTTTTATATTTTAATGCTTTTTCAGGATTGTCGATATCGCCATTTCCAAAAATAGGCATTGTAATTCTCGGGTTGTTTTTTACACGTGCAATATGCGACCAATCAGAATGCCCTTTATACATTTGAGCACGGGTTCTTGCATGAATCGTTAAAGCTTGAACACCAATATCCTGAAGTCTTTCAGCAACTTCATCAATGTTGATTGAATTTTCATCCCAGCCTAAACGCGTTTTTACCGTTACAGGCAAATCTGTACTTCTGATAACCGCTTTTGTCAAACGAACCATCAAATCTACATCTTTTAAAACTCCGGCTCCGGCACCTTTACAAACTACTTTTTTTACAGGACATCCAAAATTAATATCCACTAAATCAGGTTTTACTGTAGAAACAATTTTAGACGAAAGTGCCATTGCTTCTTCATCACCACCAAAAATCTGAATTCCAACCGGACGTTCGTAATCAAAAATATCCAACTTCATTCTACTTTTGATCGCATCACGAATCAATCCTTCAGACGAAATAAATTCAGAATACATCATATCAGCGCCATGCGTTTTGCATAATCTGCGAAACGGCGGATCACTAACATCTTCCATCGGTGCGAGTAATAAAGGAAATTCGGGTAATTCTATGTTGCCAATCTTGACCATCTTCAATATTTTGTGCAAAATTACAACTTTTTAGTCGAATTGGCACAATTCGAGGTACAAAGGCTCAAAGTAACAAAGGGACAAAGGTTTTTTTATAACGTTGATTAAGAGCCTTTGTCCCTCTGAACCTTTGCAACTTTGCACCTATAAAGTTACCTATAATCAAAAAATCGAATTGGTTTTCGGCTCATTGGGTTAAAAACTAAAGGATTTAAAGTTTCTTTCGAGGCGAACTCGATCTTTGGTGTAACTCTTAATTTGGCTCTAAAGTGATCTTTTATTTCTTGTAAAAATTCAGAAGATTGATTTTTTACCGCAATTTTTATCAGGATTTCATCCGTTCCTAAATCGTTGGTCGAGATCTCGATAATATGATTTTCGATATTATCAAAACCACTCAAAACATCATTCATCGCTGGCGGATAAAGTGTTGTACCTTTGTATTTTATCATTTGTTTTTTACGTCCCACAACTGGTCCAACGCGCAACGTATTTCGACCGCAAGCGCAAGGACTGTGGTGTAACTGAACAATATCTCCGGTTTTAAAACGTAACAAAGGCATCGCTTCAATACCTAAAGTCGTAAAAGTTAGTTCGCCAATTTCGCCCTCTTTTACAGGAATATTATTTTCGTCCAGCACTTCAACAATAATCAATTCCGGATGATGATGGCCACCATTTCCGTGTTCGCATTCTGTAAAAGCGGTGCTCATTTCTGTAGAAGCATAAGTCGAAAACAACTTAATATTCCATTTTTCAGTGATTTTATTCGATAAGATATTCATCGAAAAATCCTGATTACGCAAAGATTCACCAATGCAAATTGCACCTTTTATACTCGAATTATTATAATCAATTCCGTGTGCTTCGGCGTATTCAATTAACTTTAATAAAAACGAAGGAACGGTAATTAAATAAGAAGGTTTGTATTTTAAAATCGAATCCCATTGCAATTCTGGAATTCCGGCACCAACACGAATTACGCCCACTTTTAGTTTTCGCAAACCAAGAAAATAGGCAAGACCAGCCATAAATTTTCTGTCGATTGTTGTCATTAATTGCACTACATCACCTTCGGCAATTCCGGCGCAGGCAAACGAAATCGCTTCATTATACGCCAATCGGTCTAAGTCAGAATCTGTTAAACCAAAAGTTACAGGATCTCCTAAAGTCCCTGAAGTCGAAGCATAATCGATAATTTTATGTTGCGGAACACACAAAAAATCATCGTTGTATTCTTGTAAATCTTCTTTTGTTGTTACAGGCAAATATTGCAAATCTTCGAGCGTTTTAATTTTCGAAATATCAATATTTTGTCCTGCAAAAAGGCGTTTGTAAAAAGGGGAATTTTGACTGATATATTCTAAAAGTTCGACTAATTTTTGCTCTTGAAAATTTTTAATTTCTTCTAAAGAATCTTTTTCTATTAATGGAATCATCGTAATTTTCTTTTGATTTTTTTTAAATAATCTTCAATTGCTGTTTTATCAGGAACTGTCGTAATTTCTTTGGTTAAAGCTTTTTCAAAATTGGCCTGAGAAAGCTGGTATTCTTTTTTTTGATAAAAGTACAACCCTGCTTTGTAATACACAACCCAATAATCAGGGTTTAAGGATTGATAATTCTGGATAAATTCAGGATTGATCGTTTCTTTATTTTTAAGATACAGATCTATTTTATGATCTTCAATTCTAAATTTTTGATAGTTTTTGTATTGAATGGTTTCCAGAAAAGGATCTTTTGGAATGTCTAAATTTTTCTGTTGAAAAGAAGAAACAACTGTTTTCATTTTTCTTTCTTTAAAAATAGAATCCAGATTATAGCAGACAAATTCGCCTAACTGATATGGATTTGCCGAAACCCAAACCAATTTTTCTTTTGGTTTAAAAATTACTCCATGATGTGCCATTAATTGATTCAGGGCTTTTTCGTTGCCATAACCCAGCGCAATATTTTGTAAACCGTCTTTATTTCTTAGAATTTCAGAGGCAATTTTTGGGTTGATTTTCGGGTTTTCTGCAAAAAGTTCCTGCATTCTTTCAAAGCGATATTCAGAATGGCTGTTGGCAATTTGCAATTGATTTCGTTTTTCGTTTTTTAAATCCTCTCCCTGAAAATGGTTGGAACAAAACAATTGATCGCTATTTGGTACTTCATAAACGTCCATTTTTTTGGGTGAAACTTCAATTAAAATCGCTTTGTTATCGTGTGCACTTCCAACCATAATAGATTCTGAAACAAAAACTTCCCTTTTTTTAGCAATCGCAATCGCTTCTTCAATATTCTTGGTATGTTGCAAAATTTCACGTGTCAAAATCGAAATAGGAGTTTTGGCAATCAACGGTATTTTAGATTTCGAAGCATTAATCGTAACCGTTAAACCTTCTTCATTCATTCCGGAAACCGCGCCCACCATTCCGGGCCAGGTGATCATCATAAATTGATGTCCTTCTTTCGGATTTATAAACGCCACGATTTTATTTTCCGCGAAAGCGTCATTAACATAAAAATCAAAATTACGCCCGAGGATTAAATTTCCGTCCTCAGATTTTTCTCCCCAGGCAGCAAAAGAGGAGCAACCCACCAAAGCCAAATCCTGCAAAGCGTGACCAATATCGTGCGCGGCGTGCAAATACAAACTACGCTGAAATTGTGGCGCGATATTATCAAAATCATGCGATGTGTATTGCGAAACGCCAAAAATTTCGGTTTGATATTCTTCAGGAACATTAAGATATAATTTTCTGTTGTACCATTTTAGAAAATTTCGAAGGAGTCTTTGCTGAAATTTCGACGGAACAATATCCTTTATTTTCGAGAAGAATATATGTTCCTGATTTTTTAAAAGAGAATCAGACAAAGCGCCGGTATTAAGACCAATTTCAAGCGGATCGCCTTCGACGTATAATTCCCAAAGTCCTTGTTTATTTTTTAAAAGTGAATTTTTTCCCGAAACAAAAGCGCTGTCAGATTGTTTTACGACAACGGGCTTTGTTGCATTATAATTGGCAACTTCAGGAAGATGATGCATAGATTTTGATGTTCCGCAAGAGGCTAACACCAATAAAAAACCAACGAAAAAAAATAAATTAATTCGGCTTTTCATATCTACACTTTATTCAGACGCTTGATTTATTTTGGTGACTAAATATTCTTTTCCCAGAATTTCTGAGCAAGTTACAACCGCGCCAATCGTCACGCCTAAGACTCCGTGCATGTTGATACTTTGGCCTGTAAGATATAAATTATCCAGCTTAGTTTTTGACGGAATCAGGGTTTTCATCGGATTATTCGAATCTTTAACATAACCGTACATATTACCATTGTCTCCGCCAATATAATCGCGATACGAAAGCGGAGTAGAAGTATGCACAGATTGAATGCAATCTCTAATACCGGGGAATTTCACCTCAATTTCAGTTAAAAACTTAGCCGCTTTTCGGGATTTAAACTCTTCGTAGCTTTCTCCGCGATCATTTTCATCGACGGTTGTATTAAAAGTATCGATCCAGGGCGCGACATCTTCGTATTTCATATAAGTTATGAAAGTCATTCCTTCGGCCCACTCTTCTTGCTTTTTTGAGGCATTCATAGAAGCCATAAAAGCTTTTGGCCACGAGTTTTCGTCATAATCATGTGCCGTCCAGACTTCGCTGCTTTTCTTGAAATGATAATGGTTGTGGTTGATGTATTTGAAAGTTTCGGGTTTAAAAACAATGTATAAACTAAAGGCCGAAATAACGCCTTCGAGACTTTGGACCCTGCTGTAAAATGATTTTCTAAAGTTCTCTTCGCCAGCCAGTTTTAGCGTAGTTTTGGGTTCTATGTTTGAGATAAAATAAGAACCGGAAACCTGAGTTCCGTCTTTCATATCAACCGAAGTTACTTTTTTATCTTCGACATTAAATCTAGTAACTTCTTTGTATTTGTAAAATTCGCCGCCGTATTTTTTAAGCTGTTTCAAAAGCTGCTTCGTGATTTGACTTCCGCCATTGATACAACGCCAGGAACTTTGAATATAAGAGTTTACAGAAAGGGCATGAACGTAAAATGGCGATTTATCTGCAATACCCGCATACAAGAAATTAGAACCGGCAAGAACCGCTTTTAGTTTTTCATTTTCTGTACATTCTTCGATCGTTTGTTTGGCATTTAGAGACAGAATTTCGTTATCGTATTTTCCTTCCCATTCTAAATTATAGAGCGGAAAACATTCGCAAATCGCTTTTATTTTTTTACAATATTCCTCGATGTTTGCTTTTTCATTTGGGAAAAAAGTGACCAACTGATTGGCAAAATTATCGTAACCCTGAGCATGAGGATATTCGTTTTCATCGTCTTCAAAAGAGATAATATCAAAACCATTTTCATCTAATTTTTTAAGATTAAGATGATCCATAATGCCCAAATATTTAAAATATTTGTACAGATTTTGCCCTTCGTCAAGACCTCCTATGTAGTGAATTCCGGTATCAAAAATGGTTTTATCGCGCACAAAAGTTTGCAGATTTCCGCCGTATTGATTGTTTTTTTCGAGCACACAAACGCTATAACCTTCTTTTGCCAGAATTATTGCCGAGACCAATCCGCCGAGACCGCTGCCTGTTATTACTACATCGTATTGCTCTTTCATGCTAGTTTTTCTTTAATACGATTATAGAATTTTCGTCTAAAACAGATTGAAAACCAAAGTTAATTAATGTGTTTTTTAAACCTGAACTATTAATTAAAATAACGCAAGATGTAGTAGCAATGATTTTCTCCAGATCGCTTGCATAACTTTCATCAGAAATTAAAACAACATCGTATTGATTTTCTAAAGCCAATTTGAGATGATCGGGATAAGAAATTTTTCTCTTTACGAGGAAATAATTCGTTTTGGCAACCGCGACTTTTTCTTCATCAGAAATAAAAGAAATTACTTTTCGTTGTGGTTCCTGCAAAGTCAATAAAACGTCTAATTGTCCGTAATCATTGGCTAAGTGCAATATTTTGGCTTTCGCCGAAAGATGCTTGTTAAGCTGATAATATGTTTCGAGATTCTCTTTTAAATCGTTTTTGACAGCATTTATAATTTCAATTTCTTTGTAATCGTAACTATGAATTAGCATTTTTTTGAAATAATCAGGGCCTTCTAGTTGTTGACGCACTTTATGAAATTCTTCTTTAAAATAAGCGCTTAACAGTTTTGTTCTTTCGGCATAATTTTTCCCGTAAGAAAGATTATCAGGCGTAATTCTTTCTAAAATAGATAAGGTAAGATGACTATGATGAATGACAAAATCGCCTTTTGGAATTGCTTCTGATGCGCCATGAATTAAAACCGGAACAATATCCAGATTAAATTCTTCGGCAAGATAAAAAGCACCTTTATGAAAACGCTTGATCTGATTACTTTCTGAACGGGTTCCTTCCGGAAAAATCATCAATGAATATCCTTCATTTACTTTCTGACGCAGATGTTCAACACCGCCTTCGATTCCTTCAGAAACCGGATAAAACCCTGCTTTTCTAACCGTTCCGCCAAAAATAGGAGAGTTGTAAACCCAGTCGTTTACAAGAAATATAATTTTAGGACTCAACATTCCCATTGCCAGAATATCGATAAACGAAGAATGATTGGCAATTATGATGGCTGGTTTTTCGAAGTTTTCATTAAACTTATTGAGGACTTTTTTATGCAAAAACGGATTCGAATATAAAACCGAATTCATGAATCTTGAAATGAAATATCGAAATCCTTTCATTTTCTTTTTTTCGTTTATTGGGAGAATCGGCATTATGGTGATGCTAAAAAGTGACATCAAAATACCGCCAAGTCCGTAGTAGGTAAACGAAATAATACCGTGTATAAAGCTTCGTAACTCGAAAGGAGCATTTCCTTTTTTCGCACGATTGGATATGAATAATTTAAAAAGAATCGGGTAGAAAATAAACGTAATAATCAACGCGGCAAAAACCCCAATCAAGGAAACAGATGAGATCGAACGCAACGCCGGATGATGGGCAAAAATCATGGCACCAATTCCTAAAATGGTTGTGATAACTGCCAGAATTATTGACGTTCTGTAAATCGCAATTTCGTTTTTTCCGTTAGTATATTCTTTTTGAAGTGCACTCGTCATGAAAATACTAAAATCGACACCGTGACCAAAAATCAGCGTACAAACAATCAAACTAAAAATGTTCATTTGAATACCAAAAATGCCCATAATTCCTGCCGTTACAATTCCGGTTAAGGCAATCGGGATACAACTTACGATGACCAATTCGACTCTGCGGAAAAAGAAAAACAAAATCAGAATTACAGCCACAAACGAATAATTAACCAGCGAATTAAAATCGGTTTTTAAAGTGCTGAAGAATGTTTCATTCATTTGCTGACGATCAATCGCAATCAGATTATTTTTGGCGGAAGCCGATTTCACAAAAGCATCTCGTTGCTCAGGCGTAACTTTTACTAAAGTCGAAATCGTGAAGAAACCATTCTTCTCGGTTACAAATTCCTTTAGTTGCAGATCCTGAACTTTTAGATATTCTTGTGCCGAAATAGGTTTGAAATTATAGTCTAAATGATCGTAAAAAGTCGAATATGTTGAGGGTTTAAAACCTAGTTTTGAACCTTCGGCAATCAATTCAGATTGTAGAACTTGCTTTTTATTGGCATCCCAAAACGAATTCCATTTGTCTATTTTTTGTTGTTGTTCTTTTTGCGAAAGCATAATTCCGCCAACAGAACTGAAATTCAATATTTTATTCGTTTGTTTTTCTTTTGATAAATCGGTAAAAAGTAGGCTATTGTTTTGCAAAACTTCTTCCATACTTTTTCCGTACGAAGCCAGATAAATCGTTTTTGATGTTAAACTCGTGCTTTCTTCCAGATCTTTTTCGGCGGCTTTAATTTCTTTTGGAACAAAATTCAATTGCGATAAATCATTATTGAAGCCCACATTATTATATGTAAAAGAACAAACGATTGTAATTAAAACGCAAAAACCAATCAGGTATTTATTATTATGAAAGGAGAAATGTGCCAGTTTATCAATGACATTTTTCTTATGTTCAAAATTATTTTCTTTCGGTTTATACAAATGCGGAACAATCAAAAGCGAGAAGATTCCGGTTGCCATAACAATTACGGCAGCGAAAATTCCGAGATCATTTAAAGCATCAGATTTTACAAAAAGCAAACATAAAAAAGCAACAGCCGTTGTAGAACTGCTCATAATTACAGGCATTGTAATGTCTTTGTACAAAGTTTTTACATCGCTGTTATGTTTGTAATGCGTGAGAATATGTATCGAATAATCGATTGTGATTCCTAACAGGATCGATCCAATTCCGAGAGAAATTGCTGAAATTTGTTCTTTTACAAAATATAAAAAAGCTACGGCGAACAAAGCGCCAAAAACCGTTGGAAGAAAAATAATTAACGGAATCAATATTTTGCGATAAAACAAAATCAAGATCAGCATTAGCGTGATCATCGCGATTGTGGTCGTTAAAATAATATCGCTTTTAATTTGATCTGCATTGGCAACTGCAATCAAAGCCGAACCAAAATAACTAATCGAAGTTTTGCCTTTGAATTTCTGATTTAGATTTTCCTGAATCGATTTTAGTTTATTTACAAAAATCGTGTTCTTTTCGGTTTCGCTCGAAGGCAAATTTGAAGTTATAAAAAGCAATAATTTTGTTTTGTCCTTGGTCATTACAAAACCATTGTTGAGCGTAAAATCGTCGCCAATATTTAATTGCTGTAATTTTTTTAAAGCGATAAATGAAATTCCAAGCGGATCTTGCAGAATAAAATCTTTGGTTACAAATCCGGATGGAGAAATAATCGATTTATAATTTCCCTGAACGGTTGCGGCAATACTGTCTTTTTGAAGTTTATTCTGAATCGCAGCATAATCTTTATTCTCTAAAAAAAGAGGCAAATTATTGTAAACAAAATCTATTGTTTCCTGAATGTTTTCTTCGTCGATTTTACCCTGAATTCCGGTTATGTAAGGTTTGCAGGATTTAGAAACGCTATCAGAAAAAACAGTTGCCATTTCTTTTAAATCTTCTTCAGAACCGTTTTTATCAAGTTTGAAAATAACAGTGATTTTATCCGCGAAATTAAGTTGTTTCAGGACTTTTGCCGTAACATCAGCTTTATCGTTTGTTGGAATAAGTTTGGTAATGTCTTCTTCAAACTTAATTTGAGACGCAAAGAATCCAAAACCAAAAAGCATCAAAATAGCCAAAGCAACCGATAAAGTTTTTTGTCGGTTTACAAATAAATGAATGGCGTAGAAATAGTGATGCATAATTATTTATTATTTTCTTTTGCCACAGATTAAAAAGATTAGTTTTAGTTTGTCACCCTGAGCGAAGTCGAAGGGCGCTCCAATTGGACGTGGGCTTCGACTTCGCTCAGCCTGACAAACTGGATGTAAAAATCATTTTAATCCTTTAATCTGTGGCAAACTTTTACGTAATATTTGTTTTGTTCTTAGAACTAAAAGCGGTTAAAAGTAAATAACTTATAAGACCAAAAGTCAGTGCCAAAACGGATGCTAAAATAAGACTTCCCACGATATATTGTGTCGCATTTTTTTGAATATCATCGAGCGTAACCGAACTATCTAAAATTAGCGGCGCATCATTCGATACAAAGTAACTTCCCATTTTTAGAGAACCGTAAATAACAAAAGGGATGAAAGGCGGAAAACTCACATTCGAAGCCAGATAAGCAATGACTTTATTGAGCCTGAACAAAGCGGCAAAAGTAAAAAGCAAAACGGTTTGAAATCCCCAAAACGGAGAAATCCCGATAAAAATACCCAAAGCAATTGCGGCTGATTTTTTGAAATTAGAGTCGGAACTTTCTAAAATATCTTCAAGAAAGAATTTTTTAAAACCTTTTTTTTTTGCTCTTTTAAAAAAATCTCGCGGTTTAATGTACAACAAAGCATTGAGAACCAAAACCGTATTTAGAATACTAATTCGGGTAAAATCTTTAAATGGTCGAAAATGCGAAACACGTTCTGCGGGATCGTACAAAATCTGGATCGGGATGTTTTTAACCACAATTCCTTTCCATGCCGATCGCACAATAACTTCAATTTCGAACTCAAATTTATTGGTATAAAATTGTTTCGGAATTAACTTTAACGGATATAATCTAAACCCGGATTGTGTGTCTTCGAGTACAATTCCGGTTTCGAACTTAAACCAGAAATTCGAAAATTTATTACCAAAACTACTTTTCTTCGGTACATTTTCCTGTGTCATATTCCGGCTTCCAATCAAAAGAGAATTGGGTTCTTTTTGAATTTCTTCAATAAAATTAGGAATATCAGATGCAAAATGTTGTCCGTCAGAATCGATTGTGATGGCGTATTCAAAATGCATTTCGATTGCTTTTCTAAAACCATTTCGGAGCGCTCTTCCTTTTCCTATATTTCGAGGATGATGAATTTGAGTAAGCTCCGAATATTGTTTTAAAATTTCGTTCGTAGTATCTGTTGAACCGTCATTGACGATAATAATATTTGATGTGAAATCTAAAATAGAATCCAGCACTTTTTTCAACGTTTTGTGATTATTGTACGTCGGCACAATAACACAAAAATTGATTGAATCAAGTAATTGCTGCTGAGATAAAGTTGGTTGCATGGGGATTTTTTTCTTTACCTACTTCACAAATTGTTTCTCTTTTTCAGAGAAACTTTTAGATTGCAAAACAAAGTCTTTTAGGTATTCTTTTAAAACACCACTTTGCTCGGCATAATGATCGGTAATGAATTTTTTATCTTCTTTGATGTTCTTTTTATAACCCGTAATTCCAGGAACATCTTCCTGAATACTCAATCGAATCATTCTGATTTCGATATTGTTCGGGTCACTTTTTAAAGTCGCTTCAAGAAGTTTTGCACCTTCTTTAAAACGAGAAATTTTGCTTCCAACAATATTTTGAAATTTAGAATCTACTAAAATTGAAGCCGCTTTGTAAGCCACTAAAATTTTATCATCGTTGTTTGAAATCCCGGAAAGTTTTTCGGTAAAATCTTTAGCATTTGCTTCTGATTTTGCCACATCAGGATAAATTTTTCGGATAGAGGCTAAGTCGGGGTTTCCGGCAAAGTTTATCCATAGAAGTATTGACAATAGTAATTTCATAGTTATAATTTTTTATACATATTGCTTAATTTTAAAGCAACGGTATCGTTAAAATATGTGGTGTTTTTCACCTTTACCAAATCATCTTCTGTGGTTGTTATATCAAGTTCTAAACGCAATTCAGGATTTGTTTCCGGATTAATTAAGGCCATGAATTTTACATTGGTCAGTGTTTGTATCATCAACGAACTTTTTGTGATTGATTCTGTAAGTTCTTTAATAATCTGAATCATGCAAACGCCCGGCATAATTGGGTTTCCGGGAAAATGTCCTTCAAAAACCTCATGATTGGCATTAACTAATATACGAATATTATATTTAGCATCTCCTGTTTTTTCTTCTGAAAGCACTTTATAAAAGTCTTTTAAAACCATATTTGTAATTTTTTATTTCGTTTCAAAAGAGTAAGAAATACCTATTTGAAAATTGATATTAGTATTATAATCGCCAAAAAAGTAATGATTATTAGAATTATTATGATAGTAATCGCTGTCTAAAACATCTAATAAACCTTTTTTAAATCTAAATTCAAAACCAAGACCAGAAGGCATTTTATAAGCAACACCTGTAACAAACGAAAGATCATTGTATGTTTTTCTAAAAGCTAAATTGTCGCTTAAAAGAACATCTAAAGCCGGCCCAAACTGAACCTGAAACTGAGCAAATTTTAATTTGTTAAGCAGTGCAACAGATAAATAACTCATTTGTAAATCCTGATGAACCGTTCTTTCTGTTTGCGTATCGGGATCAATAAAATTACGGGCAACATTATTAGATCCTTGTCTGATGTAATTTATTTCGGGCTGTAAAGCATATCGTTTCGTTAAGTTTATTTCTCCAAAGCCACCAATATAAAAGTCAGGTCTGTAGTTGGCATGCATTTCAGAAACTGTCGAAAGACTTAAACCTGCTCTTAAACCAGGCTTAAAAGTTACTTGAGCTTGTATGTTTGTGATTGCAAAAAAAAGGAATACGGCAATCGCTAATTTCTTTTTATACATTATTTTACTTTAAAAGTGTAACTAATACCAATCTGAAAAACCTGATTCAGGATAAGATCATTATAGCGATAACCATTATCGTCATACTCAACTCCGTCGTAGCCATAAATATCAACTAAACCTTGTTTTAATCTTGCTTCAAACGTTAATCCATTTCGAAGTGTATATCCAACGCCTCCAACAATGGCAAGGTCAAAACTTTCAGGACTGCTGTTGATATAATTATCAGAAATTTTAAAATCGAAAGACGGACCTCCCAAAAGGTGAAATCCCTGACCGCCAATATTAAATTTTGCAACCGCACCAAGTGTTAGGTAATTTAATTCATAATTTACATAGCGGTAATTGTATCCGTTTCCAAAATATTCTCTCCCTTTATCACCTTGTCTTGAATAAGTTATCTCAGGCTGTAACGAAAAATATTTATTAAATTTAATGTTCACTAATCCACCAATATAAAAATCGGTTTTAGTTCTATTATCATCAATATTAGTTAATGTAGATAAATTTAAACCTCCGCGAAATCCTGGACTAACGCTCACTTGTGCTATTGATGATGTAAGTCCGATAAATAAAACAAAAGCAATTACGGTTAATTTTTTCATTTAGGTTTGATTTAAAGTTTATGATTAGTTTAAATTTTATTCAGATTTGAAATAGTTCAATTCAATTTTCAATTTAATATTCTGATGAATAATCTGAATCTTTTCGGCAAAAATATTGTTTTCTGAACTAAATGTCAGCGTAAATTTTTCTTTTGTTTGAGACGAATGAACGATCTTTTCTAATCGATGATCCTTTTTTGAGATGAAAAGATAATTGTCTCGTTTTCCATCCTTTGATTTATAAATGTCAGCTGAATCATTTTCAAATTGTTCCTGAATCTGATAGTCTTTTTTTAGCAACAATCGAAAATCTTCTTTTAGCGTATTAATCAGGATTTTTCGATCTAATTCTGATACAATCGAATTGACTTTAAAATCGGTATCCGAAATTTCAAAATCCATTAATTTATTTCCGAATTCTGTTGTAAAAACAATTCGGTGTGTTGTATCGTTTATTTTCTTGGCGATGAAAATTCCGCTGATTTCATTTCCGTAAACCGTTATATTCGTTTTATAAACATAATCTGTTTTTGAATCTGAAAAATAGGGAACTTCATAAGACGTTTTGTCTAATTTTTTTGGAGTATAATTTTTTGTGACCGAGCCACAAGAAACAAATACTAGCGCTAGAAAGCAATTAATTATTAAAAACTGAATCGTCGATTTTTGCATTGATCACTTTATTTTTAAGTACAATTCTGGTATAATCTTCAGATGATTCTAATAGTTTTACCTGAACCACAGTTGCTTCTTCTTTATCGAAAGTCAATTCGATTTGTTTGATGTATTTCTTCAACGTCGCATCTTTCGGAATAAATTTCGCCAGATTTTGACCTTTCAATTTAAAATAAGATATCGTAAATTCTTTATCGTCAAACATATTTCCGCTTACGCTGCCAACGATTAATTTGTTGATTCGGCCAAAGATTTTGCTGTTGCCAATATCAACCGCACTTTTTTTGCCTTCGTCGTTAATCAGGATTTTTCCGTTTTTGAAAACAATGCTATAATTGTATGGTTTTTTATATTGCCATTGAAGTAGCGCAGGTTCCTTAAAAACCATTTTTCCCGAAGTTTCAATGTCTTTCGATAAAAAATCTAAATGTTTATACTGAACAAAATCAGTACTTAAGGTTTTGATTTTTTTCGATACTACATTTACATCTTGTTTGAAAGTAGCAACTTCAGCATCTGTCATTTTTTGTTCCTGAGCAAACAAACTGCCTGATATAAATAGAATTAGTAGAGCTATTTTAGTTTTCATATTTTTTTAAGAATTATGCTTATTATACTGCCACGAATTACACCAATTTCCACGAATTTTTAATTTCATAAAATCCGCTCTAATCAGCGTTTTCGCTTTAGCGAATCCGTTTAATCAGCGTTCTATTTCATAAGCTTTAAGATTCAAAAGTTCCTCAATCGAAATCACTTTATAATTGTTTTGCTGTAAAAATTGCAAAAACTGTTCCAATACCAAAACGGAGTGTGATGCCGTGTCGTGCAAAAGTACAATTCCGCCGGGAGAAACGCGTTTTATAATTCGGTTGAAAATTAATTCCTGATTTTTTGTTCCGCCGTCGAGCGATCGAATATTCCAGCCAATTACTTTATGTTTGGTTTTTTTTAAAGCTCTTCTGATCGAAGGAGTTGTAACTCCGTAAGGCGGACGAAAGAAGTTTATTTTTTTTGAAGTATATTTTTCCAGAAGTTCATCTGTTTTTTCAATTTCTTCCTGAATCTTTTCAGCATTATAAAAATCAAAAAACTTAGAATGACTGTACGAATGATTCCCAACCAAATGACCGGCGGCAATGATTTGTTTTAAGATTTCAGGATGTGCTTCGATGTTTTTTCCGATGCAAAAGAAAGTGGCTTTTACATCATATTTTTTCAGCAGTTCTAAAACATCCAAAGTAAAAGTGCTTGGTCCGTCATCAAACGTAAGAGCAATTTTTTTTTCTGTTTCTAACGGATTATTACAGAAAGCTTTTACATGATAATTAGATGAAATTCGGGAAGAACCAAAAGCATTAATTCCTAACCAAATTAAAATTACAACAACAAACCACCATATGTTTATTGCTACATAAAAATTCAGAAGAAATAATAAAAGCAATAAAAAAACAAAAAATAGTGATATGTTTTTGTGCGTTATCATTTTGTGATTAACGTAAAACTATGGTTTTTTCCGTTTAATTGATTGTATAATAAAATGGTTTTATAAACTGGCTTTTCAACCGAATTTACTTTTATGATTTCCGGAATTTCCTGTGTTTTTAAAATTTTAGCTGCCATCCATAAAGCAAAAGCCGAAGCAGTATCGTATTCGCCGCTTAAATGTTTGTAATATAAAACAGGAGTTTCTGAGAAAGCATTTTCAGCAAGATTTCTATAATAATTTTCGAAAGCTACATTTCCGTCAAAACCTAAAACCAAAGCATCAATGTCTGAAATTTCTAAATTATTCGATTTCAAAAAAGATTTGATTTCAGCTTCAATCTCGTTTTCTGCAAGTGTATTTACAATTGCGATATCCAGAACTTCTGCGTACGTATGGTCTTTTCGTTCATTTTCTAATACAAAAAAACTGGCGCCTTCACCATAAACCGCACCGCTTGTTGTAGAAGTTAAAACATCATAAGGTGCTTTGTTGTCTTCTTTTATACGACCGGAAAGCTTAAAAAGGGCAGTAGTATAATCTCCATTTTCATCAACTCCGCCTATTAAAACCGATTGTGCTTCGTCTTCTTCGATTTGCATTTTAGCATCTAATAAAGCCGACTCAAAAGAAACAGCGCCATTTACATACGTAAAATTATACCCTTTACATTGTTGTAAAAGAGCGATTTGCGCACCAACAGTATTATGTGTAGATTGAATAAAAGAAGTTGGCGTTAAAAATTCTTCGTTATTATCGAGAATACTTTTAAGGAATTTTTCAGAATCTTCGATGCATCCTAAACCTGTTCCGGTAATGATCGCATCTACTTTTTCGACATTGGCATCTTTCATTGCCAGAGCCGAAGCTACGATTCCGTTTTTTACGCCTTTTGCCATTCTGCGGCTTGCGGCTGGAGAAATATAATCTTTGTAAACCGGAGGAACAATCGCCAAAACATTTTGATCATGATTGACAACGGCTTCTTCTAAAAAAACAGTATCAAATGTTTTTTGAGTCGAAATACAACCTACTCCATTTATATATGTTTTCTTCATTTTAGCTTTTTGAAAATATAAGGGTTGAACAATTTCCTCCAAAACCAAAAGAGTTGGATAAAACGTGTTCGATATTTTTGTTCTTTACAGCAGTTTGAGGTTGTAAATCAAATTCTTCCATCGGGTTTTCGAAATTCAAATTTGGATAAACCACATTATTCTGAATCGCCAAAACACTGTAAACCGCTTCAATTGCAGCAGCTGCAGCCAAAGTATGTCCGGTAAAAGGTTTTGTCGAACTAAAATCAGGCACTTTTTCGTCCTGATAAATTCTCAACAATGCTCTTCCTTCAGATAAATCGTTGTTTGGAGTTGCCGTTCCGTGTACGTTGATATAATCAATTTGGGAAGGTTTTAAACCCGAGACTTCAAAAGCTTTTTTCATCGCCAAATAAGCGCCATCACCATTTTCTGAAGAAGCGGTTTGATGAAAAGCGTCGTTTGCATTTCCGTAACCGGAAACTCTTGCCAACACTTTTTTATTTTGTTTCTCTACAATTTCATCCGATTCTAAAACCAAATATGCCGCTGCTTCGCCCAGGTTTAATCCTTTGCGTTCATTGTCAAAAGGTTTGTTGAAATCGTCTGATAAAATCATCAAAGTCTTAAATCCGTTAATCGTAAATTTTGCCAAACCATCGGCTCCGCCAACAATAACGCGATCTAGTTTTCCGGTTTTAATCAATCTTGCTCCCAACATTATCGAGTTTGCTGCAGACGAACAAGCCGTACTAATTGTGGTAACCATTCCTTTTAAACCCAGTTCTTCGGCAATTTTTTCTGCAACATCGCCACCGTCATGACAGGCAATATATTTTACCAGTTCAGGATGTTTAAAATAATCGTAATAATGTCTTTCGGTCATGTCCATTCCGCCTACACTTGTAGCCGAAATAAGTCCGGTTCTAAATTCGTTTATCGATGTAATTCCTGCATTTTCAACAGCTTGTTTTGCTGCCAAAGTTGCGATCATTGCCGTTCTCGAAAAGTTATTATCTTCTGTAAGATTCAATTCATCAACCAATTCTTCGTTGGTTTTTTTGATTTCGCCTACTTTAATAACATCCGCATGAACCGTCGAAATATTTGTGATACGAGAAATACCAATTTTATTTTCGATCAACGAAATATAATTTTCTTCGACTGAATTTCCAATCGAAGAGATAATTCCCATTCCCGTTATTGCAACACCTTTCATTTTTAGACTTCTTAGATTTTTAGACTTGCTTAGATTTCTTAGATTTTAGACTTGCTTAGATTTTTGATTTCTGGATTTAGACAGTTTTTAGTCTAAAAAGTCTAAAAATCTAAGCCAGTCTAAGAAGTCTTACTTCGTTCTGTTAGCGCTAATATAAGCTGCCATAGTTTCGATCGACTGGAAAATTGTTTTTCCTTCTTTCGGATCTACTAATTTAATTCCGTAATCTTTATCTAAAATAACGATCAATTCAAGTGCATCAATTGAGTCTAAACCTAAACCATCTCCAAACAAAGGATCATTATCAGCAATATCTTCGATTGCGATATCTTCAAGGTTAAGAGTGGTAATGATTTTATTTTTTAATTCTTCTTTTAATGCTTCCATGATTATTTATTATATAATGTATTGATATTTTCGTTTTTATATGTTGCGTTTTCGTCTTTGCTAATCGTGCAAAGAAACGCTTTATAACTGTCATTAAAAAATTCTACCCAACCGCAAAGAACCATGTCTGCTTTATTCGTATTCAGAAGAATATCCGAGTAATTCGACATAAATTCAGTGTTAAAGTCCTCAAATATAAAGAAAGAATTTTCACTTTTCAGTTGATGACGAATACTTATTTCGCCCAAACAAATATTTGGCAACGTGTAAACAAAAACCGCCGGACTCGGAAAGTAGTTTTCTTTGTCGGAAATCGATTCCTGATATTTTACATCGGTATCTAAACTCGATGATTTATTGGCCAAAACCAAAGCAATATTATTCTCTTGTTCAGTTGAAGTTATCGGACTCAAAAGCAATTCAGATCCTAAAAAAGCCAGTTTGCTCAAAGCATCCATTTTGAAAAACTTCGGGTATTGAATGTCAAAATTACGATACGCTTGTTTCGAGAAATCCCCGAAATCGGTTGGTTCAGTTTTGAATATAGAAGTTCCGTTCAAAACAATTTCGTTGTTTTGAATGGTGATGTAGGATTGTATGTGAGTTTTACTTTGAGTCATTATTTTAATTTAACACTAATTCCACAAATTGGCACAGATTATTTTGGGTTTAAATTACACTACTCAATCTGTGATTTTTTTAAGAAACCCAAGTATGAACAATATTTTTAATATGCCATTCTCCAGATTTATTTTCAATTGTAATTTCAAATCCTCTTCCACATTTTCCTCCACCGCATGAAGCACTGGCAGATATAGTGCCGGAAGTTTTGGTTTTATTAAACTGAATATTAGAAATTTGAATTGTTCCAACAGGCATTTTGCTTTTTTTGTCGTTTATGTCCCAATATATTTCTTCAGGAAATTTAGACGTATATTGAAAATCAAACTTTTTATTATTTTTAAAAGGAGTCAAATCAAATTTTTCATTTCTAATTTTATTGTTTACTACATAATCATAAACACCAATTAAAATTCTGTTTTTATCATTTTTAATACTGTCTTGTTCAACTTGATATCTTTTTAATTTATCATGATAACCGATCGTATCTTCTTTATTTGTTTTAAAATCTAATCTTGGCATTGGAGGCGGATGCATTGTTCTTCGATCCATATAAATTGAATCTACAATTTCCAGAAAGACACTATTCATTACCTCTTTTTCAAAATCAGATTCAGACACTTCTTTCTTTTTACATCCAAAAGAGGAAAGAAGAATTAGTGTTATAAATATGAATTTTGATAATTTCATAAATGTTATTGACATAACTTTTTAATGTCCGCTTTTAAAAGTAACTGTGAAAAAAGAACAGGAAAATTTGTTTTATAACCTTTTTTAATCATTGTTATATAAATGTTATTTTTGTCTAGAATAAATATCCTGCTTGACTTGTATAAACTACTAATTCCGTAATTGTCTGATTTGTTATAAATTATTATTTCTTTTGAATTTGCAGCTCTCTCAAACCCTAATTTCTTACAATATTCAGTAATAATTGTTCTATTTTTTTCAGCATTATATTTGCTTACAATTTTTGTAAGATGTTTTTCAGTCGCCTTTCGATAAATTGCATAAGCAAAAAAGAGACTCCCCAAAAACAGAAGATAATATTCGGTTCCCGTTTTTGAATGATCTCGGTATGGATCGTAATAAACTAAAAAAGGACAAATAAATCCAAAGCTAAAAAACACAAAAAGAATTATGGTGTCAAATATATCAAACCAGCTTTCAGAATAGACCAGTTTGCTTTTGGCTATACTTTTCTCGATATCTAAGTTTTTTAAATTTCTCATTTCATCTTTTCAAAAACCACAGCCGTATTACAACCGCCAAAACCAGAAGCTGTTTTTAAAAAATAATCAATATTCGCTTCTTTATTTTTCTCAATAATACTAATAGCTTCACTAACTCCAATTTCATCAAAACCTTTCGATTCAAAAAGTATATTTTGATTTACGGATTCAATCCCAATTACCGTTTCCAACAATCCCGAAGCGCCTAAAGTATGACCATAAAATCCTTTTAAACTATTGATGGGAACATTTTGTAAACTTAAGCGATTTAGTGCAATGGCTTCCATTTCGTCGTTGAACGGAGTTGCAGTTCCGTGTGCTGAAATATAATCGATTTTGTCCACTTCTATTTGGGCTTCTTTCAAAGCATTTTGTATACTTCTAAACAAACCTTCGCCTGTTCTTGAAGGACCCGAAATATGATTGGCATCATTTATAGAACTGTCACCAATTACTTTTATTTTGGCGTTTTTGGCTTCCGCCGAAATTAAAGCAGCAGCGGTTGCTTCGCCTAAACTTACACCGGTTCTGTTTTTAGAATACGGTTTACAAGGTGAATCGCTCATTGCTTGAAAAGAATTAAATCCAGATAAAACAAATTCTGAAACTTCATCTCCTGCAATAACAAAAACGTTATCATACAATTCAGACTGAATCATTCTCTTCGCCACCGAAACAGCTAAAATTCCAGAAACACAAGCATTCGAAACTACAATTGGTTGTGTTTTGAATTGAAAGAAATCGGCAACATTTTGAGCTAAAACATCTAAATGCGCACTGTTGAAACTCTCTTCTGAATTCTCTTTTAAAGCCGTAACATTTCCTTTTGTGGTCGAAAGTATAAAAGCAGTTTTTGAGTTGAATCCAATCCCTGATTTTTTGATAATTGGCTCTAAAGCCAAAATCATCATTTTCTCTAAACGAGTATATTTTGTTTGAGCGCTTATTTTTGCAAAAGCACTGTTTATTTTTTCATCATTAATAATAGAAGCATAAAATGGTATTGGCATTAAAGAAGCATCTTCATGCAATTGAATTCCAGAATCGCCATGCAAGATCGCTTCGACATTCGATTGAACATCAAATCCTAAAGGGGTGATACAATTGGTTTCGGTGATATATACTTCTCTTATCATTTTATCTTTATTTCTTGGCTTCTAAATAGCCCACAGATTTCACGGATTAAACAAATTTACACGGATTTTTATTAATTTGTAATTCGTGAAAATGGGTGTAATTCGTATTTCAATTTTTACTTTATCAATCCCACTTTTCGTTTCCATTCTTCGTAGAAAGGAGGATTTGTCAGCATTAGATTTCCTTCTTTATCTAAAAATACCTGGACAGTTTCGCCCGTGCAGGCAACTTCGCCTTTTGCATCTATAATTTTAAAACGGTAAATCATTTTGGCGGCCGGTGTATCTACAACCGTTGTTTCTATGGTTACCACATCGCCGTAACGCAAAGACAATTTGTGTTCGCATTTCGATTTTACAATTGGAGTTGTGTATTCAGTTTCTCCAATGTCTAAATACGTAAGTCCGTGTTGGCGGCCAAAGGCTTCACGTCCATCTTCAAAATAGGTAATGTAATTGCCATGCCAAACGATTCCAAGCGGATCAGTTTCGTTAAAACGAATTCTGATTTCGTGAGAGACGGTTAGGGCAGTGGCTTCGTTATACTGTTCTTTTCTTTTTGTCATAAAATAAGGCAATGGATGTTGTGATAATGAAGAACAAAAATAACAAACTTATTTTTGGGATGATTTCAAGGAAAGATACGTTTCGCAATAATACATCGTAGAAAGCTTCTAATCCCCAATTCATTGGTGACGATTTTGCGATATATTGCATAATGGTTGGCATTGCAAAAACAGGCACCCAAACACCGCCAACAGCGGCCAGAATCAGTACACTTGTTGCGCCAAACGGTGCTGATTGTTCTTGTGTGCTTGCTATGGTTCCTAATAAAATTCCGAAACCTATGGCAGCAAAACCAGAGAATAAAGCAACGACGCTCATTAAAAATAAATGCCCTTCGATATTTAAAGAAGGTAAACCAATATGCGGAAATAAAAACACAGCAACGGCAACCATCATATAAAACTGAATCATACAAATGACCGAATAGGTAATGGTTTTACCTATAATTACCACCAGATTAGAAACCGGATTGGTCAATAATCGAACGAATGTTCCTTGCGATTTTTCTTTTACAATATTAATAGACAACGGAATAACGATAAAAAATATGGCAAAAAGTGTCCAGGCCGGAACGTTGTGCTGTACCGAGTTTGGTCGAACTTCTTTGTTATTGATTTTCGGAATTATTTCTTTGAAAGTAATAAAACTTTTTTGCTCAAATTCAGCGGTTCCTTCTCCTAATTGGTTTTGAAAAGTGGTGTAAATTGATTTGGTTTCGATTTGAGAAATCATCTTATCAATCGAACTCATCACGGCATTTTTGAAACTCATTTGAACCGCTGGATCAAAATACAATTTCACTTCTTTTTCTTTGATTACTTTAGGTTTTTCTGCTTGCGCTGTGGTATCCGTTTCTACTAAGCCCATTTTGCTGATGATGTTCTCAACATTCTGATCGATTTTGGTTTGCAAATCAACGCTTAGGTTTTTCGGAATTATAATCGCCAACTGAAATTTTCCTTTGTAAACGGCTTCTTTCGCCACTTCTTCAGTAATAGGTTTATTGTCAATTTGAGTATCAACGCTAAACAAATTGCTTTTTTCGAGATTATCAAAAACCGTTTTAGATACAGAACCTTGATCGTTATCGACCAATAAAATCGGAATTTTATTGTCGCTAATCGTTTTAAAAGTACTGTCTTGTATTAAAGTTACCGTGATTACTAAAACCAGCGGCATGATAAATAAAATAATTAATCCGCCTAAATCTCGTTTGAGGAGGAGAAATTCTTTTACAACCGACATCCAAATTTTATTGACCATCTCTAAAATCTTTACCGGTTAATGAAATAAAAACTTCTTCAAGATTTTGTGCTTTTTCTGTAGAAGCAATTAAACTTGATGGTGTTCCTTGTGCAAAAATCCTGCCTCGGTCGAGAATGGCAATATGGGTACAGAAATCTTCGGCTTCAGCCAAATGATGAGAGGTATAAATAATCGTAGTTCCGTTTTGGTTTAAAACTTTTAAATAATCGATAATCGCATTTTTAGATTGTACATCGACACCAACAGTTGGTTCATCTAAAAATAACACTTTTGGATTGTGCAGAATTCCGGCAATTAAATTGACTCTTCGTTTCATTCCGCCCGAAAAAGTTTCGATACGTTTGTCTGCGAATTTTAATAATCCCAAAAGATCTAAAGTTTCGATTACTTTATCTTTTAAGTAAGAACCTTTTAAGCCGTACATACTCCCGAAATAATGCAAATTTTCTCTGGCTGTCAAAGTTGGATATAAAGCATATTCCTGAGGAACAACTCCTATAATTTTTTTTATTTTAGATGAATGATGCGTGTAGTTCAGATCATCAATTGTAAAATGTCCTGAAGTTGGTTTTATCAATCCGCAAAGCATAGAGATCAAAGTGGTTTTTCCGGCGCCATTCGGGCCTAATAATCCAAAAATCTGACCTTCATTTATTTCCAGCGAAACATCGTTCAAAGAATACTGGTCGGCATCTTTGTACTTTTTCGAAAGGGATTCTATTTTTATAATGGGTTTCAATATATTAGCTAATGGCTTTTTTTAATTTTTTGAAAAAGATTTCTTCTCGATTGGCAATGCTCAAAAGTTCATCAGCAATGGCGTTGTAAGCATCTTCTTTGGCACTTCGGTTTTTGTAAATTCTTGAAGCTTCTACAGCAAAATCACGCCATGAATCTCCAATTTGTGTCATTTCTTTAGAAAGCACTTTCAATTCTTCATTACCTAAAATAACCGAAGCTTCTTGTAAAAAAGCAGCATATATAAAACGAAATCCTCCGCCACCGGTTCCTATTTCTTCCTGCATACGTACCATTTGCGCCAGATAATGATTGGCTTTTTTGGTTCCGTGTTTTACAGGCCATTTTCTGATTTGTTTCGATACGAATTTAATTCCGCGTACACCAATAATAGGCATTGGCGCCAGCATATCTCGACACGTATTTTTAATTCCTTTTATAATGGCACTTTTTAAATCAACAGCTGCCGGAATCTGAATTGGATAATACATTTGTCCTCTTGGAGCAAAAGCGCCTTTGGCAAAACGTACTTTGTCTAATTCGTCGTGCGTTAAAGTTGTAACAGTTTCCATAACTGGATCGCTCACCAAATAATCCGTTTCAGTTTTTCCGTAAACGACTAAATTGTGCGCGTTGAAATGAAAGCGATATTCATCCGGAAAATAACTCAAATGATAAACTCCAACTTGTAATCCGGTTGGAATATTATTTTTTAAATTTTCGTCTAACGCTTTATTTGCATTGGTTGTCGAAGAAAATTTTTGTCTTTTTATTTTAAGATTTAAACGCTTGGCTAGTTTATTAAAAATTTGTCCCGGCAAAGTTCTGTAACTAATTGCGGGTGCATAATTGACTTTTAAAAAAGGTAAGTATACAAAGAAAAGCCCGGAGCCAATACCAAAAACCATAGGTTCGCTGATGTTGAGTCCGCTATTTTTTAGCAAATTCGAGGCTACTCCGTTCTCGCAATGGGCAGCTTGATGATGTGTAAAATTAGTTTGCATTACTCTGTTTTAATATTTTTTAATTCTGCTATTGAAATCTCAAAAGCATCGGCATATTTTTTTAGGATCGAATCGCTTAATTTGGCAAAAACGGTAGGTTTAAAATGTCTTTTTACGCGCCATTTCCACATTCCAACATAACTTGATAAGATAGTAAGATCCATTTTGTTGACTTCCATATAATAACAAATCGGACTTACTTCGCCAATTTCGACTTGCATTTTTGCTTCGGCAATGCGTTCGTTTATTTCGTCTATTGAATTTGAAAGTGCGATGGTTTTAGGTTCCCAGCCGGTACTTAGAGTTGTTGTATAATTGCCATCCGCATCGGTAGCATACAAAAGTTCTTTAACGTTGTTTTTTGTTAAGTTGCTTTTATCTTGTGGTACTTTTTCTTTTTCCATATTGTCTTTAAACTATGATATTCCGAACATAAAAGCAGCTATTATAAAAGCTAAAACTGCTAAAATTCCCAAATTTGCAAAAGCTATTTTTTTTCTTTTTTTGATAAATAAATAAATCATTTCAGTAAATAAACCGATACAATACATTAGGATAATGAGGAAACTTACAATAAATAATCCTAAACCACCATCAACGTGTCGGTGCATATCTTCTTCACAATGTTTATGAGGATCGTATGAAAAACTCCAAATAAGAAAAAGACTTCCTAGCAATAATACTAAAATTGCCATTCGTATTAAAACATGAAAGGATATCTTTTTAAAATCCATGTTTAAATTATTACATGATTGAATTTATCTTTTGAATGAATAAATTAATTTCGCATTCTAGAAGTAATTTATGTCCCCATAAACTTTCGCAGTGCATCGTGCATAAAGTATAATCATCGCCTTCAAATTTTGAAACCAAAGTTGCTTTGGTAATAATTGTATCACCCACTTTTGGCAGTAAATGTATTTTAAGGTTTTTTATCGCACTGATAAAACCAAGAACATTTACGTTTTCATTTTCTGTTCCGTCTTCTTCAAAAAAATACTTTTTACCTACTATAGACGAACAGGTTTGCGCGGTGTTTTCGATTAAACCTGCTTCGATAAAAATGTTATTATCTATAAAAATATTATCTTTTTTGATCAGGAAAGTTGTTTCTACAAAATTAGAATCTATATCCAAAATTAAATCCACCATAAGCATTGGCGCCCGGTGCGGTAAATAGTTTTGTATGTCGACTCCGGTTTTCATTCCTGCTATCATTTCGCTAAAACAGTTTTCATTTGTCCGTTAGCAATTTCTTCATTGTTTAAATAAGTCACAACATCTACCAAAGTTATTCCTGCAAATTCCTGCAAAATGGTTACGGTAGATTGAATTGTATCATTAATTTTTGGCAGTTTTTTAATTTCAATTTCTTTAATAGAACCAATATATCCTGTTGGAGCTGTTTCGTTTTTTAAGAAGAATTGATAACCAGTATGCAAAGCCACTGATTGTGCCATATGTTCGATTAAACCTGCTTCCAGAAAAGTATCATTGTTAAAAAAAATGTTGTCGTTTTTAATTTCTAATCCTGCTATTAATGAGGTTTCTGTAAACGAATACATTTTATCTACCATAACAAAAGGAAACTTTTGCGGCAGTAAATTTTCAACAGCTTCTTTTTCTAAAAGTAATGTCGTCTCCATTAGCAAACTGTTAAATAAGCATATGCAAACGAGAATCTTCCACTTTCAGGAACTGATAAAAGAATACGATCTCCTTTTTTTAAATTTCCTGAATTCATCAATTCTTCCAGCGCCAGGTAAATAGAGGCAGAACCTACATTTCCTACTCTCGAAAGGTTCATAAACCATTTTTCATCTTCCATTCCGATTCCTCTTTCAGCTAATCCTTTTTTTAATCCTTCAACAAAAAAGTTAGAAGAAACGTGAGGAATAAAATAATCGACCTGATCTGAACTAATATTATTTTTAGACATGGCATCGCTCATACTTTCAGCTCCTTTAGAAAGTATAAATTCATCCAATAATTTTACGTCTTGTTTAATGGCAAAAACCGATTCGTTTAACCATTGTTCCGGCTTATAATCACTCCATGACTTAATTTCGCCATTTTCTAATTTATCACCACCGGCATACATGCAAGTTTCTAATTCATAAGCATATGAAAAAGCTTCCATCCATTCGATTTTTAGAGAAATTGGGCCTCTTGGTTTATTTTCTAATAAAAAAGCTCCGGCTCCGTCAGATAACATCCAACGTAAAAAATCTTTTTTGAAAGCAATAATTGGCTGCTCTTCAAGGCTTTTTAGATTGGCTGCTTCGTGATTGTACATTTGAGCATTTAGCCAGCTTGAAACTTTTTCTGATCCGGTACAAATCGCATTTTGAGAGTTTCCTGATTTTATAGAAAGAAAACCAAATTTTAAGGAATTCATTCCGGCGCAACAAACACCAGTTGATGAATTTAATTCTACCGATTTATTTTTTAATAATCCGTGAACCATCGCGGCGTGCGAAGGTAAGAAAACGTCAGGTGTTGAGGTTCCGCAGGATAATACTTCAAGATCTTGTGCCGTAAAGTTTTCATCAAACAATTGTACAACAGCATTTTTTGTTAACTCAGCATTATTATGGGTACTTTTTCCTGTTTTATCTATGGCGTAATAACGACTTGTGATTTTATTATTGCGCAAAATAATGCGTCTTGCTTTAGAAGCGGCATCATTAATGAGTCCTAAATAATCTTCCATTTCATCATTCGAAATAGCTTCATTTGGCAAATACTTTGCGGCTTTGGTAATATATACTTCAAACATAATCTAATTTCGTCTTCTAAACTCCTTGATAATATCGAGTTTCTTTTTTTATAGTTTTTAACTTAAAAGGGTAGGTAATAAGGTGCAATATATATACTATTGGTGAGATTAACCATATTGCGAGGAATAAATAAACATTAAATACTTTAAGCAGCTGTTTTCTGTTTTTTTGATGTTTATAAATAAGATTCGACCATTTATCGAAAATTTTATTCGCGGTTTTGTCTACAGTAACGAGATACGGGCTGATTTTTACTGCACCAGCAGAAAGTAATTTTGGTTGTAAATCTTCAAAATTATTCTGATTTAGGGCAGAAAGAATTACTTCTCCAAATTTATCCGATTCCTGAATGTCTTTATCCGAAACTCCCGGTAGAGGCAAAATTCCCCAATGTTTTTTCTTAACTCCGGAGAACATCCATTCTACAATCGTGATTACACTGATTAAATTTCCAACGCGATCGACCAAAGCTACATTTCCTACCAATTGTGCATTGGCTCCTTTAAGTAAAGTTTTGATTTTTTCCTGCGCCATGATCCACATATTACGAGAACCACTTATGGTAACAACAGGTGTATTATTTAATATTCTTTTTGCATCATCGCTTTTCAAAAAGGAATTGATTGGTATTGATGGCGATAAGTACCAAACCTGATAATGAAATAGAACCAGATCGAATTTTGTATTTAGAATTTCGTCCGGAACTGGTTTTAATGCTGTTGGTATTTGAAGGAATGATTCTGGAAAAGCATCAAAGAAAGAATCTTTATCCCAAGGAAAAGGGAAAGGTTTTTCTAATTGTATTTCGTGAAACGTTACATTTATTTCTTCTGAATTTAGAAAAGGCTTTGCAATGTTTCGTGCTATTTCTTCTAATTGTCCAGATTGCGAATAATAAATAACAAGAACATTTTTCATTTTGGTTGGTTTCTTTGGTGGTTGCGCAAAAATAAGTATTTTTTTTAAACGAATTTCCTTATTTTATCTGTTCGTTTGGTATGAACCCAATCAGGCCATGTGGCAGAATCTTCGGCATCATAGATTCTGATTTTTTGATTTTCATCTTCTAATAATAAATCATCAGATTTACAGCCCAAAATAGCAGCAGCAGCTTCTACACCAGAATATGTTGCTCCTGCAACGCCATGAGACAAGGTACAAGCGCCACAAAGAAACAGATTTTCGATTTCGGTTTTGTTTTTATAAGCGAATGGGCCAACCTGATTCAATGTTTTTTCGGTTCCGTACACATTCCCTTTTGTCGAATTAATATAAAATTCATTTGTTTTTGGAGTTCCTAATTCTGCCTGAATGATATGTTGTTTCGCATTCGGAATTATTTTCTCGAGATTGTTCATCAGCTTATCGATGATTTTTTCTTTGAATATTTTGTATTCTTCGTTGTGATAATCGTCTAAACCATTAAAATCTTTCAGATGATCATAATTCACGTAAGTGACAATTTCGAAGTTATGATAACGTCCGTTAAAACTTGCCGGATCTTTGAGGGTTGTACAACTGATAAATACTGATGGAAATGAATCTCCGGAATCAATATTACTACTCATTAGATCCTCAAAATTAGCATCGTCGTTTTCATCTTTCATCATCCAGAAATTTCCGGAATCAATATTATATAAGGTAACATCAACATCAAGTGTGAGAAATAAAATCAAAGAAGTAACCGAATATTTTGTCTTGTCGAGTTTCTTAAGAAGTGATTTACTCAGATGTTCTTTATCAATTAAATTTAAATAGGTGATGGAAGGATCAGCATTTGAAACGATATTTTTAGCTCGTATTTCTTCGCCATTTTCAAGCCTGATACCAACTGCTTTTTTATTTTCGATAATGATTTTACGAACGTTTTGTTTTACGCGTATTTCTCCGTTGTGTCTTTTTACACCCTTTGTCATGGCTTTTACGATTCCGCCGCCACCGCCCATGGGATAAAAACCTCCATCAAAATAATGACTCATCACAGAACAATGCACCGGAAAACAAGCGCGAGCCGGAGGAAGTCCGTGATCGCCACATTGAATATTAAGAACGGCTTTTAGTTTGGGATCTTTTACATGCCAGCCAATTACTTTTTTTAAAGAAAAAAGGGCAAATTTTCCGAAATGTTTGGTTCGAAACGGAACGGTGATATTCTGCCAGATTCCTTTTAGTTTGGGAATTAATTGCAATTCGTAACTCACTTTTTCGATAAGTGAAAGATATTCGTGAATGTTTTTTTCTTCGTGCGGAAAATGTTCAGAAAGTTTTTGCTTCAGATTTTCGACTCCGGCGGGAAGATCGAAACTTTCGTCTCCTATTAAACAATGTTCGTAGGCATTTTTGTTCATCCTGAAAAATACCATGTCATTGGCAATTCCTAAACCGCGATACAATTCGTTGGTCGATTGTCCTTGTTCTAATTGGCCTACATAATGCACGCCGGGACTAAAACGCTGACCTTGTAAAGTAAAACTATGACTCCAGCCACCAGGAACATAATGTTGTTCGAGTACCAAAACTTTTTGTCCGGCTCTTGCAAGACATATTGCAGTGGATAATCCGCCAACTCCTGAACCAATAATAATTGTGTCAAATTCCTGCATATCTTACTTTTAGAATTGTAAAGTATAAAAGAACGACATTTAATTAAATGATTTTTATTTTTGCCACGAATTCACGAATTATTTTTTCACGCAGATCTAAAAAGATTTCAGCTGATAAGCAGATATTAATTTAATAAAAATCTAAAATTGGTTTCGATTTTAACCGCAATCCCGATAGCTATCGGGATTGCGGTTAAATTTATCTTTAATGGTTTATTTTTATTTCAATTGATTCCAAAAATCAAAGTAGTTGAACCATTGCAAAGGATATTTTTTCACCATAGATTCTACGCTTTCAATATACGCTTTCAATAATCCTTTTTCGTCGCGATGTTTTACTGTGGCTTCGCGTGCATAAAGATGGTAATGCAAGTTGGGTTCTTTCATTACATAAACAAAAACTACAGGAACTTTTAATCTTGAAGCAATTAAAAATGGACCTGCTGGAAAGTTGGCTTCTTCGCCAAGAATTTTTTCAGATAATGATTTGGTACCTTCAAAATAACGATCGCCGGTAAAACAAACCAATTCGTTTTTAGAAAGTGCCGCATTAATTTCGAAAATATGAGAAAGATCTTCTCTGATAATGATAAACTTAACGGTAGGTTTTTGGGTAACGCTTTCGAGATAATTTTTAATAGCAGAATGTTCTAGATCTGTGGTAACCAGATTAATTTGAAAATCGATGTCGATATCGCCCAGAAAATGTTCGGCGATCTCAAAATTCCCAATATGCGCGCTGATTAAAACTCCTCCTTTTTTTTCTGCCAAAAGGTTTTTCAGCGTTTCGATTCCGTCAAATTCATAGGTAAATTTGTTTCGCATTCCTGCCGAAATGGAAATTTTATCAATAATGGTTTGTCCAAAAGTGTAATAACTCCTGAATACCATTTTTTTAGATTTAAACCAGGAATATCCAAGCCTTTCTTTAAAATAATAAGAAATGGCTTTGTTACTTTTCTTTAGAAATAAAAAATAGTAAGAAGCAACAAAATAAAGTAAAACGTAAGCAGCTTTAACACCCGCTTTTTGTATTAAAAAAACGAATATTTTATATCCTAAAACAGTTCCTTTTGATTTGCCATCCCATTTGCTCATTAAGCAGTTTTGGCTTTTAATTTGTTTTCGATAAGATCATAAAAACTTTGGAAAGAATCAATTCCAACGAAATCAACTTCAACTAGTTTTACACCAAAGTTGGCTTCGATTGAAACGACTAAATCAACATAGTCCAAACTATCTAACCCAAGTGTATCTTTTAAATTAACATCTGGTTCAATATCATCATTATCTACTTCAAACTCCTCAACTAAAAAACCATTTATTCTTGCTATAATCTCTTCTTTATTCATCGTTCAATTTAAACTTTTTAACCACCAACGCGGAGTTGGTTCCTCCGAACCCGAAGGAATTGGACAAAAATATGTCAAATTTTTTGTTTATAGTAGTTTTGACCAAATTTAATTTGGCAGCATCTTCGTCAGGATTGTCTAAATTGATGTTGGGTGCAATGAAATCGTGCTGCATCATTAAGATCGAGTAGATTACTTCGCTGGCTCCGGCCATCCAACATTCATGTCCTGTCATTGATTTTGTAGAACTTACATACGGATTTTTCTCGCCAAAAACTTCAAAGATAGCTTTGGCTTCATTGCCGTCTCCTACAGGTGTTGAGGTCGCGTGAGCATTTATATAATCAATATCAGTTGCTTTTAATTGGGCATCATCCAGCGCTCGTTGCATGGCTATAGACGGACCTTCGACATTGGGCGTCGAAATGTGTCCTCCGTTTGATGAAAATCCGTAACCTGAAACTTCGGCAATAATGGTAGCGCCTCTTGCAATCGCAGATTCATAACTTTCGAGAATTAAAGTAGCACCACCACCACTAGGGATTAATCCGTCACGATCAGCATCAAATGGACGGGAAGCTTTTTCAGGTTCATTTTCTCTATTTGAAAAAACGCCTAAACCATCAAAACTGCTCATCGCATATTTGTTGATTTCCTGAGCGCCTCCGGTAATAATAATATCCTGAAATCCGCTTTTTATTAAAAAATAAGCCAGACCTATAGAATGCGAACCACTGGCACAAGCAGCACTTATGGTAAGATTGATGCCGCGGAGCTTAAAAATCGTAGATAAATTCATCGTTACGGTAGAATTCATCGATTTAAAAATGGCTCCCGAACCTATTAATGCGGTATCTTTTTTCTCTCGAACAATATCTGTTGCTTCGATAATAGCTTTTGAGACACTATCGTTTCCGTACATAATTCCCACTTCGCGAGTATCGAAAAAAGCGTCGTCTATATTCGCATTTTTCAAAGCCTCGATTGTGGCCATATAAGCATACTCGGTTTCTTCACCAATGCTCATACGCTGTCTGCGGGTTAATAAATTTTTTAAATCTGCTTTCGGAACCATTCCCGTAAGGGCAGACTGAAAACCAAATTCTTTTCTTTCAGGATCAAACTGAATACCAGATTTTCCGTTGTATAAAGAATCTTTTACTTCTTCTAAAGAAGTTCCGATACAAGAATAAATTCCCATTCCAGTAATTACTACTCTCTTATTCATCGTCTTTCAAAGTGTTTTGTAATTTTTTTAATTTCGCAATCCCGATAGCTATCGGGAGCAGAGCCGCAAAGCTTATTCTTTTTTTAAGTTTTTAATAAAACTTTGCAGCTTCGCGTCTTTGCGAGCAATTTTTGACGTTTAAAAAAATCTCGCAAACGCGGAAGAAATATTTTTAAGAATAAATTCCTCCGTTTATATTGATAATCTCGCCTGTAATGTAGCTTGCTTTTTTTGAAATCAAAAAGCTTACCAAATCTGCCACTTCTTCGGCTTCGCCAAAACGATTTACCGGAATTAGTTTTAATAATTCTTTTTCGTCGAGTTGGCTTGTCATGTCGGTTCTTATAAAACCTGGTGCTACAGCATTTACAGTAATATTTCGTTTGGCAACTTCCTGAGCCAATGCTTTTGTAGCTGCAACAATTGCCCCTTTTGCTGCCGAATAATTGGTTTGTCCGGCTGTTCCTTTTACTCCTGAAACCGAAACGATATTGACGATTCGGCCATATTTATTGCGTAACATTTTTTGAATCAAAAATTGTGTTACATTAAAAAATCCGTTTACGCTTGTGTTCATAACGCCGTTCCAGTCTTCGGGAGTCATCCACATAAAAAGACCATCTTTTGTAATTCCGGCGTTGTTTACAATTGCTTCTACAATCGCTTCAGGATTGGCGTCCTGCCATTGCGTTAATATTTTTTGTACTTCTTCGAAATTAGAAACATCAAAACCTAAGATTTCTCCGGTGGCTCCTAATTTTTGTATTTCCTGAAGTGTTTCTTCAGCTGCTGTTTTATTCGAGTGGTAATTAATCAGGATATGATAATTTGCATCTACGGCTAATTTTTTACAAATAGCACTTCCAATTCCTCGTGAACCGCCAGTTACTAATACACATTTCATATCTGTAGAATTTATTTTTTTATGGGTCAAAATAGGGTATCACTAGTAAAAAAGCGATACCCTATTTGTATTTTATTGGTTAGTAGATTTTATTTTTTCTTTTTGGCTACTGGTTTTGTAGCCGTTTTTGTAGCTGGTTTTGTTTCAGACTTTGCTGCCGGTTTTGTTTCTGCTTTAGGTTTTTCAGCAGCCACTTCGCTTACAATATTTCTTTCTTTTGATTTCGAAAAAAGTTCAGCATTTTCAAACCATTGGTTGCTTAATACCGTTCCGTCAGGTCGTAAAAATCCCCATTTACCTTCGTTTTTTACTCTTGCAATGCCATCAATAAAACCTTTGTCTTGTTGTACAAACAAAGCAATTACGAAGCTATTTGCAGTAATGCCGTATTGAGTTGGTATTACCAATTTTCCTGATTCATTAATAAATCCCCAGTTTTTTTCTTTTACAGGAGCCAATCCGTTTGTACTGAAAACTTCTGCATCGCTATAGGTTGGCGGAATAATAAAATCAGCTTTAGGATTGATGTATCCCCATTTAGACCCAATACAAACCGGAGCTAAATTTTTAGAGAATGCTTTTGCTTTATCATATATAGGTAGAATAGTCCAGTTTCCTTTGATGTCAATAAAACCAATTTTACCACCTTTTCTGGCATACGTTAAATCCTGAGTTTCAAAATCCCAGATTTTGTCAGCGCCATCCACTACAATAAAGTTTCCGGAACTTACAAGTCCAAAAGTTTTGTCTTTTCTTGCCCAGGTTGTGTTTTTAAAATAATTTCCTATTTCGTCATAAACAGGTTCTACTAATTCTTTACCTGAAGTATTAATAATTCCCCATTTTTTATTGTTCTCAACTCTTGCATAACCATTTTCGAACGATTTGATCTGATCGTATTTTGGCTCTAAAACAATGGCCATTTTCGAATTGATTAACCCCACTTTTTTGCCTTGTCTTATAAAAGCAACACCATCATTAAAATCAAATAATTTTTCAGTAGGCGGCGGAGTCTGTACTTCTCCTTTTGTATTAATATAAACCCAGTCCTTATCTTTTTGTACTACCGCAATTCCGCTGTTAAATTCTTTAGTGTCTTTAAAAGTAGCCGGAATTACCCATGTTCCTTTAGCATCAATAAATCCCCATTTACCATTATCTTCAACCGCTGCTAAACCTTCAGAAAAGCTTTTGGCTGATTTATATTGAGGCTCAATTTTAAAGTTTCCATCTTTAGTGATATATCCAATTTTACCGTTCTTTTTAACTAAAGCCAATTCCTGACTATTAACAAATTGAATAAATAATACGAATAAAAAAATAAGTGGTTTTTTCATGATTTTAAGGTTCAATATTAATACTGTAAAATAAAGTTTTAACTGTTGATCAGATAATCTTTTACTTTTTGAACAAAAGGATACATCACCTGATCTTCTTTAAATGTAGGAATTATATTTCGAATATCGTCGTACCATTTTTTAGTAACAGATGAAATTTGATCTTTTTGTACCAAATAATCAATTGCCTGAACGATTGTAATGAGTTCGATTGCTAAAACTTCAAAAGAATTTTCGATTACTTTTGAGGTAATAACCGCAGCATTTGTTCCCATACTTACAATGTCCTGATTGTCATTGTTGTTTGGTATGCTGTGCACGTACATTGGGTTGGATAACATTTGGCTTTCGGCAGTTGTTGAGGTTGCTGTAAACTGAACACCCTGCATTCCGAAATTGAATCCTAATGTTCCTAAGTTGACGAATGGAGGAAGAATTTCGTTGATTTTTGAGTTCAATAGATAATTCAACTGACGTTCTGCCAACATGGTTAATTTAGTAATAACAATTTTTAGTTTATCCATTTCAAGCGAAATATAATCGCCGTGGAAGTTTCCTCCGTGGTAAACGTGTTTGTTTTTTACATCTATAATAGGATTGTCGTTTGCCGAGTTGAATTCGTCTTCAAGAATAGAAGCAACATTATTGATGGTTTCTAAAACCGGACCTAAAATTTGAGGTACACATCTTAAAGAATAATATTCCTGAACTTTTTCTTTGAAGATTTCTTCAGTGTTTTCTCCAGAATATAAATGGTCTTCTCTTTTACGGATCAAAGTACTGTCAGAAAGATTTTGTCTCATTCTTTGCGCCACTTCCTGTTGTCCTTTATGACGTTTGGTTTGGTTCAATTCTTCAGAGAAATGATCGTCGTATGCCTGAACCAATTCGTTTATGGCGCAAGAAGCTTTTAGCGACCAGTCTAATAATTTATTAGCGTGGTGTACATTTACAACTCCAATTCCGGTCATTACAGATGTACCGTTTATTAAAGCCAGTCCTTCTCTGATTTCTACCTGAATCGGTTTTAAGCCTTCAATTTCGAAAACCTCCTGAGTTGGTCTTCTGTCTCCTTTATAAAAAACTTCGCCTTCGCCTATTAAAACTAATGCTAAGTGTGATAATTGTACTAAATCTCCGCTAGCACCTACACCACCGTGTTCAAATATAAGAGGCGTAATATCTCTGTTGATTAATTCTGCCATTAAGTGAATTACTGACGGATGAACCCCTGAGTTTCCTAATGATAAAGTATTTAATCGAGCTAAAATTGCAGCTTTTGCACAAACCGGACTCAAAGGTTTTCCTGTTCCTGATGAGTGACTTCTAATTAAATTGTATTGTAACTGAATTTGGTCAGACTCTTTAATGCGGTATTGCGCCATTGGCCCAAAACCAGTATTTACACCATATATTACTTTGTTTCCTGAAAATTCCTTCAGGAAATTGAAGCTTTCGTTTACTCGGTTTAAAACAGCATCACTTATCGAAACTTTGTTATTTCCAAAAATGATGGATTCGAATTCTGCTAAACTTAAATATTCATTAATTGTATTCATTAAACTGGTTTTGATTGTGCTAATTTAATTTTATTTATCAAAATAAATGTAGTTATTTTGATGATGGCAAATGTAGGTTAATAATTGATAATATTTTTAATATGATAAAGGAGTTTGTTGATGTTTTAGTGATTGGTGCGGGACCTTCTGGATGTGTGTCAGCATCTTATCTTCATAAAAACAATGTTAAGATAAAAGTAGTTGAAAAAACAAAGTTTCCAAGACTGGTGGTTGGCGAAAGTCTGATACCAAGAGTAATGGATCATTTTGCTGAAGCTGAGCTTTTTGAATGCCTCGATGCAATGAATTTCGAGAAAAAATTAGGAGCCCGTTTTATAAGAGGGGAAGAAATATGCGTTTTTGATTTTAGTAAAAAATTTGGAGAAGGCTGGGATTGGACCTGGCAGGTACCAAGAGCTGATTTCGACAATACAATGGCGCAGGAAGTAATTAGAAAAGGTATTGATCTTGAATTTGAATCAGAAGTTTTAGAAGTTTCTTTTGAAGGTAAAAACTCTAAGACAATTGTAAAAGATAAAGACGGAAATCTAAAAGAAATTCACGCTAAATTTATCATCGATTCCAGCGGATACGGACGTGTTTTACCAAGACTTTTAGATCTTGATACGCCTTCGCAATTAGATCCGCATTCTTCGATTTTTACACACGTAAAAGATATAAACAGAACAGAAGGCGAGGAGGGAACTCAGATTTCTTTTGATATTCTGGAAACCGAAGTTTGGTTATGGGTAATTCCTTTCTCGAACGGAAATACAAGTTTAGGAGTTGTGGGACCAACAGACTTTATTAATTCATTATCTGAAAATAAAGACAATGCGGAGGCCTTGCGCAATGCGATTCAGAAATCAGATTATTATATCAAAAGATTCAAAGGAACAGAGTTTTTGTTTGAACCGGTAAAACTGGAGAATTATTCAAGAGCGGTGAAAAGAATGTACGGAGATGGTTTTGCCTTAACCGGAAATAGTTCTGAATTTTTAGATCCTGTTTTTTCGTCCGGAGTTGCTTTTGCAACCGAATCAGGAATGCTGGCAGCAAAATTATACCTAAAAGAATCGCAAGGAATCGAAGTAGACTGGGAAGTTGAATTTACAGAATATATGAAAAAAGGTATTGCGGTTTTTACCACTTACGTGAAAGAATGGTACACTGGAAATCTTCAGACTTTATTTTTTCACCAACCCGAAAATCCTGATGTAAAAGAAAAAATATGCTCGGTTCTGGCAGGGTATGTCTGGAACGAAGAAAATCCGTTTGTGAAGAAACATGATCATGTTATAGCAAATATGGCGTATTTATTGAATATGCAGAAAGAACAAAGCCCTGAATAATCAGGGCTTTTTTTTATTAAAGACATTCCGTTAGGAATATTTTTATTTGAATGCTTTCAAAATAATTCATTCCGTTAGAAATGTTTCATTGGTAGAAAAAAAATGAAATTTGGTTATACGTTCCGTAGGAACGTTTGATTAATGTGGCAAATGTTTTGTTTTCATAAAATCAGGTGTCCCTACAGGACACATCGCGTAACGATATTATTTTTTTTCTACCGATGAGATATTCCTAACGGAATATTTTTTATCTGAATGCTTTTTTAATAATTCATTCCGTTAGGAATGTTTCATTGGTAGAATCAAATTAGAATTGTGGTTATACGTTCCGTAGGAACGTTTGATTAACATGGCAAATATTTTTTCTACCAATGAAATATTTCTGCCAGAAATAAAAAAAGACCATCCTTTACAGACAGTCTTTCATTCTTCAAAAAATAAATATTAAGTAAAAAACTATACTTCTAAATTATAAAAACTCACGGCGTTATTTCCCCAGAGAGCCTTTTGATCTGCAGTAGAAAACGATGCAAAATAGTTTTCTACTAAGGCAATTACTGCGGAGTAATTGGCAGACAATAAACAAACGGGCCAATCGCTTCCGAACATTAAACGATCGCTTCCGAAGTTTTGAGTAACGATGTCAAGAGCGGTTTTAAAATCTTCCGGTTTCCAGTTGTGCCAATGCGCCTCTGTAACCAAACCTGAAACCTTGCAAAATACATTTGGTTTTTTTGCAATGTTTTGGATTGTTTTTTCAAATTCAGTAAAATCACTTTTCTTAAAATCAGGCTTTGCCAAATGATCAAGTACAAAACGTTGCTCCGGAAACTTTTGTAGGAACTGGGTAACAAAAGGCCAATTTTGAGCACCAATTAAAATATCATAAGTAAAATTATACTTTGCTAATTTGTCAATTCCGTTACAAAAGTCATTTCGAAGCATAAATTCAGGATCTGTTTCGGCCTGAAAAATATGCCTGAATCCTTTTAGTTTTTTAAAACCTGAAAAATATTCTAATCGTTCCTCGATATTTGGAGCTTTAAAATCGACCCAACCTACAACACCTTTTATAAAATCATTTTCACGAGCCAGTTCAAGCAAAAAATGAGTTTCATTTTCACTTTGATCTGCCTGAACCGCAATACAACCATCGAAATTGTTTTGACTTAAAAGCGGCTTCAGATCCTGAGGCAGAAAATCCTTTTGAATTACTGCCATTTCAGGAGTAATCCAGGCCTCTTTAATGGGATCGTATTTCCAAAAATGTTGGTGGCTGTCGATTTTCATTTATACATATTAATTGCAAATACAATTCTAAACCCGTTGGGTGTAAGATTTTAAACCCTCAAAAAAGGCGTTCACTTATTTAAAATTCGCATAGCTATGTGAAAGAAATGTATTTCTTTTTTGCATTCTTTTAGCTAAAAAAATCTATGTTTCTATGTGTTTATTTTTTTTAAATTATACCCAACAAGTAATTTTTAATACGCTACGGCAACTTGTTTACTGGTGCCTAATCCTTCAATTCCTAACTCAATTACATCTCCCGGTTTGATGTAAACAGGATCTGGTTTTATTCCAAGTCCAACTCCCGGAGGTGTTCCTGTACTTACGACATCGCCTGGCAAAAGTGTCATGAACTGACTTAAATAATGAATTAGAAACGGAATTTTAAAAATCAAATTAGAAGTATTACTGTTCTGGAATTTCTTGCCGTTTACAGTAAGCCACATTGATAAATTGTTGACGTCTTTAATTTCATCGGCAGTAGCTAAAACTGGTCCAAGAGGAGCGAAAGTATCGCATCCTTTTCCTTTAGCCCATTGCCCGCCACGCTCGATCTGAAAAGCTCTTTCGCTATAATCATTCAATAAGCAATAACCAGCAAGATAGTTTAGCGCATCTTCTTCGGCAACATAACTGGCTTTTTTGCCCACTACAAAAGCAAGCTCCACTTCCCAATCGGTTTTGTCGCTGTTTTTAGGAATGATTAAATTATCGTTTGGTCCGCATAGCGATGTCGTCGATTTAAAGAAAATAATGGGTTCTTCTGGAATTGCAGCACCAGTTTCTTCGCAATGATCTACATAATTTAAGCCAATACAAATAATTTTTGAAGGTCGTGCCACTGGCGAACCCAATCGGATATCGTTGCTTACTTCCGGAAAAGAAGTGTTGTTTTTTAAAGCTTCTTCTAATTTTGCAAGTCCGTCATTTTCAAAAAAAGCTTCGTTATAATCGGTTACTATAGACGAAACATCTATTCTTTTATCATTTATTAAAACTCCGGGTTTTTCCTGACCGGCTGCTCCAAATCGTATTAGTTTCATATTCTCTTTTTTTAATAGTATTGTATTTTTCTAACTCTAAAAGTTATTTTTTTAATTGTTTAATTTGATAAAACCTCCGTCAATTGGGTAATCAGAACCGGTAATAAATGAAGATTCATCGCTGCATAAAAACAAAGCAAGTGTTGCTATTTCCTCTGGTTTCCCCATGCGGCCAATAGGTTGCGATTGGGATAATTTTTCGAATATTTCGGCTTCTTGTCCCGGATAATTTTTCGAAATAAATCCATCAACAAATGGCGTATGTACTCTTGCCGGAGATATCGAATTACATCTGATGTTTTCTTTTAAGTAATCTTTTGCAACAGATAAAGTCATGGCCATAACCGCACCTTTTGCTGTAGAATATGCGAATCTGTCCGGAATTCCGACCCAGCAGGCAATAGAAGCAAGGTTTAAAATAACACCTCCGCCAGCATTTTTTAATGCTGGAATTGAAGCGTGTAAACAATTGTAAACGCCTTTTACATTAACATTCATGATGCGGTCAAAATCAGTTTCAGAGGTTGTGTCTACTTTGCCTACATGTGCAATTCCTGCATTGTTGACTAAAATATGAATGGCTCCTATTTTTTCAAAAGTAGTTTTTACTTCCTGATGATTGGCAACATCGCAGGCATGGGCAAAAACAATTCCTCCGTTTGATTCTATTTCTTCAACAGTATTTTGGGCACTTTCAAGAGTCAGTTCTAAAACATGAACTTCGGCTCCTTGTTTGGCAAATAAAACAGAGATCGCCCTTCCAATTCCGCTTCCGCCTCCTGTTATAATTGCTTTTTTATTTTTTAATGAAAACATTTTACTTGAATTAAAAATTATTTTTTTTGATTGGATTTTATAAAGATACACCACGTTTCCACGGAATAAAATCATCCTGATTCAGTTGTACCGCTTTCGGAATAATTTCTCCACTTGCGGCTTTGATACAATAGTCCAGAATTTCTTCGCCCATTTCTTCGATCGATTTTTCGCCACTAATTATAGGGCCACAATCAATATCGATAATATCTTTCATTTTTGTAGCTAAAACAGAGTTTGTCGCTACTTTTATTACCGGACAAACTGGGTTTCCGGTTGGAGTTCCTAATCCGGTTGTAAATAAAATTAAAGTAGCGCCAGAAGCTGCTTTTCCGGTTGTAGCTTCTACATCATTTCCGGGTGTGCATACCAGACTTAATCCTGGTTTAGTGACCAATTCGGTATAATCTAAAACGTCGACAACGGGAGAAGTTCCTCCTTTTTTGGCTGCTCCGGCACTTTTTATAGCATCTGTAATTAAGCCATCTTTTATATTTCCGGGAGAAGGATTCATATGAAAGCCAGAACCCACTTTGTGAGCCAGTGCATCGTAAGATTCCATTAAATCAATAAATTTTTCGGCAGTTTCTTTGGTAATGCAACGATCAATCAAATTTTGTTCGGCACCACATAATTCCGGAAATTCGGCTAAAAGAATTTTTCCGCCCAAAGCGACAACGAGATCAGAAGTATAACCAACAGCCGGATTGGCCGAAACGCCGCTGAAACCATCGCTTCCTCCGCATTTTACACCAATGCATAATTCACTTAAAGGCGCATCGGTTCTTTCGTATTGATTGATTTCGATTAAACCTTCGAATGTTTTTTTGATGGCGTTTGTAATTAAAGCTTCTTCGCTTTCGGTTTGCTGCTGTTCAAAAATTAATAAAGGTTTATCGAATTCAGGATTTTGCTTTTTTACATCATTGACAAAATCCTGCACTTGCAAATGCTGACATCCTAAACTCAATAAAGTTATTCCGCCTACATTGGGATGGTTGGCATACGAAGCCAGTAAAGCGCTTAAAGTCGCTGAATCCTGACGTGTTCCGCCACAACCTCCCTGATGGTTTAAAAATTTTATTCCGTCGACATTCTCAAAAATGCGATTGTTTTTTGGCGTTGGATTCAGTTCAATATTGATGCTTTCGATATCTTCTCCGTTAAGGTAACCTTGCAATAATTCGTGTGTAAACTGATTGTATTTATCGCTTACGGCATAACCTAACTGATTGTGAAGCGCTTCTTTAATGACATCTAAATTTCTGTTTTCACAAAAAACAGTTGGTACAAAAAGCCAGTAATTGGCCGTACCAACGCGACCGTCATTTCGTTTATAACCTTTAAAAGTTTTGTTCTTGTATTTATAAATATCAGGAGCCTGCCATTCGTAAGAAGCATTTCTGTATGCATAAGGATCAGCAGCATGTTTTAAATTTTCGGTTGTCATTAAACTTCCTTTGCTGATGTCGGTTTGTACTTTTCCTACCAGAACCCCATACATAATTACTTCCTGCCCTTTGATCATATCCTGGGTATAGAATTTATGTTTTGCTTTGATGAGGTCTTTTAGAATGAATGTTTCGGCTTCAAAAGTTATGCTTTCTCCTTTTTGCAAGTCAGATAATGCAACCAAAACATTATCGTCTGGATGCAGTTTTACAACTTGCTTTTTTGTTTTATTCTCGGACATGATGATTTTATTGTCTGGTTTGTTGTTGCCCTTTGTATGCGAAAAGGGCGATTATTAAAAATGAAATTAAAGGAACGATATATCCGTTTTGGATGCTTCCGGTATGATCTGAGATTGCGCCTAAAATAGGAGGCAGAATGGCGCCGCCTACAATAGACATCACAATTAATGATGATCCTATTTTGGTGTTATGAGCAAGTCCGTCTATACCCATAGAGAAAATTGTAGGGAACATGATGCTCATAAAAAATGCGATGGCAATTAAGGTATAAACGACTAACATTCCGTTGCCTAAAATGGCTACGAGACATAATACAATATTGATGAAAGAATACAGTAATAATAGTTTTTTGGGTTCGACGAATTTCATGAAATAAGTTCCTGCAAAACGGCCAATCATGAAAAATAATCCAAAAAGACCTAAATATTTAGCTGCCGATGATTCAGATAAATCGGCCGATGTTGTGGCCATTTTTATAAAAAAACTACCCACACAAACCTGAGCTCCTACATAGAAAAATTGCGCCAAAATTCCCCATTTTAGTTTTACAGATTTAAAAGCTTCTTTAAAGCTGCTAACCTGAGTATCAACTTTTTCTTTTACATCCGGCATTGGGGTAAAATAGAAAATTACGGTGATCACTAAAATGATTAATCCCAAGGTTAAATAAGGCATTTTTACACTTGCCGCTTCGGCTACTAAATAAGCATGCATTTGAGCCTCTGACATGGCATTGGCTTCTTCGGCAGATAAGGTTTTGTTGGATAAAATTAGCGGACCAATATAGGCAGGTGCAATATAAGCGGCAAGTCCATTAAAGGATTGTGCGAAATTAAGTCGTTGCGTGGCGGTTTCCGGCGGGCCTAAAATGGTCACATACGGATTTGCTGCGGTTTCTAAAAAAGTAAGTCCACACGCAATGATAAATAATGCACCCAGAAAATAACTGTATTCGAGTGAATTTGCTGCGGGAACAAATAAAACAGATCCTATTCCAAAAAAAAGTAAGCCAACAAGAATTCCTGATTTATAACCGTATTTTCTCATGATATATCCCGCGGGCAATGCCATGGCAAAATAAGCGATGAAAACTGACGAATCTACAAGCGAAGATTCGAAGTCGGTTAGATTAAATGCTTTGCGCAAATGCGGAATTAAAATAGGGTCCAGATTATGCACAAATCCCCAAAAGAAAAACAAACTTGTCACTAAAATATAGGGCAACAACCATTTTTTTGAAGTTTTGACCTTTACGCCAGAGTCATACTCGGGAAAAACGGCTTCTTTCATAATTTTTTGGGATTATTTTTGTGTTTAATAAAATTTAAAATTATAATTTTTACAGCTTAGTTAATAATCCGATATTATCCTTGTTTAATCTTTAATTATCTTTGTGAACATGAAATTAGAGCAAACTAAAATAACATCTTACACAAACTCTACGGTTTCGGTTTTAAATCGTGAAGAATCGTTTTTTCAATCGCCATTTCATTCTCATCCTGAACTGGAATTGGTTTATGTGAAGGAGAGTTTTGGAAAGCGAATAATTGGTAATTCAGTGATGCCTTTTGAACCCGGCGATATGGTTTTTTTGGGTTCAGATTTGCCGCACGTGTGGCTGAATGATGAAATGTATTATCAGGGCATTTCGACTTTAAAAGCAAATGCTATTGTGGTCTATTTTAGCAAAGATATTTTTGGTCCTGCTTTTTACGAATTAAAAGAAACTCAAAAAATTAATGAGTTGTTTTTTCAGGCTGGAAAAGGAATTTCGATTATTGGAAAAACCAATAAACAAATCGCTAAAAAATTAGAAAAGCTGTTGCTGAAAAAAGATTTTGAAGTAATTATTGGTTTGTTTGAAATTTTATCTCTGCTTTCAGAAAGTCAGGATCGTGTTTATATTAATAATGAAACCTATTCTTCAGGACATCAGGATTCTAAAAAAGACAGGCTTTCGGAAGTTTTTCAATATGTAAATGAAAATTTCAAAAAAGACATTTTATTGATTGAAATTGCCGCAATCGCCAATATGACTCCAACTTCTTTTTGCAGAATGTTCAAACTAAAAACAAAGAAAAGTTTTGTAGAATATTTGAACGAAATCCGGGTTTCTAAAGCTTGCAAGTTTTTATTAGAAACTGATTTGAGTATGTCTGAGATTGCTTATGAATCCGGTTATAAAACAGCTTCGAACTTTAATAAGCTTTTTAAAAAATTTATGGGAATGACTCCTAGTGAATTTAAAAAGAGTGCTGCAGTTTAATGAGTTGTCGCTTAATTTTAAACACGAATTTCACCAATTTTCACTAATAGTAAACCAGATTAGTTCGTTAAATTAATTAGTGTCAATTAGTGAAATTCGTGTTTTATTTTTTTAATGATAATGCCTTTTTCTTTAAGAAATCGAACGGTCTAAATGGGTATAACCTCCATCAACATAAATAATTTGTCCTGTCGTATGACTTGATCTTTCAGATAAAAGAAAAACGACCATATTGGCAATTTCATCTACAGTAGTCATTCTGTTTTCAAAAGGAATATTTTGTGTAATTGATGCCAGTTTTTCTTCTTTATTTTCGAAAGTATTGATCCAGGTTTCATAAAGAGGCGTAAAGCATTCTGCTACTACAACCGCATTTACGCGAATGCTGTATTTTAATAATTCAACAGCCCATTCTCTGGTTAAGGCATTTCTTCCTCCGTTTGATGCAGCATAAGCAGAAGTTCCTCCTTGTCCGGTTTCGGCGGTTTTTGAACCAATATTTACAATTGCTCCTTTTGATTGAATTAAATAAGGCAACGCATGCTGCGCCATTAGATAATAATGAATTAAGTTTTTATGCAAAGAAGCTACAAAGTCTTCATAATTTCCTTTTTCGAGACCCACCCCGTCATTTACTCCGGCATTGTTTACCAGTCCGTCGATTCTGCCACATTTTTGAATGATAGCTTCAATCGCTTTTTTGCAGTCTTCGGGTTTTGTTAAATCGGCAACGACCTGAAATGCTTCTTTTCCGGAAGCTTTGATATCGTTTACAGCTTTATTGTTATCCTCTTCATTACGGCCTACAATAAAAGGGATGGCACCTTCGGCAGCTAATACATTACAAATGCCAAGTCCAATTCCTTTTGCACCGCCTGTTACTATAATAATTTTGTTGGTAAGTGATAGTTGCATGTTATTTTTTATTAAAGATGAAAAATACAAACTAGTTTATAATTTTATAGCTGTTGCCTTTATGACAACAGCTATAAAAATAGAGAGAATTAAAACGTTCTAAATTACCAGAACTTAACGTATAAAGCTACAATTACTAATAATGTAATTACGATTAAAACTGTAGTTTGTGGTTTTACTTTAAACATTTCAGCATCGATTTCGAATGCTTTTGGATTTACTTTTGGTCCTGCAAAACTGATGGCAATCATTACTAACATTGTAAAGAAGAATGATAATCCCATACAGATATGGAAAGGAATTTCAAAAGCGCCTTTTCCGTTATTATAAGCTGTGTACAGTAAAGTTTCGTTTCCGAATAAAGCCGGTGCATATTCGTTGAATAATACAGATAAAACAAATCCTAAAATTACACCTACAATTGCTGCAGTTCCAGTAGTTCTTTTCCAGAACATACCTAAGAAGAACATGGCAAAAACTCCAGGGCTAATAAATCCTGTGTATTTTTGGATGTAGGTAAATCCACCAACTCCGCCAATTCCTAAGATATCATTCCATGTAAATAAAACAGCTAAAAGCATTGCAGCAAAAACGGCAATTCTACCAATGTTTACCTGTTGTTTTTCGCCAGCATCTTTCTGGATGTATTTTTTATGAATATCTAAAGTATAAATAGTCGAGATACTGTTTACTTTTCCGGCTAACGAAGCTACGATTGCAGCAGTTAAAGCCGCTACCGAAAGTCCTTTTAATCCTGTTGGTAAGAAAGTCAATACAGCAGAATATGCTCCGTCTTTTCCTCCAACTAATTGAGGTAAATGTCCGTTTGTGTATAAAACGTAGGCAGCAATACCAGGTAACATTACGATTAATGGCATTAATAATTTTAGCATACCTGCAAATAAAATACCTGTACGGGCAGTTTGCAAATCAGCACCAAGAGCTCTTTGAGTAATGTATTGGTTACATCCCCAGTAGTTTAAGTTGATGATCCAGATACCAGCAAGGTAAGACATCAAACCTGGGAAAGTTAAATATTTATCAATTTCAATTTGAGAAGAATTTGCAGTTGGTTTTGGAATAATCATTTTGAAATGCTCAGGAGCTTCTTTCATCAAAACTTTAAAACCGGCAATTGCATTTTCACCTACTCCAAAATATTGTCCAACAGTTGTCAGGGCGATATACGAAGTTACTAAACCACCAATAATTAATACAGCAACCTGAATAACATCTGTATAAGCTACCACTTTCATACCTCCTAAAGAGATGAATAAAGCAAATACCGCTAAACCTATCATGATCACGTGCAGATATTCTCCACCGGCTAAACCATTAATAGCAACTGCTCCTAAATAAAGGATAGAAGTTAAATTTACAAATACATATAAAAACAACCAGAAAACCGCCATAATCAATGCCGTAGATTCGTTGTAACGTGTTTTTAAGAATTGAGGCATCGTGTAAATCTTATTTTTAAGATATACAGGAATAAACCAAACTGCTACAATAATAAGTGCGATAGCAGCAAGCCATTCGTAAGCAGCAACAGCGATTCCTAAAAAGAAACCTTCACCACTCATTCCGATGAATTGTTCAGCTGAAATATTTGAGGCAATTAAAGATGCTCCAATAGCCCACCAGGTTAAGTTTCCTTCGGCCAAAAAGTAAGCCTTAGCATCTTGTTCGTCTTGTTTACGTTTGCGGTAAACAGTGTAACCGTAGGCAGAAACTACGATAAAGTAAATAATAAAAACCGCATAATCTGCGAAAGCGAGGTTCTGGTTCATTGTTAGTAGTATTTTAAAAATTAGTATAGGTGATTGTTTGTTTAATTTGGTTTAAAATGTGATATGTGTTTTTATTCTGTTATTTTTTTATGAAAATAAGAATGAAGCCAAAAGTAAAATAAATAATTATAAATACACCATTTACAAATGTGTTTTTTACATTTATAAATAAATTATTGTGTTAAATTTAAAATTGGCTTTCTTATAAACGACTTTTACAGGTTATTTACTAGTCGATTTATAATGCACATCAGCTTGTTGTCTTAAAATCTCCGCACTTTTTTCAGGTGTAATATCACGTTGCGATTCGCCTAACATTTCATAACCCACCATGAATTTTTTAACCGTTGCCGAACGCAATAATGGCGGATAAAAATGCATGTGAAAATGCCATTCCGGATGCTCTAGGCCATCTGTTGGTGCCTGGTGAATTCCTGATGAATATGGGAATGAAGTACTAAATAAATTGTCATACTTAATAGTTAATTGCTTTAAAATCGTTGCAAATGCATTCACTTCTTCAGCAGTAAAATCAGTAATTTTATTAAGTGCTCTTTTGCTGATGATCATTGTTTCGTAAGGCCAGATTGCCCAAAACGGAACCAATGCTACAAAGTGATCATTTTCGATTACGATACGTTCTCCGGTTTTTAATTCGGCTTGAAGATAATCTTCAAGAAGTGTTCTGTTGTTTTTATCGAAATATGATTTCAGGCTGTTTTGTGTTTTTTCGACCTGAGTTGGCAATGACGATTGTGCCCAGATTTGCCCGTGTGGGTGTGGGTTACTACAACCCATAACGCCTCCTTTATTTTCGAAAATCTGAACGTGGTTGATGTATTTTATGTTTCCTAAATCAGTGTATTCTTTTTGCCAGGTTCTGATGATATTTTCGATGCCGTCAATTTCCATTTCCGGTAACGTAAGATCATGTCTTGGAGAAAAACAAACTACTCTTGAAATTCCCTGTTCTGGTTTTGCTTTAAAGAAAGTGTGTTTAATATCTTCTTCAAAAATAATTTCGTCCTGCTTCATGGCAGCAAAATCATTTTCGAATACAAAACTGCTTTCGTAATTTGGGTTGTTTAATCCGTTTGCACGAACATTTCCCGGACACAAATAACAAGTTGGGTCGTATTTAGGTAATGCTTCTGTTGCAATTGTTTCGTTTTGTCCTTGCCACGGGCGTTTTGCACGATGAGGTGATACTAAAACCCATTCATTAATTAAGGGATTAAAACGTCTGTGAGGATCTTCGTTAATGTCAAAATTTTTCATTGTAATTCTTGTGGTATTAAAGTAGTGTTGTTCCGTTTGAGATTTTTACATCGTAGAATTTTAATTCAATCCCAAATGTATCTAAATAAAGATTTGAAAACTTACTTTTTACCTCATTTTCATGTCCTTTTTTAATCAAATTGATGGTACATCCACCAAATCCTCCGCCCATAAGTCTCGATCCAATAATTGCATCGTCAGCTTTTGCGGTAGCTACAAGCATATCCAATTCGGCACAACTTACTTCATATTCTTGCGATAAACCATCGTGCGTTTCAAAAAGTAATTGTCCTAAAAGTTTTATATTTCCGTTGTCTAAAGCCTCGCAAGCCTTTATTACGCGGTTAATTTCTTTTACCACAAAATGTACTCTTTTAAAAACAGTTGGATTTATTTTGTCCTGAATGCTCAAAAGTTGTTCTTCTGTACAATCTCTGAAACTCTTTACTTCAGGAAAATTTTCTTTAATAATAGCCAATCCTTGTTCGCACTCAATTCTTCGGGTATTGTATTCAGATGTAAAAAGCGAATGTTTTACATTACTATCAAATAACACTAAAGAATAATCTTTAAAATCAGCATTGTGATATTCAAAGTCAAGCGTATTACAATCTAATTTAATTACTTTATTTTCAAGACCATGAACGCTCGAAAACTGATCCATGATACCACAATTAATACCTACCCAGTGTTCTGCTTTTTGTCCTAATAAAGAGATATCTACTTTTTCAATTTTCAGATCGAAAAGTTCCTTTATTCCGAAAATCATTCCGCACTCTAAAGCTGCCGAAGAAGATAAACCGGAACCTACCGGAATATTACTGCTGAAAACACAGTTAAAACCTTCAAAAACAAAACCATTATCCTGCAATTGTTTGATAACGCCACGGATATAATTGGTCCAGACCACATCGCTTAATGTGATTTCCTGAGTCAGATCAGCTTCAAAATCTTCGTTTAAGTCGATGGCAACTATTCGGGATTTTTTGGTATTGTTTTTCGCAAAAGCAAAACAAATAACTTTGTCGATTGCGGCTGGCAAAACATAACCGTCATTATAATCAATATGTTCCCCAATGATGTTGATTCTTCCTGGAGAAAGTACTACTTTTTGAGGAGCTGATCCAAAAGATTTCTCAAAAAAAGCAGTGGTGTTCTGTACTAAAATGTCATTCATTATGATGTAATTGAAATGGTATTATCTGGTAATTCTTTGAACTTTTCTGTAAATAAATATTAGTTTATATTTTCGAATTTATAAACCGTTTTTTGGTTGTATGTATCTCCTTTTCTTAAAACCGAATTTGGAAAATGTTCCTGATTGGGTGCATCCGGAAAATTTTGCGTTTCAAAACAAATTCCGCTTGACGGATGATAACTTATATTTTCTTTTCCTTTTAAGGTATCAGAACATTTACCGCCCACATAAATATGTACACTTGGCTGATCTGTGTAAACGCTCATTTGCAAATTATTTTTGGCACTGTATAATTTTGCTACAGCATTATTTGTTTTTTCAACAACAAACGAATTGTCAATAACTGCAGGACATTTTTTGGCAGTTCTAAAATCAAAATCATGATTAGAAAGAGCTGTAAAATTTCCACTCGGAATATTATCTGAATCTGTCTCTAATATTTTTTCAGCATCAATAAACATACTCTGATCCAGAACATCTCCGTCATGACCATCAAGATTAAAATAACTATGGTGCGTTAAGTTTATAACAGTATCTTCTGTAGTTGTTGCTTTGTATTCCAGTTTCAGTTCATTGTCTTCGGTCAAAGTATACGTTAAGTCAACGTGTAATTCTCCCGGAAAACTTTCGTCTAAATTCTCACTTAAAAGACTCAAAGTAATCGACGGATTATCTCCTGAAGTAATGTTGGTCACATTCCATACTTTTTGTCCAAAACCTACAATTCCGCCATGCAGCGTATTTCCGTTATTGTTAATGTTTAACTGGTACGTTTTGTCGTTTAATTGAAAAGAACCTTTACTAATTCTTCCTGCATAACGACCAACAGTTGTCCCAAAATAAGGAGCACCCGGTAAATTATACGAAGCCAGATACGATTCTAAATTGTCAAAACCCAAAACAACATCAACAAGATTACCATTCGAAACCGGAATTTGTAATGAAGTTACCGTAGCGCCATAATTAATGACCTGAACTTTCATTCCGTTTTTATTTGATAATTCAAAAGAAAGAATTTCTTCCTTATCGGGCATTAAACCAAATGATTTAGATATAGATCCGTTTTGAAAATGCGATATATGTTTTATTTCCATATTATTTTTGCCAAAAGTGAAATCCAAAAATAGAAACATTATTTACGTTTGCATACCAGTACCTACCAGTTTTTTGTATATTGCACCCAAAATTCCTTTTTTATGAATATTATTTCGATTCAAAATAACATTGGTTTGCCAAAATATAAGCAGATAATTCTGTCAATAGAAAAAGCAATCGAAGAAGAAAAACTGGTAAAAGGCGACCGATTACCCTCTGTAAATAAAGTGTGTCTGGCTTTTTCGTTATCGCGTGATACGGTTTTATTAGGATACGATGAACTCAAAAAAAGAGGAATTATTTATGCTATTCCCGGCAAGGGATATTACGTTAAAAGCGTTGAAACGACCATAAAACAAAAGATTTTCTTATTATTTGATGAATTAAATAGTTTTAAAGAAGACATCTATAATTCGTTTTTGCAGCATATCGGAAAAAATGCTCAGGTCGATATTTTCTTTCATCATTTTAATGGTCCCGTTTTTCAGAAGCTTATAAATGACAGCAACGGAAATTATACAAAATACATCATTATGCCCACCGACTTAAACGATGTAGCTAAATTGATAAAAACCCTACCAGTAGGCGAAGTTATCATACTGGATCAGACCAATCCGGATCTAAAATTGTATCCCGCTATTTATCAAAATCACGAAAAAGATATCTTCGAAGGATTGCTTAAAGGAAAATCGAGGCTGAGTAAATATGAAAAGCTAATTCTGATTTTCCCGGGTTTCAGAGAACCACTTGGAATGAAAATTGGGTTTGAAGCTTTTTGTACCGAACATAATTTTGAGTACGAAATCATTACAGAATTTACCGACCGCGAAATCACTTTGGGCGATTTGTACATTATTCCTAATGATCGTGATTTAGTACGCGTAATCGAGAAAGCAAGAGATCAGAACCTGAAATTAGGAATCGATCTCGGAATCATATCCTATAATGAAACACCTCTAAAAAAGATTGTCGCCAACGGAATCACCACAATCTCAACCCATTTTGAAACGATGGGAAAAATTTTGGCAGACATAGTATTAAAAGGAAAGAAAGAACAAATAGAAAATAAATCCTCGCTTATAATGCGTAATTCTTTATAAAAGCTTTTTGTTTTTTTAGGAGCTAATCCCGCTATCCGTTCCAATCTTTTCCTGGCTAAAGAAGCCAGAAAAAGGATTTCCACTTCTATCGGGGCTAGGATACTCGTTTTCATAAAACGATTTAACATCCAGTTTGTCATCCTGATTTCTATGATAAAACCAAATCTTTTTTATAAGGGATTTGGTTTTTTATTACTGCAAAAACCCGATGGATTATTTTATTTCTCACAGCGTTTAAAACG